>NZ_JBWKEQ010000066.1:0-37756 GCF_056435365.1 Kitasatospora sp. NPDC043949 | reverse complement strand
ACCGCCCCGACATCCTCGACGGATTCCTCGCCGGGACCGGCCTCTCCCTCGACCTCCCGCCGCCATCACCCTGAAGCGCCAATGTCAGTAATGGCGACCCGGTCAGCTCAGGAGGGCGTCCGCCCCTTGCCCGGGGCGCCGGCGAAGACCTGGGCGATGGGGAGCCAGGCGGTCGCGGTGGGGCCGATGGCGGTGAGGGCGAGGTCGTCGCGGTGGCGGCGCTGGGTCACCAGGAGGCAGAAGTCCAGGGCCGGGCCCGTCACCCGGTCCGTGGCGCCGTCCGGCCCGAAGGTCCACAGGCCGCCGTCGGGCGCGGTCAGTTCGAGCCGGACGGGCGAGTCGGGGGCGGGCAGCCCGTGCAGGGTGAACGCGAAGCCGAGGGTGCGCAGCCCCAGGTGGGCGATGTGCCGCAGCCGGGCGGTGGGCTCGCGGGCGGCGCCGAGCGCGTCGGCGACGTCCTGGCCATGCGCCCAGGTCTCCATCAGCCGGGCGGTGGCCATCGAGGCGGGCTTCATCGGCGGGCCGAACCACGGCAGCCGGGTGCCGGTCGGGGTGGCGGCCAGTGCGGCCGACACCTCCTCCCGGCCGGCGCGCCAGCGGGCGAGCAGGTCCGCGGGCGCGGCGGCCGCACCGCTCGCCGCGCCCTCGTCCACCGGGTCGGCGCCGACGGCCGGCAGCGTGCCGAAGCGCTCGTCGCGCGCGGCGGCGAAGCCGTCCGCGTCGCGCGCGGCCAGCGCCGTCCAGTCGTCGGTCCAGGCGAGGTGGGCGATCTGGTGCGCGATCGTCCAGCCCTCGGCGGGCGTCGGGCGCGCCCAGCCGGCCGGGTCCAGCCCGGCCACCAGGGCGTCCAGCGCCGCGCTCTCGGCCCGCAGGTCGTCCAGCAGCGCGGTCAGGACGTCCGCCGCGGGCGTCGTCGGGGTGTTCGGGTCCGTCATCGGGTTCCCTCCTTCCGGGTCCGGCGCGTTACCCGCCGGTAAGCCACGGCCGCACCCTACGCCCGGCCCGGCCGCCGCGCCCGCCACTCCGTCGAAGACGCGGGGAACACCCACGTCAGCACTCTCGCCAGCGGCCGTGCCGCGTGTGACAATCTCGCGATGACAAGGGCGAAGACGGGCCCCGGGGCCGCGGACACCCTCACCACCCCGGCGCACCCGGACGATCCCGGGCTCGCCGCCCGCGCCGCCGAGTTGGTGCGGGACGCCGTGCTCGGCGACCTCGCGCGGCGGGTGGTGGCCGAGTGCGGGGCCGACGTCGGACTGGTCGGCGTGCCGCAGCCGCCGTCCGGGCCCCGGGGGAGCGACGCGGGCATGGTGCTGCGCCACTGGGCCGGCACCCGGGCCGACCTGCTGCACGACCGGGCCGTCCCGACCGGCACCGGCCTGGGCGGGCGGGCACTGGCCGAGCGGGCGCCCAGTTGGGTGCCCGACTACCGTGCCGCCACCACGATCTCGCACGACCACGACGCCGCCGTCAGCGCCGAGGACCTGTACGCGATGCTCACCGTGCCGCTGCTGCACGGCGACACCGTGTACGGCATGGTGTACGCGTCGCTGCGCGCCGTCGTCCCGTTCGGGGACGTGCGGATCGCCGCCGTCGGCGAACTGGCCGCGACCGCGACCCGGGCCCTGGCCGGGGCGGCCGCCTGGCGCTCCGCGCCGCCCCGACGGGCCGCCCCCGTACGGCCGTTGACCCCGCGCGAGCACGAGGTGCTGCGCTGGGCGGCGACCGGCCGGACCAACCCGGAGATCGCCGCCCGGCTGGGCCTCACCTGCAACACCGTGACGGGCTACCTGAAGTCCGCGATGCACAAGCTCGGTGTTCGCAACCGCACCGAACTCGCCCTGGCGGCGCGCGAGTCCGGCCTGGTCGGCCGGTGAGCGCGCCCGGTCGGCCGGTGGCGGGCCTCAGCCGACCTGCCGATCCCGCCCCGTCCAGTACGGCTCGCGCAGCCGGAACTTCTGTAGCTTCCCGGTGGCGGTCCGCGGCAGGGCCGCCCGGAACTCCACCGAGGTGGGCGACTTGTAGCCGGCCAGCCGCTGCTTGCAGTGCGCGATCAACTCGGCCTCGGTGACGGCCTCCTGGCCCTCTCGGAGGACCACCAGCGCCTTGACGGTCTCGCCCCACTTCTCGTGCGGCACTCCGATCACCGCGGCCTCGGCGACCGCCGGGTGGCCGTACAGGCAGTCCTCCACCTCGATCGAGGAGACGTTCTCCCCGCCGCTGATGATGACGTCCTTCTTCCGGTCCGAGATGGTCAGTTGGCCGTCCTGGCCGAGGACGCCGCCGTCGCCGGTGTGGAACCAGCCGTCCCGCAGGGCGTCGGCGGTGGCCGCGGGCTGCTGCCAGTAGCCGTCCAGCACGGTGTTGGAGCGCACCAGGACCTCGCCGGAGGCGTCGACCCGCAGCCGGGTGCCGAGCGCCGGGGCGCCCGCCTGCACCAGCTTCTCGGCCCGTTCGGCGGCGGGCAGGGCGTCCCACTCGGCGCGCGAGCGGTTGACCGTGACCGCCGGGGAGGTCTCGGTCAGGCCGTAGAGCTGCATGAACTCCCAGCCCAGCTCGGACTCGACCTGCTGCACCACCGAGGTCGGCGGCGGCGCGCCGGCCACCACGATCCGCACCCGGTCCCGGCCCGGCACCGGGCCGTCCCACTCGGCGGCCGCGTCCAGCACCATCTGGACCACGGCGGGCGCGCCGCTGAGGAAGGTCACCCCGTGCCGCTCGACCCGGCGCAGGATCTCCGCGCCGTCCACCTTGCGCAGCACGATGTGCCGGGCGCCGAGCCCGGTGAGGGCGAACGGCAGGCCCCAGCCGTTGGCGTGGAACATCGGCAGGGTGTGCAGGTAGACGTCCCGGTCGCCGACGCCGTAGTGCAGGCCCATCAGTACCGCGTTCAGCCAGATGTTGCGGTGGGTGAGCTGAACGCCCTTGGGGCGGGCGGTGGTTCCGCTGGTGTAGTTGATCGTGGCGGTGTCGTTCTCGGCGATTTCGTACCGCCGGGGGGAGTTGTCGAAGTCGTGCAGCAGCGCGTCGCTGTCCGCGCCGAGCACGAACTTGTGCTTGGCCGCCACCCCGTCCAGCGCGTCGGCGAGTTCGGGGTCGACCAGCAGGACGGACGCGCCGCTCTGCTCGACGATGTACGCCACCTCCTCGGCCTTCAGCCGGAAGTTCACCGGGACCAGCACCCGCCCGTGCCCGCTCACCCCGAACAGGGAGGTCAGCAGCCGGGCCGAGTTGTGCGACACGACGGCGACCCGCTCGCCCGGCCCGACGCCCAGCCGGTCCAGCCCGGCCGCCTGCGCCCGGGCCAGTTCGGCGACCCGGCGGTAGCTCAGCTCGCCCCAGGATTCGGCCGGCTGCACCGGCTCGTCGACGATGCCGACCCGGTCGCCGTAGACCAGCTCGGCCCGGTCGAGGAAGTCCATCACGGAGAGTGGAATCTGCATGCGCCCACTGTCCTCTCCCGGCCGCCCGCCGGACACCCCCGATCGGGGGTGTCACCTGCGGAAGGGCGGAAGGAGGGTGAAAGTCGGGCGGAAGGGGCGGATTCCGTCTGCTGAGCCCGTCGCGAACAGACGGGTGGCCGATGCGGTGGGCCGGCCGGCCTCCTGCTGGGAAGATCGCAGCGAACGGCCACACACCCACGGGGAGAAGCACCATGAGCGACCGACGACCCGGGCACCCTCCACGAGGCCGGGGGACTGCGGTGACCGCCCCCGCCACCGCGCACCCGAGGGCCGAGGGCCTGCTGCTGCGCCCCTTCGAGGACGCGGACGCACCGGCCCTGATAGCGGCGTACCGGGACGAGACGCTGCGCCGCTTCACCCGCGTCCCGGTGGGGAACGCCGAGGAGGCCGCGCACTGGCTCGGGTTGCAGTACCGGGGCCGGGCGGAGGGCCGCCGGTACAGCTTCGCGGTGCTGGAGCCCGGCACGGGCGAACTGCTCGGCAACGTCGCGCTCAAGCGCGGCACCCCGGGCGGGGAGGCGGCCGAGGTGGGCTACTGGACGGCGGCCGCCGCCCGCGGCCGGGGGGTGGCCCCGCGCGCGGTGGTGGCGCTCACCGCCTGGGCCTTCGACGTGCTCGCCGACGATGGCCTGGTCCGGATCGACCTGCTGCACCAGGTGGACAACCCGGCCTCCTGCCGGGTCGCGGAGAAGAGCGGCTACGCCTTCCAGGAGGTGCTGACGGCCTTGCCGCCGGAGTTCCCGTCGGACGGTCACCGGCACTCCAGGAAAAGGCTGGACGGAACCGAACACGGCAGGTCAGAGTAGCCGGATGGGATCTCTGGTACGACACGTGACGATCGACTGCGCCGACCCGTACGGCCTCGCGCAGTTCTGGGCCCAGGCGCTGGACGGCACCCTGGCCGAGGACGACAACCCGGGTGACGAGGAGGCGGTGGTGCAGTCCGCCGGCGCCTCGCTGCTGTTCATCCGGGTGCCCGACGGCAAGTCGGTGAAGAACCGGGTCCACCTCGACCTCCAGCCGCAGGACCGCAGCCGGGACGAGGAGGTGGAGCGCCTGGTCGCGCTGGGCGCGACGGTGCTCGGCGACCACCGCACCCCGGACGGCAAGGGCTGGGTCACCCTGGGCGACCCCGAGGGCAACGAGCTGTGCGTCGAGCGCAGCCAGGCCGAGCGCATCGCCACCGGCAACGCCTGAGCCAACGCCTGAGCCAACGTTCGGGCCACCGCCTGGGCCACCGCCTGAACGAACGGCCGCCGAGTCCACGAGGACCCGGCGGCCGTTCGTTTCGCCCCGCCCGGTGCACCCGTCACACGACAGGCCGATGTCTCGGGCCGTCGCAGTGGAACCGTCCGATAATCGAACCTGGCTGATGCCACGTCGCGGCGATTTTCCCCGACCCCACCACCCGAGAGACAGGCAGGTACCCCATGGCCAGGATCGCCGTGATCGGCGCCAACGGCACCATCGGCAGCGCCGCCGTCGCGGAGACGGCCGCGCGCGGGCACGAAGTCACCGCGGTGGTCCGCGACCCGGACCACTACCGGGGTGAGGCGGCCTTCGTCGAACGCGCGGACGTCCTGGATCGGGCCCAGGTGGCCCGGGTGGCGGCCGGCCAGGACGTCCTGGTGAGCGCGGTCGGCGGCGGCGACGGCCCGGGCCACCTGGCGCTGATCGAGCCGGCCGCGCGGTCGCTGGTGGAGGGCCTGCGCTCGCTCGGCGACGCCGCACCCCGGCTGATCGCGGTCGGTGGCGCGGGCAGCCTGGAGACCGCGCCAGGGGTGCGGGTCTGGGACGCGCCGGGACTGCCGGAGCCGGTGCTGGAGATCATGCACGCGCACGGCGCGGCGCTGGACTACTACCGGGCGGTCTCCGACGTCCGCTGGACGGTGCTCAGCCCGGCCGCCGAGATCGGCCCGGGGGAGCGGACCGGCCGCTACCGGACGGGCCTGGAGCAGCTGCTCACGGATGCTGCCGGGCGCAGCCGGATCTCGGTGCCGGACTACGCGGTCGCCCTGGTCGACGAGGCCGAGCAGCCCGAGCACATCGGCGAGCGCTTCACCTGCTGCGCGCTGTGACTCTCGGTTACGGCGAGCCCGGTCAGCCCAGCTGGATCGACCGCTTGGCGAGCCCCATCCAGAACCCGTCGATGACGCTGCGCTGGCTGCCGAGGTCGGCCTCACCGGCGCCGAGGGTGACGAAGAGCGGGGCGAAGTGCTCGGTGCGCGGGTGGGCGAGCCGCCCGGCGGGGGCCTTGCGCTCGAAGTCGAGCAGCGCGTCCAGGTCATGGGCGTCCAGGGCGCGCCGGCCCCAGTCGTCGAACTCGGCCATCACCGAGCTGATCCGGCCGTCGTTGCTGAGCGCCCGCAGGTTGTGGGTGAAGAAGCCGCTGCCGACGATCAGCACGCCCTCGTCGCGCAGCGGGGCGAGCCGGCGGCCGATCTCCAGCAGTCGCTGCGGGTCGAGCGTGGGCATGGAGATCTGGAGGACGGGGATGTCGGCCTCCGGGAACATCTCCACCAGCGGGACGTACGCGCCGTGGTCGAGGCCGCGGTCGGGGATGTCCTGGACGGGCGTGCCGGGGGCGCGCAGCAGCTTGCGGACGCGGTCGGCGAGCGCCGGTGCGCCGGGAGCGGCGTACTGGACCTGGTAGTAGTGCTCGGGGAAGCCCCAGAAGTCGTACACCAGCGGCACGGTGGTGACGGCGCCGAGGGCGAGCGGTGCCTCCTCCCAGTGGGCGGAGACCATCAGGACGGCCTTGGGCCGGGGCAGGTCGGCGGACCAGGCGGCCAGTTCGCCGGGCCAGACCGGGTCGTCGGCGAGCGGCGGCGCGCCGTGCGAGAGGTACAGGGCGGGCATACGCTCGGGGGCCGCGGTGCTCATGGCGTCCTCCTCCTGGTTCGAACGGAACGGGTGGCTCAGAAGAGTAGTTCAAATTTGAACCTCTACTCGCTGACCGTACACCTTCGTTCGAATTTGAACAACAGGAGTAGACTTCACCACATGTCCACACTGAACGAACCCCGCTGGCTGGACCAGGACGAGATGGCTGCCTGGCGGGGCTTCGTCGTCGCGAGCAACCTGCTCAACCGCCGACTGGAGCGCCAGCTCAAGGAGGACTCCGGCCTCTCGCACCAGCAGTACGAGATCCTGGTGCACCTGTCCGCGGCCCCGGCCCACGCGCTGCGGATGACCGAACTCGCCGACAAGCTGGTCACCTCCAAGAGCGGCCTCACCTACCAGGTCACCCAGCTGGAGCGGATGGGCCTGGTCGCCCGCCGCTCCTGTCCCAGCGACGTGCGCGGCGTCATCGCCGAACTCACCGACCAGGGGCGGGAGTCGCTGCGGCAGGCCGCACCCGGGCACGTCGCCCTGGTCCGCGAGCTGCTGATCGACGTGCTCACCCGCGAGCAGCTGGCCGTGCTCGCCGAAAGCCTCGGCGAGGTCAGTGCCCGGCTGCGCCTCGACGACACACCCTGAAGCCCTGAATCCCGGCCCCGAGCCCCTCAGTCAGTCCCCCCGCGCCGCTCCCCGCAGCAGCAACTGCCGCTCCCGTTCGGCGATCTACCGAGCCGGAGCCGGAGCCGGAGCCCGGGCCGGCTGCGGGGCGCAGAGCAGGGCGGTCCGCAGGTCGAGCCGGTCCCGCAGCCTGGCCAGGCTGCGGCCGGTCAGCTCCTCGATCCGGCGGATCCGGTAGTGCACGGTGTTGACGTGGATGCACAGCGCCTCGGCCGTCCGCGCCCACGAGCCGTCGTGGTCCAGGAAGACCGCCAGGGTGCCCAGCAGCGAGACGCTGTTCTCCCGGTCGTGGGCGGCCAGCGGGGCCAGCAGCCGGACGTGGAAGGCGGCCGTCACCTCCGGCGGGATGCCGCGCAGCAGTCCGTCCAGCGAGTCCAGTTCGGCGGCGCTGCCGACCGGGCCGGCCGAGCCCTCCAGGACGTAGCGGGCCTGCACCAGCGCCGCCCGCAGTGCGGCGGGGGCGGGCGGGGCGGCCGGGCCGACGCCGACCCGCAGGGTGCGCCGGCCGGTCAGCCGGCTCTGCAGCGCGGGCCGGGCCCGGCGCAGCCGTTCGGCGACCTGCTCGACCGGCGCGGCGACCAGCGCGGCGGACCGCCCGTCGCGGTCGGTCCCGGCGGCGTACGGCGCGCCGAGCGAGTGCAGTGCCTCGGCCAGTGCGTGCGCCGCCCAGGCGGCGGGCGGGCCGTCGCCCGGCGCGGCACCCGCCTCGCCCGCCCGGCCGCCGTCGATCCGCGCGGTGACCGCCACCAGCGACTCGGCCCCGCCCAGCCCGCAGGCGGCGAGCGGCTCGGTGAGCCCGGCCTCCCCGGCGAGCGCGTCCAGTAGCCGCCCGGCGGCCCGGCGCCGCGCGCTCGCGTCGGCGTGGGCACGGGCGGCGAGCGGGGCGAGCAGTTCGGCCAGGGACTGGAGCACCGGTTCGGCCGCCGCCGAGCGCAGGTGCGGGCGCAGCCGCCAGCCGTCGAACGGCGAGCCGTCCTGGGGCCCGACGGGCAGCCCGGTGTCGCCGCGCCCGGCGGGCGGGACGGATGCGGCGGTGGTAGGTGCGGCGGTGGCGGCGGCGGGTCCGACGGTGGCGGTGACGGCCCGGCCGCCGGCGGTGGTGATCGAGCAGTCCGGGACCCCGAGCCGGCCGACCGCGTGGGCCAGCACCTCGCCGGCCCCGGCGTCCGCGTGCAGCAGGTCGAGCAGCTCGTGCCGGACGGTCTCCGGGATTGCCGCGGTGTCCTGGGCGCCGACCCGCAGGTCCCCCCAGAGCCGCAGGTAGACGCGGTCGGTGACGGCGCGGAAGCTGACTCCGGCGGGCACCGTCAGCAGCGGGATGCCGTGGGTGCGACAGGCGTCGGCGAGGCTGTCCGGGACGCTGCCGTGGGTGCCCTCGCCGGCCAGCAGCGCCGCCACGCCCGCGCTGCGCAGGGCGGTGGCGAAGCGCAGCGCGCCGGAGGCGTCGGCGGGCCGCCACCAGACCAGGCCGGTGAGGACGAGTTCGCCGGGCTGGAGGTAGCGGGCCGGGTCCTGGAGGTCGGTGGAGCTGAGCCCGGTGACCGGGCGGTCGAGCAGGTCCGGGGTGCCCCAGGCCAGGCGGATGTCCAGGTCGTCGAGGTGCAGCAGGTCGCCGACGATCATCTCTCGCTCATCTCGCTCTCGCTCATCTCGCTCTCGCCCTTGCGTGCCGCGCCCGGCTGTGCCTCGCAAGTGCAAGGTTCAGGTGCTCTTGGGCATCGTAAATGCAAGTCATGCGGCAGTGATTCTTCTTGTCGGATCATCCAGCGTGGGCCCCTCGGCGGGTGTGCGGAACCAGTCGTCCACCCGATTGCGGTGCTGCTTCCAGCGGTTTCCGCCGGCTTCGATCGGCTTCCGCCGGTGCGGGGCGCGTCGAGCCGTCTCCTCGGACATGCCCGCCCGTGCCATCGCAGCTGCTGGCGGTAAGCGGCTTCACCCATCGCAGATACCGCTGAAATCATCCTTTCGGTGCCGCAGCTGCGAATGCCCGGGCCCTCCCTCGGGTAACCCCCTCCCGGGTCGCGGCGGCGCGGCCCGGGAGGAGGGAGCGCCATGACCCCGTCGAGCCCCACCGTCCGGTTGCACGGCCACTTCGACCGGCCCGCCGAGCTGTCGGTCGACCAGCTGCGCGCCCTCCCCGCGCACCGCGTCGACGTCAGCTTCGACTGCCTGGCCGAGGGCGAGCAGCGGCACGACTACGAGGGGCCCGCGCTCTGGGACGTGCTGTGCGCGGCCCGGCCCCGGATCGACTTCTCCGGCCGCAAGCAGCGGCTGCGCTTCCTGCTGTCGGTCAGCGGCGCGGACGGCCACCGGGCCGTCGTCTCCTGGGCCGAGATCGACCCCGACTTCGGCGGCCAGCGGATCCTGCTGGCCACCAGCATGGACGGCGCCCCGCTGGACGCCGCCGGCCCGCAGCTCGTCGTCCCCGACGACCACTGCGGCGCCCGCTACGTCAGCGGGGTCACGGCCGTGTGGCTCGGCCCGCTGGGTGAACCGGAGGCCTGAGCCCCGGCCGCGGGCGGGCCTTGGCCCCGCCCCGGGGCCCGCTCTCGGCGAGTGCTTCGCGGTGGAGCATCGTCGCTGCTCGGAGGGGGTGCGGTCGATCGCGGGGAATACCGGAAAACAGCTCGCCGGATGCCTGTTTCCGTGCCAACATGCCCCATATGGGGACGATTCTGCACGGCACCCTGGTGACCCTCCGCACCGCCGACACCGACGACATCCCGGCGCTCGCGGCCATCCGCGGCACGCCCGAGGTGTTCGCCCGTTGGCGGGGCGGTGACGACCTCGCCGACGCCGTCGCCAGCGACCTGGAGGAGCCCGACACCGAGACCCTCGCCGTCGAGGTGGGCGGGAAGATCGTCGGCGCCATCCAGTGGTACGCCAACAACGACGACGAGTACCGGCACGCCGGCATCGACATCTACCTCGACCCGGAGGTCCACGGCGTCGGCCTCGGCGCCGACGCCGTCCGCACGCTGGCCCGCCACCTCGTCGACCACCACCACTACCACCGGCTGATCATCGATCCGGCGGCCGACAACACGGCCGCGATCCGCTGCTACGCGAAGGTCGGCTTCCGCTCCGTCGGCACCATGCGCCAGTACGAGCGCGGCCCGGACGGCACCTGGCACGACAACCTGCTGATGGACCTCCTCGCGGACGAACTCCGCTGACCGGTGCGCCCGCGCGGTGGTGGGCGGCCCGGCAGCGCCTCGACCGAACCGGAGCGCGCGTGACGCGGAGTCAGATCGCGGCTGCGCCCGCGGTCGCCCGCTCCGGCGCCGGGCACCCGCAGGTGCGTCGCAGCACCAGCCGGGCCGGGAAGGTCCGCGCGCCGGTGGAGCGCCGCTCGGCCCCGCCGAGGACCAGGTCCACCGCGGCGCGGGCCATCTCGTCCTGCGCGGTCGCGACGGTGGTCAGCGCCGGGCCGGCGATCACCGCCTCGGCGATGTCGTCGAAACCGGCCACCGCGAGCTGCTCCGGCACCCGGATGCCCAGGTCGTCGGCGGCCCGCAGCAGGCCGATCGCCTGGTCGTCGGTCGTGCAGAACACGGCGGACGGCCGGTCGGGCCGGGCCAGCAGGGCGAGCGCCTCGGCGTGCGCCCGGACGCGGTCGAACGGCGCCGGCACCAGCCGCCCCTCGGTCGCCAGCCCGGCCTCGGCCAGCGCGGCGGCCCAGCCGGCCGTCCGCCCGGTGACCGGGTCGTGCGGGCTGAGCGCGAGGGTGCCGCCGAAGCAGTGCACCTCGGCGTGGCCGTGCCCGAGCAGGTGCCGGACCACCTCGCGGGCGCCGCCCTCGTCGTCCGCCACCACCGCGACGCCGTCGGCGGTCTCCGCCCGGTGGTGCAGCAGCACGACCGAGGTGCCGTCACCCACGTCGAAGCCGGTGAGCCCGGGGGTGGCCGGGTCCTGGGTGACCAGGATCAGCCCGTCGACCTGCATGCCGAGGAACGCGCGGATGTAGTGCGCCTCGCGCTCGTCCACGTAGTCGGAGTTGCCGATCAGCAGGAGCCGGCCGTGGTCGGCGGCGGCCTGCTCGACGGCGTGCGCGAGCCCGGCGAAGAACGGCTGGCGGGCGTCCGGCACGACCATGCCGAGCAGGTTGGTCCGCCGCCGTGCCATCGCCTGGGCGACCCGGTTGGGGCGGTAGCCGAGCTCCTCGACCGCCGCGAGCACCCGCGCCCGGGTCGCGGGCGCCACCGGCCGCGGCCCGTCGTTGATCACATAACTCACGACCGCCGTGGACGTCCCCGCCACCCGCGCCACATCGTCCCGTGTCACCCTCGCCATGCCCGCGAGCCTACACAGCGCCTCCGACGGCTCCGGGCTGCCGTCGCCGCCGGACGCCCGCCGCGGTCAGTACGTGTGGTCCGCGGTGATGTCCGCCGAGAGGCCGAGGGCCTGTTCGGCGGGTCGCCCGCGCAGCGCCAGCAGGGTCTGGGCCAGCGCGTCGACGGCGGCCAGGTGGGCGAGCCGGCTGGCCGTGGTCTCCAGGCCGAAGACCAGGTCCTGCCCGCCCGCGACCAGGGTGTGGGTGGCCGTCTCGGTGAGCGGTGAGCGGGCGTAGCTGGTGAGCGCGACCACGGCCGCCCCGGCCGCCCGGGCCCGGCGCGCGGCGTCGATCACCAGCGGGGTGGCGCCGCCGTGGCTGACCGCGAAGCAGACGCCGCCGGGCGGGAGCTGGGCGGCGGCCAGCTGGGCGGTGAGCGGGTCGGCGGGGGCGTCGACGCGCAGGCCGAGCGCGCGCAGCCGGTAGGCGAGGTCGAGTACCACCGCGCCGGACAGTCCGGAGCCGACCAGTACCACCTGGCCGGCGCCGGCCAGCACCTCGGCGGCCGCCCGCAGGTCGTCGGCGGTGAGCGTGGCGGTGATCCCGTCCAGGGCCGCGCGGGCGGCCCGCAGGGTGTCGGCGAGGGCCCGGGCGGCCGGGTCGCGCGCGTCGTCGGCGGGGGCCGGGGCCGTGGCGGGGGAGTGCCGGGCGGCGGCGATCTTCAGCTCCTGGTAGCCGCGGAAGCCGAGCCGCTGGCAGGCCCGGACCACGGAGGAGGGGGCGGTGCCGGCCAGTGCGGCGACGTCGCTGACGCTCAGGTGCACCAGGCCGGCGCCCCGGTCGAGCACCACCTCGGCCACCCGCGCCTCGGCGCCGCGCAGGTCGCCGAGCCGGGCCCGGATCCGCGCGGCGAGCTGGGACTCCAGGGGCGTCATGTCGGAATGTCCTTCCATGGCGCTAGGGTAGCGTGGAATTCGGTTCCAGGCCGTGCCGGATCGCCGGAAGGCCGTCGGAGGGGAGCTTCGCCATGTCCGAGATCGTGCCGGCCGTGCCGGTGGCCGTGCTCGCCGCGGCCGTGCTGCACGCTGTCTGGAACGGCCTGGCCCACCGGATCGCGGACAAGCTGGTCGGCTTCGCGCTGATCAACCTGACCTACACCGCGTGCGCGCTCGTCCTGGTGCTGCTCAACCCGCTGCCGGCGGCCTCGTCCTGGCCGTACCTGCTGGCCTCGGTCGCCGTCCAGACGACGTCGACGGTCCTGCTGCTACGCGCCTACCAGCTGGGCGACTTCGGGCAGATGTACCCGATCGCGCGCGGCTCGGCGCCGCTGCTGGTGGCCCTGCTGTCGGCCACCGTGCTCGGTCAGCACCCGGGCGCGGGCGAGCTGCTGGGCGTGGTGGTGATCTCCTGCGGCCTGATCGGGCTGGCCTTCGCCAAGGGCGTCCCGGGGCGGGCGCAACTGCCCGCGCTCGGGGCCGCCGCCGGGACGGGCGTGATGATCGCCGTCTACACGGTGCTGGACGGCAGCGGCGTCCGGCACGCCGGGACGGTCGGCGGTTATGTGGCCTGGCTGTTCCTGTTGCAGGGGCCGACGCTCGCGCTGATCGCCTGGGCCCGGCGCGGCCGTTCGCTGCTGACCGGGGTCGGCAAGGTGGTGCCGGTGGGGATCGCGGGAGGCGTGCTCTCGCTGACGGCCTACGGCCTGGTGGTGTGGGCGCAGTCCCGGGGGGACTTGGCGACGATCGCGGCGCTGCGCGAGACGAGCATCGTGATCGCCGCCCTGATCGCCACCGTGGTGTTCCGCGAGCGGCTCGGCCGTCTGCGGCTGAGCGCCAGCCTCACCGTGTTGGCCGGGATAGCCGTCCTGGAGCTGGCCCGGCCGTAGGCCCTGTCCGGCCGATCGCGGGCCGATCCCCCGAGACCGGCCGGACAGGGCCCGGTGGCCGTCAGCCCTTCTCCGGCACGATCACGGTCAGCGCGGTGCTCAGCAGCTCGAAGCCCAGGGACTCGTAGAGCCGGCGGGCCGGGTTGCCGTCGGTGACGGCCAACTGCACCTCGACGAGCCCGCGTTCGGCGGCGTCGGCGAGGGCGCGGCGCAGCAGGTCCGCGCCGAGGCCCCGGTAGCCGAGCTCCGGGTGCCGGAAGACGTCGGCGATCCACGGCAGGCCGCCGCGGTCGGTGAGGACGATCCCGGCCACCACCCGGTCCTGCGCGTCCACGGCGAGCAGGCTGGACGGCAGCACCGGCCCGATGACCTCGCCGGCGAGCAGCGGGGCGATCCGTTCCGCCAGCGCCTGCCGGTCGTCGCCCGCGAAGTGGTCCGGGTGCCCCGGGGCGAACGCGGCCCGCCAGGCCTCGAACAGGTCCTCGGGCGCGCGGTCGCAGGGCACGGCCCGCAGGCCGCCGTGCAGCGGGGCCCCGGTCCAGTCGGCGGGCGGCGGGTCGGCGACCAGGTCGCGCCGCATGGCGTGGGCGTGCCGGAGCACGGTGGCGCCGTGCTCCAGCAGGGCGAGGCCGAATTCGGGCGTCCCGGAGACCACCCACCCGGCCATCTCGGTGCGCACGAACTCCACCGGGTCGATGCCGCCGGTCTCGTCCACCACCTCCAGCAGGTCGGCCCAGGGCCGGCCCTCCCGCTCGCCCGGGAGGTAGCGCACCACCGGTACGCCCTCGCCGTTACGCCCGATCATCAAATCCGTCTCGGTCACACCAAGCCCCATTCGTACGGTCGTTCGTCCGCTGTCATGGTCGACGAGAGCGCTCCCGGGGGCAACCGAATTGTCAGGCCACCACCGCGGCGCGGACGCAGAGCACGTCCGGCAGGTGGGAAGTCAGCAACGACCAGCTCTCGCCCTCGTCGTGGCTGCCGTAGACGTCGCCGGTCCGGTTGCCGAAGTAGATCCCGGCCGGTTCGGCGTCGTCGGTGCGCAGCGCGTCGCGCAGCACGATGCCGTAGTGGTCCTCGCCGGGCAGGCCGTCGGCGAGCGGCTGCCAGCTGGTGCCGCCGTCGGTGGTGCGGAAGACCCGGCAACGGCGGTCGGGCGGGATGCGGTCGTCCGCGCCGCCGAGCGGGAACAGGTAGGCGGTGTCGCCCCGGCGCGGGTGGGCGGCGACGGCGAAGCCGAACGCGGCGGGCAGTCCGTCGGCGACGGAGCGCCAGCTCGCGCCCCAGTCGTCGCTGCGGTAGACACCGCCGTGGTTCTGCAGGTACAGCCGGTCGGGGTCGACGGGGTCGGGGGCGATCTTGTGCACGCACTGGCCGAACTCGGGGTACTGGCCCTCCTCCGGGAGGAACTCGGCGCGCAGACCGGTGTTGGCGGGCTCCCAGCTGTCGCCGCCGTCCTTGCTGCGGTAGACGCCGCCGGTGGAGACGGCGACCAGCAGCCGCTGCGGGTCGCGGGGGTCGGTGACGACGGTGTGCAGGCCCTGGCCGCCGTAGCCGGCGCCCCAGTCGGTCCGGTGCGGGTGGTTCCAGAGCGACTCGACCAGGCGGAAGGTCTCGCCGCCGTCCTCGGAGCGGAACAGCGCGGCGGGCTCGGTGCCCGCGTAGACGACGCCGGGGGCCTCCGGGCCGGCCGGCTGGAGCTGCCAGACCCTGGTGAGCGAGGCGCCGGTGGCTTCGGGGAAGCGGATCGCCGGCCGCGGCGGCTCGTACCAGGTGGCGCCGAGGTCGTCGGAGCGCCAGACGGAAGGCCCCCAGTGGCTGCTGTCGGCGCCGACCAGCAACCGGGTGCGGCCGTCGCGGCGGTCGATGGAGACGGAGTAGATCGCGTTCATCCGGAAGTGCGGCCCGCTGAACTCCCAGTCCAGCCGGTCGCGGCTGCGGCCGAGAAAGAGGCCCTTCTCGGTTCCGACGGCCAACAGCACTTCGGTCATGCCCCACACCACCTGGTGACGAGTACGGCCCCCCGGGACGGCCCCCGGCGCCCAGTGTCCCGCCGTCCACCGGTGGCCACATCTCGCCGCGCCCGATCACCCGGAAGGCCCGCTCACCAGGAAGGCCCGTGCGTCCGGCTCACCCGTGCGTCCGGCTCACCCGCCCGGCTCACCCCCGGCAGCCCTCCAGCAGCCGCAGCCACACCTCGCTGATCGTCGGGTAGGAGGGCACGGCGTGCCAGAGCCGGTCGATCGGCACCTCGCCGACCACGGCGACGGTCGCCGAGTGCAGCAGTTCGGCGACCCCGGGGCCGACCAGGCAGGCGCCGACCAGCACCTCGCGGTCCAGGTCGAAGACCACCCGGGCCCGGCCGCGGTAGTGGTCGCCGTACAGCGAGGCCCCGGCGACGGCGCCGAAGTCGTGGTCGACGGCCTTGACCCGCAGACCGGCCCCTTCGGCCGCCGCCAGGGTCAGTCCGACGGCGGCGACCTCCGGATGGGTGAACACGACCTGCGGCGCGCCCGCGCTGTCGGCCGACGCGGCGTGCGCGCCCCAGCGGGAGGTGTCCAGCGCACGCCCCTGGGCGCGGGCCACGATCGCCGCGCCCGTGATCCGGGCCTGGTACTTGCCCTGGTGGGTGAGCAGCGCCCGGTGGTTGACGTCCCCGGCGGCGTACAGCCACTCGCCGTCGACGCCGAGCACGGTGCAGCTGTCGTCCACCTCCAGCCAGCCGCCCGGCTTCAGCCCGACCTGCTCCAACCCGACGTCGGCGGTGCGCGGGGCCCGTCCGGTCGCGTACAGCACCTCGTCCACGGTCAGCCGCTCGCCGCCACCGAGCGTCAGGACCACCGGCCCGGCGCCGTCCGCCCGCTCCAGCGCGGTGGCCTCCGTCCCGAACCGGAGGTCCACCCCGGCCTCGCGCAGGCCCTCCGCGACCAGCTCGCCCGCGAACGGTTCCATCCGCGGCAGCAGGTGGTCGCCGCGCACCAGCAGCACCACCTCGGAGCCGAGCGCCCGCCAGGCGGTCGCGAGCTCCACCCCGACCACGCCGCCGCCGACCACCGCCAGCCGCCCGGGCACGGCCGGAGCGGCGGTCGCCTCCCGGTTGGTCCACGGGTGGGCCTCCGCCAGCCCCGGCACGCCCGTGGGCAGCACGGGACGGCTGCCGGTGCACACGGCGACGGCGTGCCGGGCGGTGAGCACCCGTTCGGTGCCGTCCTCGGCCTCCACGGTGACGGTCCGCACGCCCGCCAGCCGGCCGTGGCCGCGCACCAGCTCGATGCCGGCGTCCCGCAGCCACTGCACCTGGCCGTCGTCGTTCCAGTGCGAGGTGAAGGAGTCCCGCCGGGCCAGCACCGCGGCCGGGTCCAGCCGCCTGCCGCCGACCGCCTCCCGGGAGCCCGCCACCGCGCGGGCCTCGGCCAGCGCGGCCACCGGGCGCAGCAGCGCCTTGCTCGGCATGCAGGCCCAGTACGAGCACTCGCCGCCGACCAGTTCGGCCTCAACGACGACCGTGCGCAGCCCGGCGGAGGCCGTCCGGTCGGCGACGTTCTCGCCGGTCGGGCCGCCCCCCAGGACGATGACGTCGTACTCCTCGGCGCTGCTGGTCATACCCGGTCCTCCGTGGTGTCGATGGCCACCCCGGCCCGCAGGGCCAGGGTGACGGGCGTGTGGTCGCGGACGTCGAGCAGCCGGGCGCGCCGGGCGTCGGCCGGCGCGCCGGTGAGGGCGACCTTCCGGGAGGTCGGCCCGCGGCTGCCGTTCGTCTCGTACCCGAGCCTGACCCGAACGGCCTCCAGCGGCCACTTCTCGCGCTCCGCGTGCATCCGCAGGGGCTCGCCTTCCCGTGGGATCCGGCCCCCGGCCGGACGGGCGCCGGGCCGCGTACCCGGCGCCGTGCCCATCCTGCGACGCCGGCGGGGCTTCGCGCAGTCGAACCCGCCGACGGGCCCGAGCCGAGGGCGGGTCAGAGCGCCGCGAGCTCGGCCAGCACCGCCGCCGTGTCGGCCGGGCGGGAGAACATCGGCCAGTGCCCGGTGGGCAGTTCGCGCAGCTCCCAGTTCGGCCCGTCGAGCCCGGCGAACCACGGGTGCCCGGCCGTGATCATCGCCTGCACCTGGGCGAGCGGGAAGGAACAGGTCACCAGCGCCTGCGGCAGCGCGGCCGAGGCGCCCGTCAGCCGCAGCCGGTCCCGGTACGCCCCGGCCGGGTGCGGGGTGGCCCGCTCGCGGATCCGGGCGAGCGCGGCCTCGTCCAGGCCCTCCACGTCGGCGCCGTCGGCGGCGAGGTCGGCCCAGGAGGGCATCGGGAGGCGGCCGTCGACCACCGAGGCATCGGCCGCCGCACGGTGGTCGGGCTGCCAGAGGTCGTACAGCGAACCGCCGTCGATCATCGGGCCGCTGTCCAGGTAGACCACCCGGCGGATCCGCTCCGGCATCCGGTCCGCGATACCGCCGGCCGGGGCGCAGGCACCGCTGTGCGCGACCAGCACCACCTCCCAAAGGTCCTCGCGGACCAGCAGGTCGGCCAGCGCGGCGATGTGCTCCGCCAGCCCGATCGGCTCGGCCTCGCCCGCGCGCTCCGCCAGCCCGGGCAGGGTCACGGGGTGGACGGTGTGCCCGGCGGCGCGCAGCGGCGCGGCGACCTCGTCCCAGGCCCAGGCGCCGAGCCAGAAACCGGGGACCAGTACGAACGTGCTCATGGTGGGTCGCTCCTCGCGGTCGGGCGGGATCTCCGTCGCGGACGACTCTAGGACCGACCCCGGCCGGACTTCGTCCGGATTTCCGAGCGGCCGGGCCCGGGGAGCGTGACTCCCCGGGCCCTCGGACGAACGGACGCCCGGACGCCCGGGCGGGTCAGGCCTGGCCCCCGGCCGCCTGCTCCTGCGCCACCTTGCGCTTCACCTCGGCCATGTCCAGCTTCCTGGCCTGGCCGATCAGGTCCTCGAACACCGACTCCGGCAGCGCACCGGCCTGCGAGAAGACGAGCACGCCCTCACGGATGATCGCCAGCGTGGGGATCGACTGGATCCCGAACGCGGCGGCCAGCTCCACCTGCGCCTCGGTGTCCACCTTGGCGAAGACGAGGTCCGTGTGGCGCTCGGCCGCCTTCTCGTACACCGGGGCGAACTGGCGGCACGGCCCGCACCACCCGGCCCAGAAGTCGATGAGGACGAAGTCCTGGCCCTCCGGACCAGGGACGATGTCGTCGAAGTTCTCCTTGGTCAGCTCGACCGTGCTGCTCATCTCGCGATTCCTTCCCTTCCGGAGGCGGCGCTACCGATCACGTGCTCGCGACAACCGCGCGCCCCGACGGGGTATTCCGCGGCCGCGCGCCGGTGGCCGCCTCTGCCGGCAGCTGCCCGCGCCGGTTCAGCGCCCGGGCGCCACACACCGTGCGGAGCGGAAACCCCACGGGCGGGAGACCTCGTACACCGCCAGCCGCTCGACCCGGGCCGGCCCCTGCACGCCGGGCCAGCGCGGGTTCGGCGTGGCGTCGCCGATCAGGTGCTGCCGTTGCCAGATGCGGTTCCAGCCGACCCGCAGGGCGGGCTCGAAGCTGTGCCACCGTCCGCAGGGGCACGGCTGCCGCACCCAGGCGCAGGTCCGGCAGAGTTCGGCCAGGCCGTGGCCGGTCGAGCGCGACAGCACCGGCTCCTCGTCCCCGCAGGCCGGGCAGCCGGGCAGTTCGGCGCCGTCCAGCAGCGCGTTCTGCCGACGGACGTAGTCGGGCAGCCGCAGCGGCGGGTGGAGGAAGGGGTCCGCCCGCCAGGCCGCGTCCGGTGCGCCCCACCAGGGGCGGTTCCACCACACCGGCTCGGGCGGTTGCCGCCGCCCGGCCCGCTTCTCCGCCCGGCGCCGCGCCGCGTACTCCTGCGCCCCGGCCAGCCACAGGACCCGTGCCTCGTGCAGTTCCTCCACGGCCCGCACCAGCGAGTCCGGGTCGGCCTCCAGCAGCCGGGGCATCCGGGCGCTGAGCGTGAGGTGGTGGTAGGTGGCCCGGAAGCCGTACGGCGCGAAGCAGGTCAGGCAGGTCCGCAGGGCGTTGAACCGGCGGCGCGCCGGCAGCCGCTCGTCGTGCACCCGGGCCCGGTGGGTCAGGAAGCTGGTCACGGCTGCCCCGCGGCGACATCGAGGGCCGACTGTGTGCGCATCACCGGGTGATCATGTCGGACGGCCCGCCCGTCGGGCCAAGGCGTTACCCCGCGTCCGCCGCGATCCGGGCCAGGACCCGGCCGCAGCGCCGGGCGAAGGCCCGTTGCGCGAGCGGCAGCAGCGGCCCCGCCAGCCGGGCGTACCGGGCGACCGGACGGCTGAAGGCGGTCACGCTGAACCAGACCGCCCCGTCCGCCTCCAGTTCGACCAGGAACGTCTCCTCGCCGCGGGCCAGATGGCCGGCCCGGGTGCCGTAGGTGAAGCCGTACCGGTCCGGGCCGTCGACGGTGGCCAGCACCCGGTTGGGGGCGCCGGCCCGGAGCGGGCCGACGCCGATCGCGCAGTGCACGGCGACGCCGGGGGCGGCCCGGTCCGCGTCGGCGTCGATCCGCACGCCGGCCAGCCGGTGCATCCGCCAGCCGAGCAGGGCGGCCCCGGCCACCTCCAGGGCGGGGCGGCCCCGGCCGACGAGCGCCCGGTGGCGCAGGTGGCGGTACCCGCCGGGCAGGTGGCCGGTGGCGCTGGCGCCCTGCTCCGGGTAGCTGAGGTCGGTCATCGGTGGTCCTCCGCGGTGGTGATCCGGCGCCAGGCGAGCAGCGAGCAGAGCGCGAAGCCGAGCGCGTTGCCGACGCCGTGGGTGGCGGCCATCCAGGCCAGGGTGGGGTGGGGGAGCCCGGACGCCTGGCCGAGGGCCCACCACAGGGCGAGCAGCATGGTGAGGGCGAGGACGGCCGAGGAGGCGGTGAGCAGCCGGGCGGTGACCGGGTCGGCGGCGCGCGGCCGCAGGTCGCGCCAGGTGACCAGGCCGACCAGCCACATCCCGGTGGTGAGCACGCAGGCCCCGGCGAACTGGACCCAGGTGCCGAGGAAGTACCCGGCGAGCACCAGCAGCGTCCCGGCCGGCACGCTGAGCGCGGCGCAGCGGGCGGCGCCGGAACCCGCCGGGGTGCTGCGGCAGACCAGCCCGGCGACGAGGGCGGCGGTGAATCCGGCGTAGTGGAAGTGCGGGACGGTCAGCGCCAGGACGTGTGGTTCGAAGTCGAACAGCGGGTAGCCGGAGCGCTCGGCGACCAGGGCGGTGCCGGCCACCGCCGGGGCGGCGAGCGCGGTGAGGACGGCGAGTTCGGCGGGCGCGAGCGAGCGGGTCCGGCGCAGCCGCAGCGGTGCGTGGAGGGCGACGGCCAGGGTGCCGAGAGCGTAGAGGGCGGCGCTGCCGGTGGCGAGGCCGCCGCGCGGGAGCCAGAGCGAGAGCGCGCCGGGGACGGCGGCGAGCGGCCAGAGCCGGCGGACGCGGGCGAGGCCGGGTTCGCCGATCAGGGCAAGGCCGAGCGGGACGACGGCGCCCATACCGAGCAGGACCAGCAGGTTCACCAGCTCCGTCGTGCCCTTGCCCATGCCGGAAGCGCCTCCTTGAACGCGTTCAAATCTTGGTCGTCGACGACTCTACGCCGCAGAGTTGAACGCGTTCAACTCGCCCCCGGTCCGCCTGCCCTGGTGTTCACGGTGGGTGCGGCGCACTCTGGAGGAGTAACCGATGGAGGTGATCCGCCATGCAGACTCTGGTCGGTTGGCACATCGAGATGGAGTTCCGCGAGGACGGCCCGCGCACGACCGCCGCGGCCATGCTGCGGCTGCGCGACGGCAGGGAACTACGGGCCCACGGCTACAGCAGCCGCCACCCCTCGGACCCGGAACAGCTGCGGGTCGGCGAGGAGATCGCGGGGGCCAGAGCCCTCAACGACCTGGCCTCGCAGCTGCTCACCAAGGCCCACGGCGAGATCCAGGAGGTCAGCCCGGTCCCGACCCACCCGTTGACGTGAGCGCCCCGCACCCGGACGGCGGCCACGCCGGCGGCCGGGAGCACCGTCCGCGCATCCCGCTGATCTGCCCGCGCTGCGGGCACGAACAGCAGGTCGTGCCCGGCGGCCCCGACCGGGCGGTCAGGGTCGTGCACGTGGCGACGGGCCGGGAGGCGTGCGAACCCGGGGACCTGGCGAAGGCGCCGGACGACGGGCCCTGAGAAGTGGCCCCCGGCAGCGCGAACGCTTCACCACGCGAACGGCGCCGGGGGCGGGGTCGGTCCGTGCCCCGGTCCCGCCCCCGGCGCCATCAGGCGGCCCGACGGGGTCAGTTGACGCAGTACGTCGTCGGCAGCTGCCACTCGGGCCCGACCAGCCGCTGCTCCAGCTCGTTGAGCGTGATCCGGATGCCGACTGTCCCGGCCAGCCCGACCCGAAACCGGCTGCGGGCCAGCGCGATCAGCGCCGTCAGGCCGTACTTGTTGATCAGCGAGGTGCGGTAGCGGGCGGTGTCGTCCGGGTCGCAGAGCCGTGCGCGGGCCGGCACCGGCCGCCCGGTCGGGCGCCCGTGGGAGTCGCACGGGCCGACCAGCACCCGGGGGTGGCGCCGGATCCGTTCGGCCTCGCCGGAGTGGGCCGGGGTCCAGACGCCGAGCGCCGTGCCGTCGGGCACCACCCAGATCTGCGAGTCCTGGCGGGTGCCGTCCTCGCCGAAGGTGGTGAGCAGGAGGTATCTGTTGTCGGCGAGCTGGTCGGATCGGTCGTGCATCTGTCCTCCCTCTGGCGTGGGGACCGGGGTCGTGGGTCAGTGCCCGTGGCCCTCGGTGATCTCGCGGTACTCCTCGGCGGTGGGCTTGGCGATCCGGGCGTGTTCGCCGTGGAATCCGCGGGACAGCCGGGCGCGGGTGCGGGTGAGCACGTCCGCGCTCCGGGCGACTCCATTCTCGTCGACGGGGGCCGGCAGTTCGAGGGGGCGGGGCTGCTCGTGTGCGGTGAGCCGGTGCAGTTCGGCGGGCGCGAGCCCGGCGTGCACCTCGGTGAACTCGCCGTGCGGCAGGCGCTTGACGACGCCGGTCTCGCGTCCGTGCAGCACCTTGTCGCGGTCGCGGCGCTGGAGGCCGAGGCACCAGCGCTTGGTGATGACGAAGACGGCCACCGGGACGGCGGAGAAGCCGATCCGCACCGCGTAGGTGATGGTGTCGAGCGACAGGTGCAGATGGGTGGCGATGAGGTCGTTGCCGCCGCCGGCCAGCATCGCCAGGTAGAGGCTGATCCAGGCGGCGCCGAGCGCGGTGCGGACGGGCGCGTTGCGCGGCCGGTCCAGCAGGTGGTGTTCACGCTTGTCGTCGGTCACCCAGCTCTCGATGAACGGGTGGACCGCGATCGCGCCGAGGATCACCGGGAACAGCGTGAACGGGATCAGCACGCCGAGGTTGAGGGTGTGCCCCCAGAGCCCGACCTCCCAGCCGGGCATCACCCGGATCAGGCCCTCGGCGAAGCCCATGTACCAGTCGGGCTGGGCGTCGGTGGAGACCTGGTCGGGGCGGTACGGGCCGTACGCCCAGATCGGGTTGATGGTGGCGACGGCGGACATCAGCGCGACGATGCCGAAGACCAGGAAGAAGAACCCGCCGGCCTTGGCCAGGTAGACCGGCATCAGCGGCATGCCGACGACGTTCTTCTCGGTCCTCCCGGGCCCGGCCCACTGGGTGTGCTTGTGGTGGAAGACCAGGATCAGGTGCGCCACCAGCAGGCCGAGCATGATGCCGGGCACGAGCAGCACGTGGACGGTGAAGAACCGCGGGATGATGTCGTGCCCGGGGAACTCGCCGCCGAACAGGAACATCTGGAGGTAGGTGCCGACCAGCGGGATGGCCAGCAGCACGCCCTCGATGAACCGGATGCCGGTGCCGGAGAGCAGGTCGTCCGGGAGCGAGTAGCCGAAGAAGCCGTCCAGCATGCCGAGGAAGAGCAGCAGGAAGCCGAAGACCCAGTTGACCTCGCGCGGCTTGCGGAACGCGCCGGTGAAGAAGACCCGCATCATGTGCACGAACATGGCCGCGACGAAGACCACGGCGGCCCAGTGGTGGATCTGCCGGATCAGCAGCCCGCCGCGGACCTCGAAGCTGATGTCCACCGTCGAGGCGTAGGCCTGCGACATGGGCACGCCCTTGAGCGGCACGTACGAGCCGTCGTAGATCACCTCGCCCATGGAGGGCTTGAAGAACAGGGTCAGCCAGACGCCGGTCAGGATGATGATCAGGAAGGTGTACAGGCAGATCTCGCCCAGCATGAAGGACCAGTGGTCCGGGAAGATCTTGCGCAGGTTGGCCCTGGCCAGGGTGTGGATCCCCAGCCGGCCGTCCGCCCAGTCGACGGCCCGCCGCCCCCGTCCTGGGTTCTGATTCCGGGTCATGTGCACGCACCTCGGTCGGAAGGAAGTGGGGATAGTTCCCCGCTTCTCGCTGGGGCCACCATAATCGGGGAGCGGTCCCCACTTCTACCCGGGGTCGCTGTGATCCAGACCCCGAATGGCCTACCCCGGAACCGTCGACCCCGGAACCGTCGACCCGGAAACAGCGAGCGGCCCGCCCGGAGCCCCAGGAAGGGGACACCGGACGGGCCGCGTACGCACCCGAGCAACCCGCAGGCGTCAGTGCACCAGCACCGGCACCTCGTCGTTCTTCGCCGCACCGGCACCCGACGCCGACGCCGCGTCCGGGCGACCGGCGTTCACGAGGGTGAAGGCGATCGCGGAGGCCGCCACCAGGATCCCGAAGGACACCCAGATCGCGGTCGTGAAGCCGTGCACCATGCCCTGGAACTGCAGGGTCTGGGCGGCGGCCGGCGACGCGGCCGCCGCGGCGGTCGCGTGCGAGGCCAGCCAACTGGTGGTGGCACTGGCCGCGATGGTGTTCAGCAGCGCGGTGCCGATGGCGCCGCCGACCTGCTGCGAGGTGTTGACCATCGCCGAGGCGACGCCCGCGTCGCGCGGCTGGACGCCGTGCGTGGCCAGGCTCATCGCCGGCATGAACGCGGTGCCCATGCCGAGGCCCATCAGGACCAGGCCGGGCAGGATCAGCATCGGGTAGGAGGTGTCCAGGCCGATGTTGCTCAGCAGCAGCATGCCGATCGAGGCGACCAGGAAGCCGGGGGCCATCAGGAACCGCGCCGGGACGCGGGTCATCAGCCGGGCGCCGATCTGGGTCGAGCCGGTGATCATGCCCGCCACCATCGGCAGGAACGCGACGCCGGTCAGCACCGGGCTGTAGCCGCGCACGAGCTGCAGGTAGTAGGTCAGGAACAGGAACAGGCCGAACATGCCGATCACGGCCAGGCCGAGCGACAGGTACACCCCGCCGCGGTTGCGGTCCAGCACCACGCGCAGCGGCAGCAGCGGGGCCTTGACCCGGCGCTCCACCAGGACGAACGCGGTCAGCAGCACGGCGGCCGCGACGAACAGCGCCAGCGTGCTGGCAGCCGTCCAGCCGCTGGACTCGGCGCGGGTGAAGCCGTACACCAGCGAGACCAGGCCGGTGGTCACCAGCAGCACGCCGGGGACGTCCAGCCGGTTGCGGTTGCGGCCCTCGGCGGGCTCGCGGATCACCAGGACGGCGCCCGCGGCGGCGACGATGGCGAACGGGACGTTGACGAAGAAGGTCCAGCGCCAGTTCATGTACTCGGTCAGCAGGCCGCCGAGGATCAGGCCGATCGCGCCACCGCCACCGGCGATCGCGCCGTAGATGCCGAAGGCCTTGGCGCGCTCCTTGGCCTCGGTGAAGGTCACCGCCAGCAGCGACAGCGCGGCCGGGGCGAGCAGTGCGCCGAACACGCCCTGGAGGGCGCGGGCGCCGAGCAGCATCGCGGTGTTGGCCGCGGCGCCGCCGAGCGCGGAGGCGAGGGCGAAGCCGGCCAGGCCGACCACGAAGGTCCGCTTGCGGCCCCAGAGGTCCGCGATCCGGCCGCCGAACAGCAGCAGGCCGCCGAAGGCCAGCGCGTAGGCGGTGATCACCCACTGGCGGTTGCCGTCGGAGATGCCCAGGTCCCGCTGGGCGGACGGAAGGGCGATGTTCACGATGGTGGCGTCCAGGACGACCATCAGCTGGGCGAGGCCGATGAATATCAGCGCCTTCCAGCGCCGGGGATCGGGCAGCGTCGCCGGTCGGGCGTCGGTTTCAGGCATGGGGGTACTCACTTCACGGTGCGTGGCGTGCGACAAGGGTCGACCGCCGTACGGGGACGGCTGGTCGCCGTACGGGGCGTCGGTGCGGGGCGTGCGGGGATCGGCTCCTGGCGGGCCGGTGGTCGGCCTGGTCCGGAGGGCGGGTCGGTCGGTCGGGGTACCGCTGGTGGGTCAGTGGTGGGGTTGGAAGTCCTCGAAGGTTGCGGCCCGGCCGGGCAGCACCGAACGGGCCGGCGTGCGCAGCCCGTCCAGGAACAGCTGCAGGTGCCGGTGGACGAAGTCGTCGAGCAGTTGGCAGGACGTCCCCGGCAGCGGCCGGGTCAGCTGGCTGATCGCGATGAACAGGTCACCGTGGTCGACGTCCGCCCGCAGTTCACCCGCCGCCCGGGCGCGCTCCATCAGACCGCCCACGGCGGCCGTCAGACGCTCGCGGGCCTCGGTGAGGTCCGGGTCGAACGGGTCGACATGGCTGGTGAACATCGGGCAGAGCGCGCCGAGCTTCTCCGCGACGGTCGCGTGCGCGAACCGCTGCAGGGCGTCGAACGGGACGCCGTCAGGGGCGTCCGCCTCGACCGTCGCCGTCTCGGCGAGGGCCAGGATACGGCTCTTGACGAGCAGTGCCACCTCGCGGACCAGCGCCGAGCGGTCCGGGAAGTTCCGGTACAGCGTGGCGTTGCCGACCCCGGCCCGCTTCGCGATCTCGTCCAGCGGCACGTCCGCGCCGTGCTCGACGAAGGCGTCGCGAGCCGCCAGGACGATCCGCTCCCGGTTGCGGGTCGCGTCAGCGCGCAGCTTGGGCGCACGGACGGTCTCCACGGGTCGGACCGGCTCGGTGGCGGCGGTGGTCACGGCGACTGCTCCTTCAGGATACCGGGGAAGTTCTCCCCGCTTCTGTCTACGAAAGACCAAACGGGGATTCCTTCCCCGGAAATTTCGCCTTTCCATGTGACCTGGGTCACATTTACCCGCTCTGGTGTGACCGGGAGGGCCGGGCGGTGGGCGCTATCGTCGGAATCCAGATGGCCCGTGACCACTTGCCGGTGTGTTCGTTGCCCCACAGGGTGCCCAGGCGAAGGAGGAAAGCCCGTGACCGCGATCTCCGACCGCCCGCAGATGCTGCCCGAGGAGTTCGAGGAGTTCGCTCGTCTTCTGGCTCGAACTGCCGAACGCATCCGGCCGGAGCTCATCAACGGGAAGCTGGGGGTCAAGCCCGTGCCAGGCGGCGACCACGGCCGCATGATTCAGTGGCTGCTGCGGATCTGCATTCAGGCTCGGCCTGAGCTCTATCTGCACGATCAGGGGCTGAAGATCCAGGGCTACCGTGGCAGTTTTGCCCGCCCGGACGGCACGTTGGCGCACGCAGACGCCTTCGTCGGCACGGCGGAGTGGGCCGAGACCAGCGACGTGCTGATGGTCGCCGAGGTCACCTCCTACGACTCCGATACCAATCAGCGGGACCGTGTCGAGAAGCCTCGGGCCTATGCGGAGGCCGGCATCCCCGTCTACCTGTTGATCGACCGCGACTCCGCCGAGGTCACCGTCTACAGCCAGCCCGACGGCGTCCGTTACGAGACCGCGCAGATCCTCCCGTTCGGCAAGACCGTCCACCTCCCCGAGCCGGTGGGGATCTCGCTGGACACCGAGCCGCTCAAGAACTGGGTGTGCTGATCCCGGCCATGCCTCCCGGAACGCGCTACGCCCTTCGGCCTAGGCTGTGGGCGTCCCGGGCGGCCGGTGGGCCGTGGGAGTCGGGAGGGGCCCGGCGGCCGGGTGGCGAGGAGGTCCGCGATGGGCAGCGGTGAGACCGCCGAGGTGCGCTGCGTGGCGGCCGTTCCGTGCTGGGTGAGCCTGACGGCCCGGGATCTGGAGGGGGCGAAGGCGTTCTACGGGCCGCTGCTCGGCTGGGAGTTCGAGCCGGGGCCGGACCGTTTCGGCCCGTACCTGCACGCGGTGACCGGCGGGGAGGCGGTGGCCGGGCTGGGGGTCGCGGGCAGCGACTGGGCGATGCCGGTGGCGTGGACCAGCTACTTCGGTACGGAGAGCGCGGACGAGGCCGCCGACGCGGTGCGCGAGCGCGGCGCGACCCTGGCGGTGGGCCCGCTGGCCTTCGACGCCGGGCGGGTGGCCTTCGCGGCGGACCCGGCCGGGGCGGTGTTCGGCATCTGGGAGGGCCCGCTGGGCCGGGCCCGGCGGCTGGACCTGCCGGGCGCACCGGTCTGGATCGAGCTGCGCACGCCGGACCCGTTCGCGGCGGCCCTGTTCTACGGGCAGGTGTTCCGCTGGGACGGCCGTGACCCGGAGCGGTTCGACGTCCGCTGGGAGCACGACCGGGTGGTGCTGCGGGCGGAGGGCCACAGCGTGGCCGCGCTGGCGCGGGAGCAGGCGGGCGGTGCGGCGGGGCTGCCGCCGCACTGGGAGGTGTCCTTCGCCGTCCCGGACGCGGACCGGGCGCTGGCCCGGGCCGTGGAGCTGGGCGGTTCGGCGGTGGGAGCCGCCTTCGACTCCCCGTACGGGCGGGTGGCCCGGTTGCAGGACCGGGAGGGCGGCCGCTTCGCGGTGATCAGCCCGAAGAACTGAGGCTCACGGCTCGGCGGTGCCTGCCTCGGCGGTGCCTGCCTCGGCGGGCCCGGTGGCCTCGGCGTCTTCGGCGTCTTCGGCGGTTTCCGCGCGTTCGGCCCGCAGCCGGTCGCCGAGCGCGGCTCGGGTGGTGGCCGGCAGGGCCTTGCGGGCGGCCGGGAAGAGCTGCTTCTCCTCGACGGCGAGGTGGCGCCGCAGGGTGTCGGCGAGGCCGCGCAGCAGGGTGTCGAAGGCCGGGTCGGCCGGGCCGAGCCCCTGGAGGTCGGAGAGGTACTGCCCGATCGCCAGGTGCTCGTGGATGCTGCCGAACACCAGCGCCCCGCCGTCCGGCACGTCGTGCTGCACGAGCGGGAAGAGGTGTTCCTCCTCGGCCGCGCAGTGGGTGAACAGCAGGTCGGTCAGCCGGGCCAGCAGGTCGGTGCGCTCGGCGGCGCCGGTGGGTGCCTGCTCGATCCGGTCGAGCAGCTCGGTGACCGCCCGGTGGTCGGCGGTGAACTCGCCGAGGATGTCCGGCCTGCGGCTCATGGCGTGCCCGCCTCTCGCACGGATCGCGGCCCCCGCTCCTTCCAGTATCCGGCGTCCGGCACCACGCCGGTCGCCGCAGGTCAGGGCCGGTCGCGCCGCCCGGTGAGGGCGAGCAGGCGGGTCTGCGGACCGGCGTCGTCGGGGACGGGCAGGGGCGGGTCGAACAGGCCGCTCCCGGAGAGGTCCCCGTAGCCGGCGAACTCGCCGAGGGCGAAGTCGACGAGTTCTGCCGGGAGCCGGGTGTGCCGTCCGATGGCTTCGGCGAGGTCCCAGCTGTGGATGACCAGGTCGGTGGTGAGCTGGTCCAGGTAGTACTGCCCGGAGACGTCCCCGAAGGAGAGGTGGACGGTGAGTTCGGTGGCGCCGGGGACGGCGAAGGCGTCCCGGGCGGCGTCGGCGGCTTCCGTCCAGGTGGTGACCGGGTCGTCGCCGAGGACGTCGCCGTCGAAGCGGCCGCCGACCTCGGAGATGGTGGCGCCCATCAGCAGTTCGGGGATCCACAGCTGTTCGCCGGTGAGGTGGTTGACGAGCTCGCGGACGGACCAGCCGGCGCACGGGGTGGGGGCGTCCCACTGGCGGGGGGTGATCAGCCGGACGCGTTCGCCGAAGGCGGCGAGGGCCTCGGGGTAGGGCGTGCCGGGTTTCGCGGTCCGCCGGTGCTGCCTGCGTTGAGCCATGTCTCCACCCTGCCCCGGGCGGGGTCCGGCCCGCGAGTTGTCCACGATGCGTCAGTTGTTCAAATTCGAACTCCAAGGTACGGTCGAGGAGTGGCCGGTTCAAATTTGAACAACAGTCGCGGGGCGACCCGCCCGGCCGCGCCACCACACCCCTACGACCGATCCCGATCGATGGAGACGCGCATGCCGAGCAGCAGCCCGAGCACGACCGCCCCCACCACCACCGTCCTCCCGGGCCGGGTGACCCCCGACTCCGCGACGACCTCCCCGCACGCCTACGACGCCGGACTCCTGCTCCTGCGCCTGGCCCTCGGCCTGACCATGGCCGCGCACGGCAGCCAGAAGCTGTTCGGCTGGTTCGGCGGCGGCGGGATCGACGGCACCGGTCAGTTCTTCACCATGAGCGGCTACCCGGCGGGCAACGCCATGGCCGTGGTCGCGGGCCTCACCGAGACGCTCGGCGGACTCGCCCTCGCCGTCGGCCTGCTGACCCCGCTGGCGGGCGCCGCGATCGTCGGCACGATGGTCAACGCGATCGCCGTCACCTGGGGCGGCGGCTTCTTCGCCCCGAAGGGCAGCGAGTACGAGCTGCTCCTCACGGCGGGTGCCGCCGCGCTCGCCCTGACCGGCCCGGGCCGCTACGCCGTGGACCGCTTCCTGCCGGTGCTGCGCGCGCACCGGCTGGCGTACGGCGCGGCGGCGGTTCTGGTCGGCCTGGTGACGGCCGGCGTGATCCTGCTGCTGCGGAAGTAGTCGAGCGGGGCGTCAACCCCCAAACGCAGGGGCCGTGGTGGCGATTCGCCATCACGGCCCCTGCGTCGTTCCCCCGCCAATCGCTCACATGAGCGGGGCTATCCAACGTCATGTGATGTGTGCCATGGTACATGTCACACTCCCCACCGTGTGCACGACGGAGCCGCCCACGAGGCGCCGTCGCCAACGGTCCTCACCACCCCACCGGCCGCACCCCCAATGCGGCCGACGACGGCCCGGAGGCCCCCACGTGAGTTCCGCGCGTCTGCTGCGACTCCCACAGCTGGCAAGGCTGTTAGTACTCGCCCTGACCATGTTCCTGACGATCGGCCTGTTCGCCCCGCAGAGCAAGGCCGCCCCCGCCGCCGCCCCCGGCGGCGGCGCGTCCGCCCCCACCACCCCCGCCGGACCGGCGCCGCAGCCCGCCGCCGGCGCCCCCGAACGCGGCCACACCGACCGGCAGTTCGCCTCTGCCGACCAGCGAGCCCCGCTCCCGCTCGACACTCGGCCGGCCGAGGCCCGGCCGACCGCCAAGGCCTTCGCCCTCGGCGCGGCGGCCGCACAGCCCTGCAATGTCGGCGACTTCACCGGCCGGACGGGCGGCGACCTGGTCCAGCACATCAAGGCCGCCGACATCCAGTGCATCAACGGGCTCTTCCAGCTCACCGGCGCGGACGCGAGGGGCGCGTTCCGTGAGGAGCAGATGACCACCGTGGCGTACGCGCTGCGCGACGCGTCCGGCAGCTACCCGGGCGACAACTCGACCTCCGTCGAGCAACTGGTGCTGTACCTGCGCGCCGGGTACTTCGCGCAGTGGTACCACAAGGACGACGTCGGCACCTACGGCACCGCCCTCCAGACGGCGATCCGCTCCGGGCTGGACGCCTTCTTCGGCGGCGCGCACGTGCGGGACGTCGCCGCGGGCAACGCGCCCATCCTGGGCGAGGCCGTCACCCTGATCGACAGCGCGCAGGAGAACATCCGCTACCTCCCGGTGGTCAAGCAGCTGCTGAACGACTACAACAGCGCCACCTGGAACCCGGCCGGCATGGCCTGGGCGGTGAACCCGGTCTTCACGGTGCTGTTCCGCGGCCACCAGGTGACCGGCTTCGACGCGGCGGTCGAGGCCGACCCGAGCGTGCTGGACGCGCTGTCCGGCTTCGCGACCCGCAACAACGACCAGCTCGGTGGCGACTTCGGCGTGCTGGTCTACAACGCGGCCAAGGAGCTGACCCGCTTCCTGAAGGACACGGCGCTCCAGCCCAAGGTCCGTCCGCTCGCCAAGTCGCTGGTCGCGCAGTCCGCGCCGAACGGTCGCACCGTCTACCAGTGGGCCGCGGTCGCGGACGGGGTCGGCTACTACGACGCCGCCAACTGCGCCTACTACGGCACCTGCAACGCCTCCGACCAGCTCAAGGCGGGCGTGCTGACGGTCAACTACACCTGCAGCCCGAGCATCAAGCTGATCGCCCAGGCGCTGGACAACACCCAGCTGGGCACCGCCTGCACCAGCCTCACCGGCCAGGACGCGTACTTCCACTCGGTGGTGCGCGACAACGGTCCGGTCAAGGACGACAGCAACACCACGATCGAGGTCGTGGTCTTCCACTCCTCCTTGGACTACCAGGTGCTGGCCGCGGCCATCTACGGCATCGACACCAACAACGGCGGCATGTACCTGGAGGGCGACCCGGCCAAGGCCGGCAACCAGCCGCGCTTCCTCTGCTACGAGGCCGAGTGGGCCCGCCCGTCGTTCGAGATCTGGAACCTCAACCACGAGTACACCCACTACCTCGACGGCCGGTTCGACATGTACGGCGACTTCAACGCCGGCATGACCACCCCGACCGTCTGGTGGGTCGAGGGCTTCGCCGAGTACATCTCGTACTCGTACCGCAAGGTGACCAACGACGCCGCCATCGCGGCGGCCGCCCAGCACACCTACAAGCTGAGCGACCTCTTCGACACCGCCTACGGTGACCAGGACCGGGTCTACCGCTGGGGCTACCTCGCCGTCCGCTACATGCTGGAGCAGCACCGCGGCGACCTGGACTCCGTCCTCGCCAAGTACCGCGCGGGCGACTGGGCCGGCGCCCGCACCCTGCTCAAGACCACCATCGGCACCCGCTACGACGCCGGCTTCGACAGCTGGCTGACGGCGTGCGCCAACGGCGCCTGCGCCTCCGGCGGTGGCACGCCCACCCAGCCGCAGCTGCCGGAGTGCGCCGGCACCGACATCCGCAAGCTGGACGCCAACTGCGCCCGCAGCAACATCGCGGCGACCACCGGCAACTACGCGCACTTCTACCTCCTGGTGCCGGCCGGCACCAAGCAGGTGAAGGTCACCACCAGCGGCGGCACCGGCAACGGCGACCTCTACTACAACCCGGCCTCCTGGGCGTACACCGACGCCAGCACGGCGCACTCGGCGGGGCCGGACAACTCCGAGACCCTGACGATCACCAACCCGCCGGCCGGCTACGTCTACTTCAGCCTCTACGCCCAGCAGGGCTTCAGCGGGGTGAGCGTCACGAGCGAACTCTGACCGGACGCTCGTCGAGCGACCGAACACGGACAGGTGACCGCCCCGGCGGAGCGCTTCGGCGCCCCGCCGGGGCGGGTCCGTTCCCGTCGGCGGCCAGGTGTACTGACCACGGAGGTCGGTGACAGGGCCTATTCGCCGATCCGGACCAGCGCCAGGGTGATGTTGTCCGGCCCGCCGGCCGCGATCGCCGCCTTCCAGAGCTCGAACGCGGCCCTCCCGTCGGCGCGGTCGGAGCCGTCGTGCGGCCGGGCGAGCAGCGCGGCCAGCTCCTCCTCCGGCACCGGGTCGGTCAGGCCGTCGCTGCACACCAGGTAGCGGTCGCCGGCGGCCAGCGGTGCGGCGCGCACGTGCGGCTCGACGAAGGTCAGTCCGAGCGAGCCGCCCAGGGTCTGGGTGACCACCGAGGTGGTGCGCCGGCCGGGCGGCAGCGGCGGGCTGTCGTCCACGCTCACCCGGCGCAGCCCGTCCGGGGTGACCTGGTAGACCCGGCTGTCGCCCACGTTGAAGGCCACCGCCCGGTCGGGCAGCAGTACCAGGCCGGCCACCGTGGTGCCCATCGCGGCCAGCTCGGGTTCGCCGGCGGCGGCCGCGTACACCGCCCGGTTGCACTCCTGGAGTTCCTCCCGGACGGCCTCCTCGCCGTCCAGTCCGGTGCCGTCGGCGGCCAGCCGGCGGGCCACCAGGGCGCTGGCGACCTCGCCGCCGGGGTGGCCGCCCAGGCCGTCCGCCACGGCGACCACGCAGGGCGGGCCGAGCGGGAACAGCAGGGTCTGCGGGTTGCCGGTCACGGTGGCGCAGAGTGTCCACGGCCCGACCGTGAGGCTGTCCTCGTTGTGCTGCCGCACCAGGCCCTCGTGGCTCAGCGCGCTCACCGCGATGTACGTCGCCATCGGTTCGCCGCCCTTCCGGAGCTCCCCCCTCAATTGTGGGCGGGAATAACGATCCGCACCCGGGTGCTAAGGTGATTGAAAGTTTAACGATCCGCCCCGAGAGCCCCGTGCGCCCCGAGCGCCCGGGCGAGGGGCCGACCTGGAGTGTGGTGAGCAGCATGCAGTTCGGAATCTTCACCGTCGGCGACGTCACCCCCGACCCGACCACCGGCCGCACCCCGAGCGAGCACGAGCGGATCAAGGCCATGGTGGCCATCGCGCGCAAGGCCGAGGAGGTCGGCCTCGACGTCTTCGCGACCGGCGAGCACCACAACCCGCCGTTCGTCCCGTCCTCGCCGACGACCATGCTCGGCTACATCGCCGCGCAGACCGACCGCATCATCCTCTCCACCTCGACCACGCTGATCACCACCAACGACCCGGTGAAGATCGCCGAGGACTTCGCGATGCTCCAGCACCTCGCCGACGGCCGGGTGGACCTCATGATGGGCCGCGGCAACACCGGCCCGGTCTACCCGTGGTTCGGCAAGGACATCCGCCAGGGCATCCCGCTCGCGATCGAGAACTACGCGCTGCTGCACCAGCTGTGGCGCGAGGAGGTGGTGGACTGGCAGGGCCGCTTCCGCACCCCGCTGCAGTCCTTCACCTCCACCCCGCGCCCGCTGGACGGCGTCGCGCCGTTCGTCTGGCACGGCTCGATCCGCAGCCCGGAGATCGCCGAACAGGCCGCCTACTACGGGGACGGCTTCTTCGCGAACAACATCTTCTGGCCCAAGGAGCACTTCCAGAAGCTGATCGCCCTCTACCGCGAGCGCTACGCCCACTACGGCCACGGCACGCCCGAGCAGGCGTACGTCGGCCTCGGCGGGCAGGTGTTCATGCGGCGCAACTCGCAGGACGCGGTGCGGGAGTTCCGCCCGTACTTCGACAACGCGCCGGTGTACGGGCACGGGCCCTCGCTGGAGGAGTTCACCGAGCAGACCCCGCTGACCGTGGGCAGCCCGCAGGAGGTCATCGAGAAGACGCTGGCCTTCCGCGAGTCCTTCGGCGACTACCAGCGCCAGCTGTTCCTGATGGACCACGCCGGCCTGCCGCTGAAGACCGTGCTGGAGCAGCTGGACCTGCTCGGCGAGGAGGTCGTACCGGTGCTGCGCGAGGAGTTCGCCAGGAACCGCCCGGCCGCGGTGCCGGACGGGCCGACGCACGCCGCGCGGGTCGCGGCCCGCGACGAGGAGTCCGCCGACGGGAAGTCCGTCGACGGGGAGATCGTGGAGGTGGCCAAGTGAGCGCGTACCGGCTGGTGGTGGTGAGCGCCGGGCTGAGCAAGCCGTCCTCGACCCGGCTGCTGGCCCACCGCCTCTCCAAATCGACGATCCGTCAACTGTCCGATGACGGACGGCAGGTGGACGTCACGGTGGTCGAACTGCGCGACCTGGCCACGGAGATCGCCCACCACTTCGTCACCGGCTTCCCCGGCGCGGCGCTGCGCGGGGCGATCGACGCGGTGACCGGGGCGGACGCGGTGATCGCGGTGACACCGATCTTCACCGCCTCCTACAGCGGCCTGTTCAAGTCCTTCTTCGACCTGGTCGACCACGACGCGCTCACCGGCAAGCCGGTGCTGATCGCCGCCACCGGCGGCACGCCCCGGCACTCGCTCGCCCTGGAGCACGCCGTCCGGCCACTGTTCAGCTACCTGCGCGCGGTGGTGGTGCCGACCGCCGTCTACGCGGCCACCGACGACTGGGGCGCGGCGGGGGACGGGCTCACCGACGGCCTCCCGGGCCGGATCGACCGCGCGGCGGGCGAACTGGCGGCACTGCTGGCCGGCCGCGGCCCGGCGGCGCCGGCGCTGCCCGAACAGGTGGTGCCGTTCGCCGAGCAGCTGGCGGCCCTGCGGGTCTGACAGCCGGGGTGGAAGGGGCGGGCGCGTGACGGCGCGTCCGCCCCTTCCGCGTGCCCACCGGCCGCGGGCGCCCCCGAACGGCCTCGGCGGACGGCGCGTCCGGGAGGGCCGTTCGGGGGAGTGCCGCCCGCGCCGAATGGTCCGCTATGGGGTGTAATCGTACGCATGATCAGATGTCCGTTGGTCCGTCACGCCGCTGGTCCGTCACACCGTCGGCCCGCCCGGTCGGCGGCAGCCGCGGCACGCTGACCACCGGCCATGAGCGGGACGCCGCCCGGCCTCCCGCGCCACCGTGGAGGAACCCTCGCCATGCAGGCCGAACCGCAAGCCGTGCTCTCCCCGCTGACCAGCGCGGCGGTCTTCCTGGTCCTCACCGTCGAGCCCGGCGGCGAGGACGCCGTCCGCGACCTGCTGCCCGACCTCGCCGGGCTGCGCCGCGCGGTCGGCTTCCGGGTCCCCGAGGGGGGCCTCACCTGCGTCACCGGCGTCGGCTCGGACGCCTGGGACCGGCTCTTCGACGGCCCCAGGCCGGCCGGCCTGCACCCCTTCCGGGAGGTGGCCGGCACCCGTCACCGGGCCCCGGCCACCCCCGGTGACCTGCTGCTGCACCTGCGGGCCGCCCGGATGGACCTCTGCTTCGAGCTGGCCGGCCAGCTCACCGGCCGGCTGGCCGGGGCGGCCACCGTGGTGGACTCCGTCCAGGGCTTCAAGTACTTCGACGACCGGGACCTGCTCGGCTTCGTCGACGGCACCGAGAACCCCGAGGGCCGGGCCGCCGAGACCGCCGCCGTGGTCGGCGCCGAGGACCCGGACTTCACCGGCGGCAGCTACGTCATCGTCCAGAAGTACCTGCACGACCTGGACGCGTGGAACGCGCTGAGCGTCGAGGACCAGGAGCGGGCGGTCGGCCGCACCAAGCTCACCGACATCGAGCTCGACGACGCCGTCAAACCGGCCGACTCGCACGTCGCGCTCAGCACCGTGACCGGGCCGGACGGCGAGGAACGGAAGATCGTCCGCTACAACATGGCCTTCGGCTCGTTCGACCGCGGCGGCGAGTTCGGCACCTACTTCATCGGCTACGCGCGCGATCCCGAGGTGACCGAGGAGATGCTGCGCAACATGTTCGTGGGCCGCCCGCCCGGCACCACCGACCGGCTGCTCGACTTCTCCACCGCCGCCACCGGCTCGCTGTTCTTCGTCCCGACCGCCGACTTCCTCGACGCCCCGCCGCCCGCGCCATCGGCGCCCCCGGTGCGGTCGGCGCCGCCCGCGCCGCCCGCTCCACCCGCGCCGAGTACTCCCCCCGCGACCGGCTCACTCGGCATCGGCAGCCTGCGCGGCACGCCCTGAACCGGACCTCCCGACAAGGACCCGCACCATGAACAACCTGCACCGCGACCTCGCCCCCGTCTCCGCCGCAGCCTGGGCGGAGATCGAGGAGGAGGCCCGCCAGACCTTCAAGCTCCACATCGCCGGCCGCCGCGTGGTCGACCTGAACGGCCCCGACGGCTCCACCCTCGCCGCCGTCGGCACCGGCCACCTGACCGGCATCGAACCGCCCGCCGACGGCGTCCAGGCCCACGCCCGCGCCGCCCAGCCGGTGGTCGAGCTGCGCGTCCCCTTCACCGTCCGCCGCGAGGCCGTCGACGACGTCGAGCGCGGCTCCCGCGACTCCGACTGGCAGCCGGTGAAGGACGCCGCCCGCACCATCGCCCTCGCCGAGGACCGCGCCGTCTTCGAGGGCTACCGCGCCGCCGCCATCGAGGGCATCCGAGCCGGCTCCACCAACCCGCCGGTCCAGCTCCCCGAGGACGTCCGCGAGTACCCCGAGGCGGTCAGCCGCGCCCTCACCGCGCTGCGCCTGGCCGGCGTCGGCGGCCCCTACTCGCTCCTGCTCGGCGCGGACACCTTCACCGCCGTCAACGAGACCAGCGACCACGGCTACCCCGTCCACAACCACCTCGCCCGCCTCCTCGACGGGGACATCATCTGGGCCCCCGCCATCGAGGGCGCGCTCCTCCTGTCCACCCGGGGCGGCGACTTCGAACTCTTCCTCGGCCAGGACGTCTCCGTCGGCTACCTCTCCCACGACGCCGACACCGTGCGGCTCTACCTCCAGGAGTCCCTCACCTTCCGCGTCTACACGGGAGAGGCCGCCGTGGTGCTGGCCGCCTGAGGGCGTCCTGAGGCCCAGCACACACCGGGAAGGGTACTGAGTTCCTTTACCAGGGGTACTGAGTGCCGTATCCTCTTCACGGAGCCTCCGACACCAGTCGAAGAGCGCCGACACGGTATGCCGGTCCAGGTGGCGCCCACGGCGCGCAGGGCGCGGCCGGGCCGGGATTGGCACTCAGTACCCTCGGCATGACGTGAGGCCATCGACCAGCGCGACCGTGACAGGAGAACCACTCATGAGCTTGAGGATCGTCGTCTGTGTGAAGTACGTGCCGGACGCGACGGGTGACCGTCGGTTCGCGGACGACCACACCACCGACCGGGAGGGTGTGGACGGCCTCCTGTCGGAGCTCGACGAGTACGGCGTGGAGCAGGCGCTGCGGATCGCGGCGGCGAACGAGGGCGCCGAGGTGACGGTGCTGACGGTCGGGCCGGA
>NZ_JBWKEQ010000065.1:0-39693 GCF_056435365.1 Kitasatospora sp. NPDC043949 | reverse complement strand
CCCCCCCCCCCCCCCCCCCCCCCCCCCCCCCCCCCCCCCCCCCCCCCCCCCCCCCCCCCCCCCCCCCCCCCCCCCCCCCCCCCCCCCCCCCCCAGGGCGGTCAGGCATCGCTGTAGTCCGCGATCATTTCGAGCGTGGACTCCACCGAGCTGATCTGGGTGTTCAGGTGCTTCACCCACCGGCCCTTGGGCTGGAGGGCGAAGTGCGGGGCGACAACACCGGTGATGAACCGGCGGAACTCGGTGAGCTTCTCGCGGATCACCGCGGCCTCGTATGCCTGCAACTCGACCGGGTCGGAGCAGAACCGGTAGCCGTCCGCCCTCGTCCAGATCAGCGGCGGCCAGCCCCGTTCGGCGATGGTGTCGCGCAGGCAGGCCAGCCCCGCCCGGGCCTGACCCGCGCTGAGCGAGGAGGCCCGGCCGAGCTGGTCGAAGGTCAGCCCGGCGGGACGGGCCTCGAAGAGGACCTTGCGAACGGTGTCGGCGTGCCGCTCGGCCGCCGCCGACCTGCGCCGGGAGGCGCGGGGCATCGCCTACTCACCCTGGAGCAGGCGGGCCAGCTCGCCGTCCATGTCGACCTTCCCGGTGTCGACCGCCGTCTCGATCCAGTCCAGCGTCGCCCTCACGCGCGCGCAGTTCTCCCGGATCACCGACTGCTCGTCGTCGCCGAGCTGCCGGTCGCGCAGGCCCGGGACGACCCGCCCGGCCGCGGCGACGAACGCGTGGCAGGCCGTCACCAGGTCCAGGAACTCCACCGACCGGTCGATCTTGCGGATCACCGGCGCGATCGGGCTGTTCTCCTCGAAGTGCTCGCGGGCCTGCCGCCCCCGCTCGACCTGGGCGTGGTTGACCTGGTGGCGGGCGGTGTCGTCGGCCATCGCCCGGGCCGCGACGTCCGGGCGCCGCAGCAGCCCGGTGGTCACCTCCGCCGCGACGTGGTCCTCGCGGGTCAGCTCCTCGACTACCCTCACCTTCTCCGCCGGGGCGACCCGGGCGACCACCGCCGGCCGGTGCAGGAACTTGGGGGCGACCGCCGCGGCGACCTCGTCGTCGCGGGTCAGCTCCTCCACCACCCGGACCTTGTCCTCCGGCTTGACCTGCGCGACCACGCCCGGACGCCGCAGCAGGTCGCCGGTCACCACCGCGGCGACCTCCTCGTCCTGGGCGAGGGTGTGGATCGCGCTGACCTTCTCCTGCGGGGTCACCGGAACATCGACCTGCCGGCCGACCCTGCGCTTGGCGTCGTCCGCCGTCCACCTTCCCCGGGGCTGCGGTGGGTTGAGGATCGCCTCGAACCGCTCCCGCTCGTCCGCGATCCCCGCCAGGACCTCGTGGACCGTGAAGGAGACGCCGGCCTGCCGGCGGTCCTTGGGCCACCGCGAAGAGGTCCACCTCGCCCGCCTGACCTGCGAGTAGGTCAGGCCGACGTCGTCGGCCACCCGGGCCAGCGACTTCTTGACGGAGAACATCTCGTCGCTGTGCTCCTGGCCGCCGACCTCGCGCATCGGCTCGATCTCCAGCGCGTAGTCGCCGATCGTGAACTGCGCGCGGGTGGTCGTCTCGACCAGCTTCCGCAGCTCGGCGACGATCTCCTGGTATCGGTCGGCGCTGACGCAGCCGACCTTCTCCGCTATCTCCTGAGCCATGTGGAATCTCACCACCAACTCGCGGACCAGGCATGGCAGTTGGCCGTGACGGGACCGGTCCGCTTCCGTGCAGCAGAGTCCGGCCCGGAATGTGGTGATCACAACAACTAGCCTGCGGATGAACGAAGTTGAGCGAATCGTGACCGTTTCGGCGTTCGCTCAACGGTCACTGTGACCGTTCGCCGAACGGTTCGTTCCGAGACCGCCAGGCCCTCATCACGCACCGCCGCGAGCAGTACCGGGCGTTCGAACGCCGATCCACCCCGGCCACCCACCACGCGTCGCACTCCGGGCACTCCACCCGGCCGGCCCCGCTCAGCTCGGCCGCCACCCGCTTCCGCAGCCGCTGGTCCACCCGCCACTGCCTGGCACGACACGCCGTCGAGCAGAAACGCGTACCGGGCCGCGACTCCGGCCTCAGCCGTACGTCGCAGCCTCGCACCACCGCTCACCAACCGGCCCGCTGTCCTCGGACACCAGCCCAGGCTAGGGCTCCAGGCTACCCGGATCGGGGGTTCAGACACAGGTACTGAACCGCACCGCCGAGGTCACCGCCCTGCTGGCGCGCGGCGACGCCGACCCGGCCCGGCTCGCCGCCCGGATCCTCACCGAGGCCAAGGTGATGGGCCACCACGGCAACAGCGACTACGGCTCCGCCCTGGGCGAGTTCGCCGAACGGCACCTGGACGCGGTCGGCCCGCGCACCAGCGTGTTGATCCTCGGCGACGCCCGCAACAACCACCGCGACCCGAACCTGGACGCGCTGCGCCGGATCGCCGGCCGGGCCCGACGGGTCCACTGGCTCAACCCCGAGCAGCCCGCCCTCTGGCGGACCGGCGACTCCGCCGCAGCCGCCTACGCGGGCGTCGTGGAGATGCACTCCTGCCGCAACGCCCGCCGCCTCGGCGAACTGATCGCCCGCCTGCTGCCGGTGTAGGGAGCTTCCGAGTCCGCCGCCGTGGCGGCCTAAGCCTGGGCCTTGGCCTGGGCCTGGGCCCGGGCCTCCTCGGCCGCCACCTGGGCGGCCCTGGCTGCCAGCGGGTTGATGTCGGCCCGGCGCGCCCACTGCATGGCCGTCAGCCGCTGGACCACCACGATCGCCGCGACGGCCGCGACCAGGCGCAGCGCCGAGCCGGCGGTCTCCACCCGGATGGTCTCGCGCAGGTCCTCCAGGCTGTCGAGCACCGTCAGGTTCACGTGCTTCATCATCGAGCTGGCGATCCGGTTGACGACCAGCGCGCCGATCCAGGTGGACCACCACAGGACCAGGACCTTCTCCGACACCGTGCGGCGCCGTCCCTCCGCGTCCAGCGGAGCGCTCGCCCGCCAGCAGTCCACCATCAGCTGCCAGGGGAACCAGAGCAGGACGAACGGGGTGACCCAGGCCCCGATGGTCCAGCCGCGTCCGCGCCGGTGCCCGTGCGGCAGCAGCAGGTCGGCGTTCTGGCGGATGCGGTAGAACCAGATGATGAACACCACGGCGGTGGCCAGCGCCAACGGAAGGAAGACCCCGTTCAGCCCTTTCACCAGGGAGTCCACGGCATCGAAGTCGTCGAGGTCAGCCGACCCGTCCGCCAACTGGCCCAGCAGGACATCGGACCAGAGGCCGGCCACGACCGCCCCCGCCGCCAGCATCGCGTTCACCCCCAGCAGGACGTAGACCGCGATGGCAAGGCTGTTCGCCGGTCGGAGCGCCGCCGCCCAACCCGGCGCCGCCTCCGCGCAGCCGAAGCAGCGTCGGCTCTCGGTCCCCGCGGGACGCGCCCCACACGCCACACACACCATCAGATCGTCAACTCCTGGAATCGCCGCGTGCTCGGACTCGCACGCCGGTGCCGCCAACGCCCCGACCGGGGCGGGCGCGCCGACTCTAGGGGATCACCGACGTCCGCTGCCAGCGAGATTTCGCAGCTCAGCGGCGGTATCGCCAGATAAACGACAGATCACGCGGGAATCGAACCCCGGGGAGCCGACTCCGACTCACCACCCCTACCCCGCGCGCCCGTCCCGCTCGATCCGGGTGTGCGGTCGACGGACCTCGGGCGCAGGACTGGTGAAGGGGTGCGAGCGTCCCGGGGAGGTCGAACGCGGCGTCAGGCCGAGGGCACGGGCAGCAGCCGGTAGGCGTCCCCGTGCGTGAGCACGCGACCGGCGGTGGGCGGCGCGAAGTGGGTGCCGAGCAGGAGGGTGTCCGTGTCGGCGAGGGAGCCGAGGAGCTTGCGGCGCGAGGCCTCGGACTGCCGCGGGTCGATGTCGACGCAGGCGCCGATGGCGGGGTGGGCGAGCTGGACCGGGTGGTGGACGCAGTCACCGGTGATCAGCGCCGCCTCGCCCCGGCTGGTCAGTTCGACGGCGACGTGGCCGGGGGTGTGACCGGGGGTGGGGATCAGGCGCAGGCCCGGGGCGACCTCGACGCCCTCGGCCGGGACGTCGACGAGGTCCAGCATCCCGGCCCGCTCGACCGGGATCACGGAGTCGAGGAACATCTGCCTCCGCGCCTCCTCCAGGTCGTACCCGGCCCAGAACTCCCGCTCGGCGCGGGAGGTGAGGTAGCGGGCGTGGGGGAAGGTGGGGACCCACTCGTCGTTCACCTCCCGGGTGTTCCAGCCGACGTGGTCGGCGTGCAGGTGGGTGAGGATCACCAGGTCGACGGAGTCCGGAGCGAAGCCGGCGGCGGTGAGGCGCTCCAGGTAGTCGGTCCGCAGGTGGTGCCAGGCCGGGTTGGCCCGCTCCTTGCCGTTGCCTATGCCGGTGTCGACGAGGACGCGCAGCCCGCCCACGGCGAACGCGAAGCTGTGGCTGTCCAGGTGCAGGACACCCTCGTGGTCGGCGAAGTGGGGGTGCAGCCAGTCGTGGCCGGCCACCACCTCGGGGGTGGCCTCGGGCAGCAGCCACGGCCCGGTCGCGGGCGGCAGGAGGGTCTCGTCGATGCGGTGGACGGTGACGCCTCCCACCGTCCAGGCGGGGATGGGGGCGGGGGCTTCGGACGTGGCGCCGGACATGGGGCTCCTCCCGTAAACGCAATCGGTTTGCGTTAAGCCATCGTAGGACCTACAGTCCGACTAACGCAAACAGTTAGCTTTTGGTGCGGGTGCCATCTCGCTCCAGCCCCGATCAGGAGAGAACGCCCATGTCCTCCGCCGAACCGCCCACCACCGAACACCCCTCCGCCGAACCTCCCGCCGAACCGCCCACCGGTCCGTCCGCCACCGAACGGCCCGCCACCGACCTCACGCCACCCGAGGCCGCCCGCTGGGCCGCCCGGGCCGGGCTCCCCCTGCCCGCCGACCGCCACGACCCGGTCGCGGCCACCGCCAACCAGCTGCTCTCCGTCGTCGCGGTCCTGCGGGAGCTGGACTTCGGGGACACCCCGCCCGCGAGCGCCTACTGCGCGGAAAGCGCCCACTACACGGACGAGGAGACGCACGATGCAGCCGTATGAGCTCTCCCTCGCCGCCGCCGCGGAGGAGATCCGGGCCCGGCGACTGTCCCCCGTCGAACTGGTGGACTCGGTCCTCGACCGCATCGAGCTGGTCGAACCGCACCTCGGCGCCTACGTCGCGGTCACCGCGGAGCGGGCGCGCCGGGCGGCCCGCGAGGCCGAGCAGGAAGCGGCGCGCGGCCTGCACCGGGGGCCGCTGCACGGCGTCCCGATGGGGCTCAAGGACCTGATCGACGTCGCCGGGCTGGCCACCACGGCCAGCTCCCGGGTCCGCGCCGACCACCGCGCGCAGGCCGACAGCACGGTCGCCGCCCGCCTGGCCGCGGCCGGCGCGATCCTGGTCGGCAAGACGCACACCCACGAGTTCGCCTACGGCCTGACCACCCCGCAGACCGGCAACGCCTGGGACCGCGGCCGGGTCGCCGGCGGCTCCAGCGGCGGATCCGCCGTCGCCGTCGCCGCGGGCGCCGCGACCTTCGCGCTGGGCACCGACACCGGCGGCTCGATCCGGGTGCCCGCCGCGCTCAACGGGGTCGTCGGCCTCAAGCCGACCTACGGCCTCGTCCCCCGCCACGGCGTCGCGTCCCTGTCCTGGTCGCTGGACCACGTCGGCCCGATCGCCCGGACCGTCGAGGACACGGCCCTCGTCCTGGACGCCCTCGCCGGGCACGACCCGCGCGACCCCGCCTCGCTGGCCACCCCCGCCGTCGGCCATCAGCCGGGCGCGGACACGGACCTGACGGGGCTGCGCGTCGGCGTGCCGCGCAGCTACTACTTCGACCGCGTCGACGTGGAGGTGGAGGCCGCCGTCCGGCGCGCCATCGAGCACCTGGAGGCACTCGGCGCACGGCTCGTCGACGTCGACATCCCGATGACCCGCTACCTCCAGGCGACTCTGTGGGGGCTGGTGGCACCGGAGGCCACCGCCTACCACGAGCGCTCCCTGCGGGCGGTGCCCGAGCTGTACCAGGCGGACGTCCGCGCCCTCCTGGAGGCCGGCGAGCTGATGACCGCCGGAGACTACCTGCGCGCCCAGCGCTCCCGGACGCTCATGCGGCAGGAGTGGGCCCGGATGCTGGAGGAGGTCGACGTGATCGCCGCCCCGACCGCCCCGGTCACCGCGGTACGGACCGACCAGGAGGCCGTCACCTGGCCCGACGGCACGGTCGAGAGCGTCCCCGACGCCTACGTGCGCCTGTCCGCCCCCGCCAACATCACCGGGGTGCCCGCCCTGTCCGTCCCGGTCGGCCGGGACGCGGCGGGCCTGCCGATCGGCATGCAGTTGCTCGGCCGGCCGCTCGGAGAGCGCACACTGCTGCGGGTCGGCCACGCCTTCGAGCGGACGCAGCCCGCCCGGGCGCTCGCGCCGGCGGTCTGAGAACAGCAGGCGGGCCGGGCCGGACGGCGCCGGCCCGCCGTCCGGCTCCGAGGCGGGCCCCCCGGCACCCCGGCACCCCGTAAACGCAAGGATTGTGCTTTAAGGTGTTTATCATGAGTCGCAAACAGATGGTGCGCCCCGGCGGGCGCAGCGCCCGGGTCCAGGCATCGGTGCACACCGCTGTGCGTGAACTCCTCGCCGAGGTGGGCCGCGACGCGCTGACGGTGCCGCTGGTCGCGCAGCGCGCGGGCGTCACCCCGTCGACGGTCTACCGCCGCTGGGGCGACCTCCAGGAGCTGCTGTCCGACGTCGCGGTGGAGCGCCTGCGGCCCGACACGGCGCCGGAGGACCTGGGCGACCTGCGGTCCGACCTGACGGCCTGGGCCGAACAGTTCCTCGACGAGATGGCCTCCCCCTCGGGCCGCGCCTACATCCGCGACGCCCTGCTCGGCGACCCGGACGGCGGCAACGCCGGCCAGTGCTCGGACTACGCGGCCGAACAGGTCGGCGCCGTGCTGAGCCGGGCGGGCGGCCGCGGGGAGGACACGCCCGGCGTCGAGGCGGTCATGGACGGCGTCGTCGCCCCCCTGATGTACCGCATCCTCTTCCGCCCGGCCGGCCTCGACCCCGCGTACGCGCGCCGGCTCGTGGCCGAACTCCTCGCCCCGTACGGGGCCGGTCCTTCGGGCGGATGATCGTTCGCCGGGCGAGGACGGGCAGCTCACGTTATCGACGGGCAGCTCAAGTTATAAGCTTCTGCGGGACGTTCACGAGCCCGGCCGCTGGCCGGGACCTCGCCTGGGAGGAAGCGTCGTGGGGAAGAAGATCCCGGTGCGGACCGGATGCCAGAACTGCTCGCGGTGCACCGGCTCGATCGGCGGCAACGCGGCCCGCAAGACGGTGCGGGGCACCGGGGTGGCGCTCGGCGCGGTGGTCACCGTCGGTCTGAGCCTCCTCTTCATCCGGAGGTGCCGCGCCTGCGACCACCCCATGGGCAGCCACCACCACCACTGATCGCGCCGCCGGGCCTCCGCAACCCGGCTCCGACCCGGCATCCGGGCCGGAGCCGGGCGGGCGTCAGGCGTCCAGGTGCTTGAGGAAGTCGAGCAGCGCCTCGTTGACCTCCGCCGGGCGCTCCTGCTGCGTCCAGTGCCCGGTGTCCGGCAGCCGGACGTGGCGGTGCAGCTTGGGCACCCGGCTCAGCAGGTGGGCCAGCACCTCCGGTGGGACGAGCGCGTTCACCATGTCCTGTTCGCCGGCCACGTACAGCGCCGGCACGTCGATCGTCACGCCGTCGAAGGCGGCCATCAGTTCGGCGTTGCGGTCGATGTTCCGGTACCAGTTGAGCCCGCCCGTGAAGGCGTGCTCGCCGTGCAGGGCGTAGTCGGCCGCGAGGGCGTCGATGTCCGCCTCGGTGAGCCAGGCCGGCAGCTGCGCCGGCTCCGGGATGGTGTCCAGCAGGACCTTGCCCTCGGGGACGACCCACGGCTGCGGCTTCCCCCCACCGCGCGGGCCACCGCCCAGGATGCGGCGGAAGCTGGACTTCACGTCGGCCGCCAGTTCGGCGTCGGCGCGGCCCGGCTCCTGGAAGTAGTTCTGGTAGAAGCCCTCGCCGAAGTTCTCCCGGGACTCCCGCAGCGGCCGCGGCCCGCTGGGCAGCGGCGGCACGCTCAGCCCGGCGACCCCGCGCACCAAGTCCGGCCGCAGCGCGGCGGTGGCCCAGGCGACCGGCGCGCCCCAGTCGTGCCCGACCACGACGGCCCGCTCCTCGCCGAGCGCGCGGATCAGCGCCGTGACGTCGCCGACCAGGTGCAGCAGGGAGTACGCGTCCACCCGCTCGGGCTGCTCGCTGCGGGCGTAGCCGCGCTGGTCGGGGGCGACGACCCGGTAGCCGGCCGCGGCGAGCGGGGCGAACTGGTGGCGCCAGGAGTACCAGCTCTCCGGGAAGCCGTGCAGCAGCAGGACCAGCGGGCCCTCGCCCTGTTCCGCGACGTGAAGACGGACACCGTTCACCTCGACGTGGCTGTGCTTGATCGCGTCGTTCAAGTCCCGCTCCCGGTCCGGTGGAAGGGCCGGGGCATCCGTTTCGCCCCGGCCCTTCCCGGCGCAACACCGCCGGGGCGCGGGGCATTCCCGCCGCCCCGGGGAGAACGGCCGAGGCCGCCCCGGAACTCCGGGACGGCCTCGGCGTGGTGATGGAAAGTCAGTTCACCGTGTAGCTGTAGGGGATCGCCGCGAGCACCGAACCGGTGGTGCCCAGGGTGTTGTTGGCGGTCGCCACCGAGCTGGGGGCGGACACCAGGTACAGCACACCGTGGACGGTGCTGCCCTTCGCACCGGTCGGGGTCACGGTGACCTGGAGCGAGCCGCTGGCGCCCGGCTGGACGGTCACCGGGTTGGCGGCCGGGGCCGAGGCGTTGACCGCCAGGGCGTACGGGTCACCGGTGCTGGAGGTCAGCGCCGGGTCGAACGCCTGGGTGTGCGCGGTCGCGGTGATGGTGGCGGTGCCGGCCGGGGCACCGGCGGTGCCGAACGGGCCGACCTGCTGCAGGAAGGTGCCCCACACACCGGGGAGGACCGGCTGCGACGCGCTGCCGTTGTCGGTCACGACCGAGATGGTCGAACCGTCCTGGGCCTTCTTCAGGTCGCCGAAGAGGTCCGGCGAGCCGGTGGTGCCGGACAGCTCCAGGTGGGCCGGCGTCGAGGAGGCCGCCACCGCCTTCAGCTGGTCGGTGCCCGGCGGGACGAGGAAGGACGGCACCGCGGAGGTGAGGCTCAGCGGCAGGGTGACCGTCGCGGAGGCGCCCTGCGGCACCAGCGGGATGTCGGTGCGGCGGTCCAGGCGGCCGTCGGCCGAGATCTTCTGGGTGGCGACGGTGTTGTTGGTGTAGTTCACCTGGACGGTGACCGGCTTGCCGGCCGCCAGCTTGGCGTGCGGGTCGTTCGGCAGGCCGGCGGCGGTGGCGACGTTCTGGTTGAACGCGACGGTGCCGGCGAAGTCCTGGGCGAGCTCCTGGCCGCTGACCGGGCCGAGCACGTTCAGGACGAACCGCCAGCGGCCGGCGGCCGGGTTGACGGTGGTGGCCGAGACGCCGGCGGTGGTGCCGGTCAGGTTGCCCTGCGCGTCGAGCAGGCCGTTGCCCTCGATGTCGATCGGGGTGCCGTTCGGGCTGATCAGCGCGCCCTGCATGAGCAGCTTCGGATCCTTGGCGACGGTGACGCCGACCCGCAGGTCCTTCTGGCCCTTCGGGACGTCGAAGGCGTACGCGAAGCTCTGCGTCGGCGAGGCGTTGCGGCCGTTGCCACCGGTGATGGTGCCGGTGAAGGTGCCCTTGCCCTGGTTGACCGGGACGAGGCTGCGCAGCACGACCGGAACGCTGGTGGCGGTGCCGTTGGAGCTGGCAACGGTGATCGCCTGGCTGGAGTCGCCGCTGGTGCCCGGGGTGGTGAGCTGGACCTTGAGGGTCTTGGTCTCACCCGGCTTCAGGTCCGCGACGCTCGGGCTGACGGCGCCGGCCGGCACCGCGCGCTGGGTGGCGGTGCCCAGCTGGACCGGGCCGTTGTAGCCGGCCTTGCCCGCCGGGGTGTACAGGACGGCGGTCCACTCGCCGGCCACCGGGTGCGGGACGTCCACCAGGCCGAAGTCGGCCGGGGTGGCGCCGCCCTGCGGACGGGTGTTGGTCTCGAAGCGGCCCGACGGGTCGAGCAGCGTCATGCGGACCACGGAGCCGTTGGTGACCGGGCTGGCCGCACCCTGCCAGGCGATCGACGCCGCGAGGCGGTCGGCGCCGGCCGGGACGGTGAACTTGACCTGCTTCTGCACCCAGGTGGCGCCGTTGGTGGCGTACTTGAAGGTGTCGGTGGAGGCCGTGTCCAGCTGGACGGTCTGCTGGTTGCTCGACTGCGGCACGAAGGTGCGGGTCGCGCCGCTGACCGTCTGCGGGGCGGAGCTGGTGTTGGTGACGGTCACGTCGGCGGTGTGGGTCGAGCCGGGGTTGCCGGCGATGTCGACCTGACCGGTGGTGACGACGACGGTCTTGCTGTCCGACGCGCCGGAGCCGGCGTGGTAGCCGCGGGCGGCCTCGACGGCGGCGCGGACGTTCAGCAGGCCGGCGCCCTGCTCCTCGGCCGGGACGCCGAGGTCCTGGGCGGTGCCGGTGATGAACTTCTTCACCAGCGCCGGGGCGGGCGACTGGCCGTTGTGGGTGTCGCGGTAGGCCTGGATGACCAGGGCCGCGGCGCCGGTGACGAACGGCGCGGCCTGGCTGGTGCCGCCGAACGACTGGATCGGCGAACCCTGGCCGCTGTAGCCGGTGCAGTCGGTGTACTTGCTGGTGTCGGGCGAGCAGAGCGCCCAGTCCGACTCGCCCGGCGCGACCAGGTCGACCGTGCGGCCGGCCTGGGTGAAGCCGCCCGAGGAGAGCGCGGAGATGCGGTTGTTGCTCCAGGTCTTGTTGGAGAACTGGGCGGCCGCGTAGCCGGTCTGCTGGTAGTTCTGGTTGTCCGTCGAGGCGCCGACCGCGATCACGTTCGGGTCGGTGGCCGGGGTGCCGATGGTGCCGCTGATGCCCGCGTCGCCGGTGGAGACGGAGACGGTGACACCGGCCTTGACGGCCTGGTCGTTGAAGAGCGAGATGGTGTCGTGCGCGCCGCTGTCCGGGGTGACGTTGCCGCCGAAGGACTCGTTCAGCACGTCGACCTTGGCGGCCGAGACCGCGTAGTCGATGGACTGCAGGATCGACGAGTTCGACATGATCTCGCCGCCGGCCCGCAGGGCGACCAGCGAGGCGTCCGGGGCGAGGCCGCGGATGCGGATGTTGCAGCCGGCCGGCAGACCGCGGGAGGCGTTCACGAACTTCGAGACGTCGTAGACCTGGCGGCCCTGGGCGATGACCGCCGAGGCGTCGCCGAAGGCCTCCGCGCCACCGGTCGGCGCGTCCACGCCGTCGCCCGCGAAGTCCTGGTAGTCGACGACCGCGTGCGAGCCGTCGGCCCGGATGAAGTCCGGGTTGTTCGGGTCGAGGCCGTCCGCGATGTAGGCGACCTTGACGCCCTTGCCGGTGGCCAGGTCGGCCGCGCCGGGCTTGCCGTCGGCGCCGACGGCGTGCGTCGAGTAGAGGCCCTCCGGCTCCAGCAGCGGCTGGGACGGGTCGGACGGGCAGATCGTGTTGGTCGCGTTCTGCTCGGCGCCCTGGCCGTTGCTGCCCGAAACGGCCTGCGGGGCGGCGGCCTTGGCCGACTTGGCACCGGACTTGGTGTCCGCGGCGTCCTTCGCGGCCGCGGCCTTGCCGGCGGCCGGCGGCGTGACGGTGACCTGCTCGTCCGCGACGACCGAGGCGACGGCCGGGTCGGCCAGCAGCGCGGCACGCAGCGCGGGGCTCACCGTGGCCGAGAACGCGTTCCCGACCACGAAGCTCTTGATGTTGGTGCCACCGTTGGCCTTGACCTTGTCCAGCAGCGGCGCCTGGGCGTTCGCGGCCTTCTGCTTACGGGCGCCGAGGTGGCCGTTGTCGGCCGGGGCGTCCGCTATCTGGTCCTTGAGAATCACGATCACCGGCACCGGGGTCCCGTCCGCGGACGCCACGGGGGCGTTCTGCGGGTCCGGGAGCGGAGCTGCGTTGGCGCTGGACCCGAAGGTCAGGACCATGGACGCGGCGGTGACCGTGACGGCAGCTGCTAGCTGGGATTTCCGCCAGCCGATCAATGGACATCCTTTCGTCTGATGAGACGTCAGGTTGCGCGGCCCAGCGTACGCGAATCCAGGTCGGACGCGTGGTTGCTCCGGACCGCGCGTCCCGACAGCGGTCGCATTCCAGCGCATCCGACACGACCACGACAAGGGGGGAAATCCCCATTAGAAAGTAAAAAAGACCATCAGAAAGTAAAATTCGCGGCAGAAATCGGGCCATGTCCGCCCCTTTTCGCTGACCAGACCCGGTCGGAACTGTCCGATCCCGGTCGGAAAAAATCGGTGGCGAACTCTGGACAGTGGCGGACCATCGCCACCTGGGACACACCGTCAGCACCGCCACACACCCTTCCCCCCGGACCCACCCTGAAACCGGACATGACAGAACGGGCGCGCGGTCACACCGACGCCCGGTGGCCGGAATCCCCCGGCCGCCGAGCGATCGGCACCCGATCAGCCGGCGGCCAATCGCTCCTGGGCGTCCGCCAGATCCTCGGCGGTGGGCGCGTCGTCCTGGGTCAGCCGGTGGCGCCAGTACCCGGTGAAGTCGATCGACCGCTTCGGCACGCCGCGCTCCGCCACCAGGTGGCGGCGCAGCGCCCGCACCGCGCCCGCCTCCCCCGCGAGCCAGGCGAACGGCGCGCCGGCCGGCAGCGCGGCGGCCCGCACGGCCCCGGCCAGCACGACCCCGGGGGCCGCCCCGCCCCGGACCGACCAGTGCACGGCCAGCTCGGCACGGCTCTCCAGCGGCTGCCGCTCGGCCTCGTCCGCGACCTCGACGAACGCGAGGGCCCGCACCCCGGCGGGCAGCGCCTCGACCAGCGTCGCGATCGCCGGCAGCGCCGTCTCGTCCCCCGCCAGCAGCACCCAGTCGGCAGCGGCGGCGGCCTCGGCGAGCGGGACCGGCGGGGCGTACAGCGCCGAGGGGCCGACCATCCCGAGCCGCTGCCCCGGCTCCGCGCGCTCCGCCCAGGCGGCGGCCGGACCGGTGTCGCCGTGCAGCACGAAGTCGATCTCGACCAGGCGGGTGCCGGGCCGCCGGCGCCGGAGGGTGAAGCTGCGCAGCAGCGGGCGCCCCGCCTCGGGGATCGCCAGGTACGCCTGGTACCAGCTCATCGGGTCGTCGCTCTGCGCGGGCAGCTCGGGCACCGCCTGGCCGGGACGGGGGAAGCACAGCTTCACCTGCTGGTCGGGCGCCGTGCCCACGGAGTCCGCCAGGGCCTCGGCCTCGAAGGTGACCCGGGCGGTGCGCGGCGTGATCCGGCGGACCTCGACGACCTCGGCGAAGGTGACGGGCAGTGTCATCGCAAAACCCCTTCGGTTGATAACCTTACGACATAAAGAGTTGTCGCGGCCGAGGATACTTTACGCCATAAGGAGTTGCTGCATGGTCGTCTACGCCGGACAGGGCGACGCCCACCGGTCCCTGTCCCTGCTCTGGGGCGCACCACCGCAACCGCGCACCGGGCGCAGCGGCCCCAAACCGGGCCTCAGCGTCGACGCGATCGTCTCCGCCGGCATCGCGGTCGCCGACGCGGACGGCATGGCCGCGCTCTCGATGCGCGCCGTCGGCGAACGGCTCGGCCGCACCGCCATGGCCCTCTACACCTACGTCCCGGGCAAGGCCGAACTCCTCGACCTGATGCACGACCGGGCACTCGGCGAACTGCGGCCTTCCGTCGCGGACTTGGAGGGCTGGCGCCCCGCCGTCACCGCCTGGGCCGAGGAACTGTACGCCTGCTACCTGCGCCACCCCTGGATCCTCCAGGTATCGCAGGCCCGCCCGGTGCTCGGACCGGCCGAACTCGCCGCCATGGAAAGCCTGTTGCGTGCCCTGCAATCGGCCGCCCTCGCACCCCCGCGGCTGCACGGCGTCGTCGCGGCGCTCTGGCAGTTCGTCCGCGGCACGGCCGCCGTGGCCGCCGAATCACGCGGCGCCGCCGCCGCGACCGGCATCGCCGACGAGGACTGGTGGACCGCCCGGTCCGCCCGACTCGCCGAACTGGCACCGGACTTCACCGAGCGCTTCCCCCTGCTGACCGCCCTCCAGGGCGCCTCCGACGGCACGCCGCAGGACCGCGACCGGGCGGCCTTCCGCACCGGGCTCGCCGTCCTGCTCGACGGCGTGGCGGCCTCGGGGGCGGGGGCTGATCAGAGTGCCGGTCGGGGTGCCGGTCGGGGCTCGGGTTGAGCCGCTGATCAGCCTCGGCGGGCCGCCGGGATCGCCAGCAGGATGCCGAGCACCAGCAGGGTGGCGTACCCGGCGGTCTCATGGCCGTCCGGGACCAGGAAACGGACGAAGCCGAACAGCCGGAAGCCCCCCAGCCAGTCCGCCGCCAGGCCGGACCCGCCGCCGAGGATCAGCACGAAACCGAGATAGCCGAGCAGCGTCTTCATGCCCCGAGCCTAGGCAGCTCCCGGCGCCCGGGAATCCGACTTTCGGCGCGACCCGGGGATGACCAAAGTCGTCCCGGCGGCTTCCGCCGGCCGTCCCGGAGCCGCCGGTCGCCGCCCGCCCGCCGCCCGGCCGTCCCGGTGCCGTACCGCCCGGGGTGCGGACCGCCGTACCCGCCCGGGATCCGGACGGAGCAGCAGGCGCGGCGGCCCGGCGGCGCCCCGGGTACGTTCGCCGTGTGCAGCAGATGCCACAGCATGTCAGCAGAGTGGCGGCGGCCGCCGCGGTGTCCGCCCTGATGCTCGCCGCCGGCGCCCCGACCGCCCCCGGGCAGGACGCCGCCGGTGCGATCGGCGGCGAACGGCTCGGCCGGTCCGCCGTCCAGGTCGCTCCGCTGGCCGGGGCGCCCGCGCTGCCGCCCACGTTGACCGGGCGGTCCTGGCTGGTCGCCGACGCCGGCACCGGCGAGGTCCTCGCGGCCCACAACGCCCACCTCCAGCTCCCCCCGGCCAGCACCCTGAAGATGCTCTTCGCGGACACCGTGCTGCCCAAGTTCGACCGCACGACGGAGCACAAGGTCACCACGGCCGAACTGGCCAACGTCGGCGCCGGCAGCAGCCTCGTCGGCGTCAAGGAGGACCTGCCGTACCGCGTCGAGGACCTCTGGCGGGGCGTCTTCCTCAGCTCCGGCAACGACGCCGTCCACGTCCTCGCGCACATGAACGGCGGCCTCCAGCAGACCGTCGCCGAGATGCAGGCCCGCGCCCAGGCCCTGCAAGCCCGCGACACCAAGGTGGTCTCCCCCGACGGCTACGACATGGACGGCCAGGTCTCCTCCGCCTACGACCTCACCCTGTTCGCCCGCGCCGGGCTGCGCAACGCCGACTTCCGCTCCTACTGTTCCACCCGCACCGCGCACTTCCCCGGCGGACTCGACAAGCTCACCGGGCAGCGCACCAGCTTCGACATCGCCAACACCGACCGGCTGCTCGGCAAGTACCAGGGCCTGATCGGCGTCAAGAACGGCTACACCACCAACGCGGGCGCCACTTTCACCGGCGCCGCCCAGCGCGGCGGCCGAACCCTGCTGGTGACGGTGATGCACCCGGACACCCAGACCCGGGTCTACGACGAGGCGGCCGAGCTGCTCGACTGGGGCTTCGCGGCGGCCGACAAGGTCCAGCCGGTCGGGCAACTGGTGGAGGACACCGCCGCCGCCCGCCCGGCCACCATCACCGGCCGGGCCGGCGCTGCCTCCTCCGCCGCCCCCGCCGCCATCGCCGGTCAGGCGCACCCGCAGGCCGTCCGGGGCAACGACCCCGGCCTCGCCCCGGCCGCCTGGACGGCCATCGCACTCGGCGCCGTCCTCGCCCTGTGGGCCGCCGGGCGCACCGCCGCCCGCCGCCGCGCCGCACTCGCCGCCGACCCGGCCGCGCTCCCCGACCCGGGCGCCACCGCCCTCGGCGGGCACGGCCACCGCGGGCTGGCCCGCCGGGCCCGGGCCCTGGTCAGGCACGCCCTAGACTTCCGGCCATGACCACGCCCGACCCCGTTTCCTCCGACCGGCTCGCCCGGATCGTCAGCCTCTCCTCCGGGAGCTACCTGCTCGTCACCACCTACAAGAAGGACGGCACCACCGTGCCGACCCCGGTGTGGGTGGTGCGCGACGGCGAGGCGCTCGGCGTCTGGACCGTCGCCGACTCCTGGAAGGTCAAGCGGATCCGCAACCGCGCGGACGTTCTGGTGGGCCCCTGCGACGTCAAGGGCCGGCCGACCGGCGAGCAGTACCCCGCCACCGCCGAGATCCTCAGCCCCGAACGCACCGCCGCCTACCGCACCCTGCTGCGCCAGAAGTACGGCCTGCTCGGCGTGCTCACCCTGCTCGGCAGCCGCCTGCGCCGCGGCGAGCGCGGCACCGTCGGCATCCGGATCACCCTCACCTGACGCACCACCCGGCTGGCAGGGCCCCCGGTCACTCGCCGGGCCGGCCCGGGGAAAGGCGTGACGAGGAAGGGCGTGGGAGAGGCCATGGAGGACAGGGACGCGGACGGGGCCCGGGGCGGGCTGCCGCTGCTGGTGGTGGACGCGGCCAACGTGGTCGGGTCGGTGCCCGACGGGTGGTGGCGGGATCGACGGGGCGCCGCCGAGCGGCTGCGGGACGCGCTGGTCGCCGTCGCCGGGCAGGGCCTGCCGGAGCGGCCCGGGCCGCTGGAGGTGGTGCTGGTCGTGGAGGGCGCGGCCCGAGGTGTGGACGGACTGCCCGAGGTACGGGTGGTCGCGGCGGCCGGCAGCGGTGACGACCGGATCGTCGAGCTGGTCCGGGCGGCCAGAGCCGAACAGCCGGACCGGGACTGCCTGGTCGTCACCGCCGACCGCGAACTGCGGGCCCGGGTCGGCGCGCTGGGCGCGGCGGTCACCGGGCCGCGCAGCGTGCGGCGTTAGGGCCGGTCCCGTTCAGTCCCGTTCAGTCCCGTTCGGTCCTGTCGCGCGCGGCAGGACTGAACGGGACCCGTTCCGGGACGCGCGGCGGGGTCAGTCCGCCTGGGTGGCGTACATGCCCCAGTGGATCGCCTGGTCGGAGGCGGTCACCGTGAACAGGAGGTCCCGGCCGGGCCGGGCGGGGATCTCCACCGAGCCGATGCCGGTCGCGCCGACCGGGCACTGGACCGTGAAGTCGGCCGGCGCCAGGCCGGCGACGTGGACCTGGACCGAGCCGCCGCCCTGGCAGCCCACCGTCACGGTGAAGGGCTGAGAGGGGTTGACGGAGGCCGTCACCGCGCCACCGTCGCCGATCCAGTCCGGGATCCAGATCAGGCCCGTCCCCCCCGGGTGCGGCAGGATCTCCCCCGTCCCCATACCGCTCTGGACCGCAGCCGGGCCCGGCTGCGCCGAGGCCGTCCCGGCGACCGCCAGTACCGCCGCCAGCGCGGCCGCGCTGGCGGCCAGCATCCGCTTCCCCGTATGTGTCATCGCTACTCCCCGCTGCGTTGACCATCCGTCCGGCCGCACGAGCGCGCGCGGCCGGGCCGGGTGCCGACCCTCGGCACACGAAGGGATCTTATGACGATCAGATTTCGCCGAGGGCGGATTCGCCCGAACCCCGGCCCTCGAACCACGCCCCCGCGCGGCGGGCTGAAGCGACCCCGGGGCTGAACGCGTATGGGCGCCTCCCGGAACCCGACCACGGGCACCGGCATCTAGTTGACGGGTAGTAGCCGGGGCCCAGCGCATCGGGAGGCGCCGTCCCGGACGCTACCTGGTCACACCGGGTGCGTCATCCGAATTAATCCGGGCCCGAGGCCCGCCGTACGGGTCTCGCCGGGCCCGCGACGCCAGGGCGCTCCCACCGGTCCCCACCGGTTCGGACCGTACGGGAACCAACCGTGCCCGTCGTCCGACTGCTGGGGGGTGAGTGCGAAGTCGCCGGGTGTCCGGCCCTTGAGTGTGCTGGCGGGGTTCGCCCTGCTGCTGGTGGTGGTGTTCGTGGTGGCGTACGCGGTGGGACGGCAGGCGGGCCCGGTGTCCCCGGGGCTGACGCCCGGGGGCGGCGCGTCGCCCGGGGCACCCGGGATGGGCGGGCACGACATGGGCGGGATGCGATGAGCCCGGTCGCGGGGGCCGACGCCGGGGCCCTGGTGAGCACCGATCTGGCGGTCGGCGGGATGACCTGCGCGGCCTGCGTGGGCCGGGTGGAGAAGCGGCTGGCCCGGATCGACGGAGTGACGGCCGGGGTGAACCTGGCGACCGGTCGGGCCCGGGTGCTGCACCCGGCCGGGGTGCCGGTCGCAGAGCTGGTGGCGGCCGTCGAACGAGCGGGATACACCGCCGAGTTGGCGCCCGCCGGGGCGGGCGTCGGGCTGCCGGACGAGGAGCCGGCGGAGCGCTGGCGGCTGCTGGTGACGACGCTGCTGGCCGTCCCGGTGGTGGTGCTGTCGATGGTGCCGTCACTACAGTTCCCCGCCTGGCAGTGGGTCTGCTTCGCGCTGGCCGTCCCGGTGGTGACCTGGGGGTCGGTCGGGTTCCACCGCCGGGCCTGGCAGGGGCTGCGGCACGCGGCGGCCACCATGGACACCCTGGTCAGCCTGGGGGTGGTGGCGTCCTTCGGCTGGTCCGCGTACGCGCTGGTGTTCGGCGGCGCCGGGGAGGTCGGCATGCGGATGCCGTTCTCGCTGACCGCGGACGGCAGCGGCACGGCGCACGTCTACCTGGAGGCGGCGGTCGGGGTGCCGCTGTTCGTGCTGGCCGGGCGGCTGCTGGAGGGCCGGGTGCGGCGGCGCAGCGGTTCCGCGCTGCGGGCGCTGGCCGAACTGGGCGCGAAGCAGGTGTGCGTCCGGGACGGCGGGACCGGCGAGGAGCGCCTGGTACCGATCGAACTGCTACTGCCCGGGCAGGAGTTCGTGGTGCGGCCGGGTGAACGGGTGGCCACCGACGGGGTGGTGGTCGAAGGCGGTTCGGCGCTCGACCTGAGCCTGCTGACCGGGGAGAGCGTGCCGGTGGAGGTCGGCCCCGGGGACGCGGTGGCCGGCGCGACCGTCAACGTCGGCGGCGCGCTGGTGGTACGGGCGACGGCCGTCGGCGCCGACACCCAACTCGCCCGGATCACCGCGCTGGTGGCGGACGCCCAGGCCGGCAAGGCCCGGGCGCAGCGCCTCGCCGACGCGGTGGCCGGGGTGTTCGTGCCGTGCGTGCTGGCGGGCGCGGTGTGCGTGCTGGGCTTCTGGCTCGGCGCGGGCGCGGCCCCGCAGGCGGCGGTGACGGCGGCGGTCGCCGTGCTGGTGGTCGCCTGCCCGTGCGCCCTGGGCCTGGCCACCCCGACGGCGCTGCTGGCGGCGACCGGGCGGGGCGCGGAACTGGGCGTGCTGGTGCGCGGCCCGGAGGTACTGGAGAGCCTGCGCCGGGTCGACACCGTGGTGCTGGACAAGACCGGGACGCTGACCACCGGGCGGATGGAACTGGCGGCGGTGACGGTCGCCCAGGGCTTCGACTCGGGGCTCGGCGAAGGTCTCGGCGAAGGTCTCGACGAGGGTGCGGTGCTGCGGCTGGCCGGCGCGGTGGAACACCGCTCGGAGCACCCGATCGGGCGGGCCGTGGCGGCGGCCGCGCGGGAGCGCTGCGGTCCGCTCCCCGCGGTGGACGGCTTCGCGGCCGCCACCGGGGTCGGGGTGTCCGGGGTGGTCGAGGGCCGGAGGATACGGGTGGTCCGCCCGGACGGCACGGCGCAGCCGCTGCCCGCCGACCTCGCGGACGCGGTCACCGCCGCCTCGGACACCGGCCGCACGGCCGTGGTGGTCGAACTGGACGGGCGGGCCGCGGCCGTGCTCGCCGTTGGCGACACGCTGCGCTCGGGCAGCTGGCGGGCGCTCCACCGGCTGCGCGGGATGGGACTGGAGACCGTCCTGCTGACCGGCGACGGCCCGGGCGCGGCCCGGGCGGTGGCGCGCGAGCTGGGCATCGAACGGGTGCACGCCGCGGCCTCGCCGGAGGGCAAGGCCGCGGTGGTGGCCGAGCTGCGGGGCGCCGGGCGGACGGTCGCGGTGGTCGGCGACGGCGTCAACGACGCGGTGGCACTGGCCTCGGCGGACCTCGGGGTGGCGCTGGCCTCGGGCAGCGACGCCGCGATCGGCGCGGCCGGACTCACCCTGGTGCGCGGCGACATCGAGGCGGTGGTGGACGCCGTCCGGCTGGCCCGGCGCACCCTCGGCACGATCCGGGCCAATCTGCTGTGGGCCTTCGGCTACAACGTGGTGCTGATCCCGCTGGCGGCCGTCGGCCTGCTCAACCCGATGCTGGCGGCGGTGGCGATGTCGCTCAGCTCGCTGCTGGTGGTCGGCAACAGCCTGCGGCTGCGCACCTGGCAGCCCGGGCGCGGCGCCTCGGCGGCCCGGAAGGGGGCGCGGCGATGAGCACGGCGATGAGCGCGATCGGACGGCTGCGGGTGGTCGGCCCGCCGGTGGGCGCGGCGGCGCTGACGCTGGTGCTGCTGACCGGGTGGACGGCGGTCGGCGGGGCCGGGCGGCCCCGGCCGGTGGAGGCCGGCCCGGGCTGGCTGCTACTGCCGACGGCGGGCGCGGCCCCGGCCACGGCGGCGTTCTTCACGATCCGCAACCCGGGCGACGTACCGGACGAACTGACCTCCGCCAGCTGGGAGTTCGGCGGCAGGATCACGATCAAGCGGCACCTCCACCAGGGCGCCGCAGGCCGCTGGGAGCCGGTGGCCGCCCTCCCGATCCCGGGCCGCGGCGAGCTGGCGATGGCCCCGGAGGACGCCGACCTGATGATCGCCGACCCCCCACCCCTACGGGCCGGCCAGTGGGTGGACTTCACCCTCGGCTTCCGCCACAGCCCGGACCTCCACCTCAAGGCCCAAGTCCTCCCCCCGGGCACCCGCCCCCGCCCGACCGAACCCCCGGCAACCTGACACTCCCCGGCCGGATCACGCCCCGCCCCCGTCGAGGCGTGATCCGGCCCGGCCGATGGCCTGTCGGGCGGAGGCAGAGAACACGAGATTGCGGTTCGAACAGGATCAGGCCCCTTTCCCGGCTCCCAGTCCGGGACCGGAACGGACCGGATTCATTTGCCGGCCTCCGGCCCGTACCACTGGAGGGCCTGTCCGGTGACGCTCGCGATGCACTCGAAGTCGCGGTCCCGGTGCAGAAGGGTCAGGCCTTGCAGTTCCGCTGTGGCCGCGACGACCAGGTCCACGGCTCCGGCGCTGCGGTGCTGACCTCGTTTGGTCAGCATGCCCTGGACGTACCAGGCGCGGTCGTAGGCGCGGTCATCGACCGGCACCCAGCCGAACAGCAGCCGCATGTCCTCGATCCCCTGAGCGCGGTCGGCCGCTGTCCGCGCGCTGTAGAAGAACTCAAGTTCGGTGATGGGGCAGGTTGCGACCAAGCCCGCCGCTGCGGCTTGGTCCCAGCCGTACTGCTCGGCGTCGCCGCGCATGAAGCGCGCGAGCGCGCTGGTGTCGATCAGGAATTGCGCCGCGTTCACCGGCGGTAGTTCCTCTTGTCCTCGAAGATCTCCAGGTCGAAGGCCCCCGCGTCCGCCGCGGCACGCAGCCGTGTGAGGGCGAGCGCTCGCCGTCTGTTCTCCAGCACCTCACGCAGAGCGGTGTTGACCGTCTCCCTCTTGGTGCTGGTGCCGAGAGCCTGAGCCACGTCGGCGAGCAGCTCGTCGTCCAGGTCGATCACGGTCCGGCTCATGTGATGCACCTCCTGATATCAACTCGCATCTGAAGTATATCTCGACATGTTCCAGGCGGAAGGGATGCGTGGACGGCGATGCCCAGCACTGCCGGAACGCCTGCGACGCCGCGCACGTTGGCGCCCCCCTGGGTTCCTCGGACGGGATACGCCGATGGCCCGGACCGCTGTGCGGTCCGGGCCATCGGCCGGCGGAGGAGGTGAGATTCGAACTCGTGAGGGGTTGCCTGGGCCCGCTTTCCGAGCGTGCGCCGCCGGGGTGTCGGTCAGGGGTGGGGGATGACGGCGACCGGGGACTGGGCGTGGTGCAGGGCGGCGTGGGCGACGCGGCCGAGGCGGGGGCCGAAGTCGAGGGAGCGGTGGCGGCGGCCGACGACCAGGAGGGCGGCACCGGCGGAGGCTTCGACCAGGCCGCGGGCGGAGCCGAGCCGGACGTCCTCGATCACCACGGTGTCCGGGTGCCGCTCGCGCTGGCCGGCCAGGGCGAGGGTGAGCAGCTTGGCCTCCAGCGCCTCCAGTTGGGCGATCTCGGTGGGCGGCACGGCCCCGCCGGCGTAGCCGAAGACCGGCGGGAGGTCCCAGCCGTGCACGGCCCGCAGCCGGGCGCCGCGCAGGGCGGCCTCCTGGAAGGCGAAGGCGAGCACCTCCTCCTCCGGGGCGTGCGCGTCGACGCCGACCAGCACCTCGGGCCCGTCATCGCCGGCCCCGTCGGGCGCGCCCGGCTCGCGCACCACGACCACCGGCACCGTGCTGCGGGCGGCCGCGGCCATGCCGACCGAGCCGAGCAGCAGCCCGGTGAAGCCGCCGAGGCCGCGCGAGCCGAGCACCAGGAGGGCGGCGTCCGCGGCAGCGGCGACCAGGCCGTCCACCGGCGCGTCCAGGACGGCGTCGGTGTGCACCACCAGGTCGGGGTGGCGCTCGCGGATCGCGTCGGCGGCCGAGGCCAGCACCCGCTGTGCGGCGGCCGGCAGGTCGTCGGGCTCGGCGAAGGTGGCCACACCGTCGGTCAGCCACGGCCAGGCGTGCACCAGGCGCAGCGGGGCGCCCCGGAGCACCGCCTCGTCGGCGGCCCAGAGGGCGGCGGTGGTGCTCTCCGGCGAGCCGTCGACCCCGGCCAGGACGGATGGCGTCATGAGGGTTCCTCCACTGTGTCGGCGCTTGGCGGGGCGGCGCGGGGACGGTGTGCGCACTGACGGCCCGTCCGCTCCTCCCCCACCCTGGCGGTCCGCCAGGGCCTCGCGACAGAGGCCGCAGGCCCCTCGGTGACGGGACGAAAGGCCCGCCCGTGGGAGCGTACGGCGCACCCCGGCGTGCGGGGTGCCGACACCCGGGCACTACCGTGAATCCGGCAATCGCCCTGATCGGGCGGCACCTGGCGCCCTCCGGCGGCGGGTGGAGGACGGGCCAGGGCGAGTACGAGGAGGACAGCGGTGGGCGGAGCGGACGGCAGCGCGGCGGTCGGCGGCGCGCGGATGCCCCGGCTGCGCCTGGACGAGCTGCTGGAGGAGCTCCAGTGGCGGATCGACGCGGCGCGCGGCACCCAGAACCGGGTGCACAGCCTGCTGGAGGCGGTGCTCGCGGTCGGCCGGGAGCTGGACCTCGCCCAGGCGCTGCACCGGATCGTCGAGGCCGCCGCCGACCTGGTGGACGCCCGCTACGCCGCGCTCGGAGTGATCGGCCCGGACGGGCACTCGCTGTCGCAGTTCCTGACGGTGGGACTGTCCGAGGAGGAGATCGCCGAGATCGGCCCGCCGCCGTCCGGCCGGGGCATCCTCGGGGAGTTGATCCGCGACCCGCAGCCGCTGCGCTGCCCGGTGCTGTCCGAGCACCCGGCCTCGGCGGGCTTCCCGCCGAACCATCCGCCGATGCACACCTTCCTCGGGGTGCCGGTGCGGGTGCACGGCGAGGTGTTCGGGAACCTGTACCTCACCGACAAGCGCGGCGGGCTGGACTTCGACACCGACGACGAGGCGGTGATCTCCACCCTGGCGGTCGCGGCCGGGGTGGCGATCGACAACGCCCGGCTGTACGAGGAGGCGCAGTTGCGCCAGCGCTGGCTGCGGGCCAGCGCGGAGATCAGCCGCAGCCTGCTGTCGGGCGCGCCCCGGCTGGAGGTGGTGGAGCTGATCGCCCGCCGGGCCGGGGAGATCGCCGGCGCCGAGCTGGCCGACGTCTCGGTGGCGCTGGACGGTCCGCAGGAGCGGGCGGAGGAGCTGACGGTGGAGGTCGCGCTGGGCGGGGCGCCCGCCGCGCGGCTGGGGGTGACGGTGCCGGTGGACGGCACGCTGTCGGGCGCCGCGTACGCCTCCGGTTCACCGGTGACCAGCGACGACCTGGCCTGCGACGCCCGCTACCCGGCGGGCCCGGCGGGGCGCTTCGACGGGCTGGGCCCGGCGGTTGCGGTGCCGCTGGGCACCGGGGCGGGGTACGGGCGGGGCGTGCTGCTGCTGGCCCGCGCCGCCGGACAGCCGGCCTTCGGGCCGGACGAGACCGGGCCGCTGCTGGGCTTCGCGGACCAGGCGGCGCTGGCCCTGGAGCTGGCCGAGCGGCGGCGCGACGCCGAGCAGCTGACGCTGCTGGAGGACCGTGACCGGATCGCCCGGGACCTGCACGACCTGGCGATCCAGCGGCTGTTCGCGACCGGGATGACGTTGCAGAGCGCGGGCCGGCTGATCGACAGCCCGGCCGCCGCCGACCGGGTCGCCCGCGCGGTGGCGGACCTGGACGAGACCATCAAGATCATCCGGTCGACGATCTTCGGGCTGCGCGCCCACAGCGAGCCCGACCGGGGCCTGCGCGCCCGCGCCACCCGCGTCGTCGCCGAGGCGCAGGGGACGCTCGGCTTCGCGCCCCGGCTGAGCATGGAGGGCCTGCTGGACACCGACGTGCCGCAGGAACTGGCCGACCACGTGGTGGCCGTCCTCGGCGAGGCGCTCAGCAACGCCGCCCGGCACGCGCGGGCGGGCCGGGTGGAGGTGACGCTGCGGGCGCTCGCCGGGCGGGTGTCCCTGGTGGTGGCCGACGACGGGGTGGGCGTACCCGAGGGCGGTCGGCGCAGCGGGCTGCGCAACCTCGCCGAGCGGGCCGAGCGGGTGGGCGGCGCCTTCACGGTCGGGCCCGCCGAGGGCGGCGGCACCCGGCTCTCCTGGGAGGCCCCGCTCAGCTCCTGACGTGCCGTCACCGGGCCTTCGCCCACGCCGCTCCGCACCCTTGCGCACGCCGTCCCTACTCGAACGACCGAACGTCCTCGGGCGGGTTCACACGTCAAGCACGCCCCCCTCGAAGAACGCTCTCAACATCCATTGTCGCCACGCATGTTCGACGGTAGAGTCGCCGTTCGCCGAGCACGGATGAGCATTCGACGGCATCATTTGGGGCGGCCATGTCAATTAATCAGGACACCCTCCAGGTCGTTCCCGACCTGATCCACGCGTTCACGGAAATGGCACGCCGCAATCCCCGGCACCCCGCGATCGTCCAGCGGGGGCGCACCCTCGACTACGGCCGGCTCGCAGAGCTGGCGAACACCCTGGCCAGGCGCCTGGGACCGGACCCCGGCACGGTCTCCGTGCCGGCCGTCCACACGGCCGAAACGGTGGTCGCACTTCTCGGCGTGCTGACCGCCGGGGGCGTGTACTGCCCGATCGATCCGGCATTCCCGGCGGCCCGTCGACACGCCATGGCGACGGCCGCGAACTGCCGCACGGCGATACTCGGCGAAGCCGGCGCGGACCACCAACTCGACGCTCGATTAGTAGAGTTACCCGCCCTCTCGGAATTCCCCGGAGAACCGCCCGGAACCCCTCCGGCGGACCGTGCCGCAAGCGGCCCGGAACATCCGGCCTACATTCTCTTCACGTCGGGTTCGACCGGGCAGCCGAAACCCGTCGCCACTCCCCGCCGGGCCGTCGCGGCCACGGCCCACGCACTGCGCGACCTCTTCCACCTCACCCCCCAGGACCGGGTGCTCCAGTTCGCCTCGCTCAACTGGGACACCTGCTTCGAGGAGATCCTCCCGGCACTCACCGCGGGCGCCACCCTCGTCCTCGACCCCGACGCGCACTGCGGGTCGTTCCCGCGCTTCCTGCGGATGGTCGAGCGCGAGCGGATCACCGTCCTGGACCTGCCGACCGCCTTCTGGCACGAACTCGTCCACCACCTGGTCGACGACCGGGCCGAACTGCCGCCCTGCGTAAGGCTCCTGGTGATCGGCGGGGAGGCCGTCCAACCGGCCCGGCTGGACGACTGGGCCCGGCTGGACACCGGGCGGATCCGGCTGCTGAACACCTACGGCTGCACCGAGACCACCCAGATCACCCACGCCGTCGACCTGTCCGGACCGCTCGCCCGCGAACCGGCCCGGCCCGGCGCCGACCGCGCACCGGCCGCCCGCGCACCGATCGGCCACGCCCTGCCGCACGTCATCGAACGCCTCGGCGAGCAGGGCGAGTTGCTGATCGGCGGGCCCGGCCTCGCGCTCGGCTACCCCGGCCTGCCCGAGGCGACGGCGGCCCGGTTCACCACCGTCGACGGCGAGCGGTACTTCCGCACCGGCGACCGGGTGAGCCGCGGCCCGGACGGCCTGCTCACCCACCAGGGCCGCCTGGACGGCGAATTGAAGGTGCGCGGCGTCCGGGTGGACCCGGCGGAGGTCGAGGCGCACCTCACCGGCCACCCCGAGGTGAGCGCCGCCGCCGTCACCGGCGCCGCCCTGGCCGGCCGCACCACGCTGCTCGCGTACGTCGTGGCGCGGCGGCACGCCTCCCCGCCGGACCTGGCCGGCGAGTTGCTGTCCTACCTGCGGGCCCGGGTACCCGGCCACCTCGTGCCCGGGCGGATCACCGTCGTCCCCCGGCTCGTCCACACCCCCAGCGGCAAGGTCGACCGGGCCGGCTGCCACCTGCGCTACGGCGCCCACGACAGGTCGAAGGAGACCTCCGTTGAGCACTGACCTCACCACCCCCGCCACCCCGCAGGACCTGGTGGCCGTCTTCCGGCGCGTGCTGGAACGCGACGACGTGGCGCCCGACTCCGACTTCTTCGACCTCGGCGGCGACTCGCTGATCGCCACCCGGGTGCTGAGCGCCGTCGCGCGCGGCTACGCCGTCGAGCTCACCTTCGACGAGTTCCTGCTCGGGCCCACTCCCACCGCGCTCGCGCGCAGAATCACGGCCGCGAGATGAACGACCACCCGTTCAACGACCGCCCGTTCAACGGCCGGCAGTTCGACGCGCATCGGCCAGGAGGAACCGCCGTCGTGGTCGGCGCCGGACTGGCCGGGCTCACCGCCGCGACCGGGCTGGCGGCCCACGGCTTCGAGGTGACCGTCCTGGAGGCCCGGGACCGGGTCGGCGGGCGCACCCACGGCATCGAGGCCGCCCCCGGTGTCCTGGTCGACGCCGGAGCCGCCTACCTGGGCGACCGGCACACCGAACTCCTCGCCATGATGGACGAGTTGGGGCTCAAGACCACCCCCACCACGATGTCCGGCGCCAGCCGGTTCGCGCTCGGCAGCGGCAACGACAACCACAACGGCAGCAGCGCCGACGCCGCGACCCGCGACGGCCGGTTCCCGCCGCTCGACGGCGTCGCGCTCGGCGACCTGTTCGACCGGCTGTCCGAACTCACCGCCGCCGTACGGCCGGAGGCACCCTGGCTCACCCCGGACGCCGAACGCCTGGACGCCCTGACCGCCGCCGAGTGGGCCGAGCAGCACCTCACCCACCCCGACGCCCGGCTGTTCTTCCCGTTGTTCCTGGGTGAGATGACGGCCGCCGACCCGGCCGACATCTCCGTCCTCCACCTCGCCTTCTACCTGCGCTCCGGCGGCGGCCTGCGCTACCTCAACGCCTTCGCCGGCGGCGCCCAGCAGGACCGGATCTCCGGCGGCGCCCACCAGGTGTGCGAGCGGCTGGCCGAGCGCCTGGGCCGCCGGGTACGGCTGGGCGAGCCGGTCCGGGCCGTCCACCAGGATGCCGACGCCGTCACCGTGCACACCGACCGCGGCGAACACCGCGCGGACGTCGCCGTCATGGCGCTGCCGCCGCTGCTCGCCGACGCGATCGACTACCGGCCCGGCCTGCCGGTGCGACGGGCCGGCGAGCGCACCGCGCGCGGCTGCGCGGTCAAGGTCCACCTGGTCTACCCGGCGCCGCTGTGGCGCGACCACGGCCTGTCCGGCTGGTCGGTCAACGCCCGGGGGCCACTGCTCTCCACCGTGGACGACTCCCCCGCCGAGGCCGGCATCGGCGTCCTGACCGGCTTCGTCACCGGCGCCGAGGCGCACCGCTTCGCCGCCCTCACTCCGCGGCAGCAACGCGCCGCGGCCGTCGGGCAGGCCGCACAGCTCTTCCCGATGCTCCCCGAGCCGACCGCCTGCCACGTCACCGACTGGCTCAACGACCCGTACAGCCAGGGCTGTTACGCCGCCCTGCTGGGGCCCGGCGACTGGCCGCGGCTCGGCCCGGCGCTGACCGCGCCGCACCACCGGGTGCACTGGGCCGGCACCGAGACCAGCACCGCGTACTTCGGGCTGATGGAGGGCGCGATCCGCTCCGGCCACCGGGTCGTCGCCGACATCCTCGCCCGCACCTGAGACCCGCGCCGGACGTCCGGGTCCGACGCCCGCACCTGAGACCCGCGCCCGACGTCCGGGTCCGACGCCCACTCCTGACGCCCGCGCCCCGAACCCACGCCTGACGCCCCACCCCCGTCCTTCCCCGGCCCTTCCCCCTCCCCGGCGCCGATTCCACGAGAACCCGCGCCCGGCCCCCCCTTCGGGAGACCCCCATGAGCGACCGCAGTTCCATCGCGCCCCTCGCCGCCAGACAGCGGCTGATGACCGAACCCGCCCTGGGCGCGGGCAACTTCCTCGACCACGCCCTCGCGGCCAACCCGCACCGCGCCGTCCCGTCCGTCTTCACCCACCGCACCGACCACCGCGGCGAGGTGGTGCTGCGCGGCCACAGCCTGCTCGACCTGGCCGCGCTGCGCGACCGCTACGCCGCCTGGTACCACGCCAACGGGGTGCGCCCCGGCGAGCCGGTGGGCGTCGTGGTCGGCGAGGGCCTGGAACCGCTGCTGCACTTCCTCGCGCTGACCTCGCTGGGCGCCGTCCCCGCGCTGGTCAACGACGCGATGCGGCACGACGTGCTGGTCCGCTACCTGGACCACGTCGGCGTGGTCGGCGTGGTCGCCGACGACCCCACCCGGCTGGCCGCCGCCTACCGCGAGGACCCGGGCCGCCGCCCGCGCTTCCTCGCCCTGGCCGCCGAGGTGCAGGCCTTCGACGCCGACACCGTCGAGCTGCCCGCCGGCCACCCGTACCGGCACGCCCCGGACGACGTGGTGGCGCTGATCCACTCCTCCGGCACCACCGGCACCCCCAAGTCCACGATGCTGGCGCACCGCCAGTTCTGGGACGGCAAGCAGCCGCGGATGGAGCGCTTCCCCGCCGAGCCGTACGACCGGCTGATGTCGCTGATGCCGCACACCCACGCCGGCGGGCTCAGCTACTTCCTCACCGCGACCCTGCTCGGCCTGCCCACCGTGGTGATGTCCGACTGGCGGCGCGCCGTCGTCGAGCCGGTGATGGAGGCCTTCCAGCCGACCATGGTCGCCTCCTTCCCCCGGACCTTCGTCGAGCTGGCCACCGGCGAACTCCCGGTCCGCGGCGCGGCCCGGGTGCACTCCTGGTTCAACACCGGTGACAGCGCGCACCACGGGCACATCCGCCGCCTGGTGACGCTCGGCGAGCGGCCGGCCGGGCTGATCCGCCCCTGGCTGCTGCCGCAGGACCGGGCCGACCAACCCGCTCTTCCCGGTTCGCAGTTCGTCGACGGCCTGGGCTCCTCCGAGATGGGCATGGCGCTCTTCGGCCAGGTGACCACCCCGGAGAGCGCCCGCGACGACCGCTGCGTCGGCAGGCCGCTGGAGGTGGTCCTGAAGGCCGCCGTGCTCGACCAGGACGGCACCGAACTCCCGGACGGCACGGTCGGTTTGCTCGGCGTGGTCAGCCCCTCCCGGACCCCGGGCTACTGGCACGACCGGCGGCTGACCGAGAGCTTCGAGCTGGCCGGCTACTGGCTCACCGGCGACGTCGCCCGCCGCTCGCCGGACGGCCGGTTCTACCACCTCGACCGCACGGTGGACGTCATCGACACCGCCGACGGCCCGGTCTACAGCCTGCCGATCGAGGAGGTGCTGCTCGCCGACTGCGCCGACCTGGTGCAGGACTGCTCGGTGGTCGGCGTGCCCGGGGCGCCCGGTGAGGGACAACGCCCGGTCGCCGTCGTCCGGTTGCAGGCAGGGGCCGGAGGGGCCGCCGGGGCCGGCGCCGAGGAGGTACAGGACGCGGCGAACAAGGCGCTGGCCGCGGCCGGGCTGGCCGCACTCGCCGCCGTCCGGATCGCCCGCACACCTCAGGACTTCCCGCTCGGACCGACCGGCAAGGTGCTCAAGCGCGAGCTGCGCACCCGCTTCGCGGGCCTCTTCACCGACGTCCGAGCCGACCCCCAGGCAAGCCCTCGAACAGACCCCCTGGTCGGCCCCTCCACCGCCCCCTCCACCGGCCAGTAGCCGGCCGTGGACCACCCCGTGATCCGCCAGCCGTACACGTACGCGCGGACGGCGCTGGTCGAGCCGGACTGGCGGCGGCTGCCGGGCTGGCGCCGCGTCACCGAGGCGCAGTGGCGCGACGCCCAGTGGCAGCGGGCCCACTCGGTGAAGACCGCCCGGCAGCTGCGGGCCGTCGTCGGCGACCGGCTCGCCGACCACTTCTACCGCGAACTCGCCGCCGACCAGGCCGGGTTCGCCACCATGCCGATGCTGCTGCCGCCGCAGCTGCTGAACACCATGGCCCCGGACGCCCCGGCCGACCCGCAGGCCTTCACCGAGGCGTTCCTGGCCGACCCGGTGCGCCGCTACATGCTGCCGGTGCGCACCGACCGGCACCCGCACTGGCCCAGCCATCCCCGGGCCGAGCGGGATTCGCTGCACGAGGCGGACATGTGGGCCGTCGAGGGTCTGACGCATCGTTACCCCACCAAGGTGCTGGCCGAGTTGACCGCCACCTGCCCGCAGTACTGCGGCCAGTGCACCCGGATGGACCTGGTCGGCACCTCGACGCCCCAGGTGGCCAAGACCCGGCTGCTGCTGCGCCCCGCCGACCGGCAGGAGCAGATGCTCGACTACCTCAAGCGCACCCCCGCCGTGCGCGACGTGGTGCTGTCCGGCGGCGACCTCGCCAACGTCCCCTGGCCCCGGCTGGAGTCCTTCCTGCTGAGGCTGCTGGACCTCGGCACCGTCCGGGACATCCGGCTGGCCAGCAAGGCCGTGGTCGGCCTGCCCCAGCACTGGCTGCAACCGCAGTTGCTGGACGGCCTGGCCCGGGTCGCCGAACTGGCCGCCCGCCGCGCGGTCAACCTGGCCGTGCACACCCACGCCAACCACGTGCGCTCGATCACCCCGCTGGTCGCCGAGGCGGCCCGGGCCCTGCTGGACGCGGGCGTGCGGGACGTCCGCAACCAGGGCGTGCTGATGCGGGGCGTCAACGACACCGCCGAGGACCTGCTCGACCTCTGCTTCGCCCTCCAGGGCGAGGCGAACATTCTGCCGTACTACTTCTACCTCTGCGACGTGATCCCGGGCGCCGAGCACTGGCGGACGCCGCTGCACCAGGCGCAGCGCCTCCAGGAGGCGATCATGGGCTACCTGCCCGGCTACGCGACCCCGCGCCTGGTCTGCGACGTCCCGCACGTCGGCAAGCGCTGGGTGCACCAGGCGGTGGCCTACGACCGCGAGCTCGGCATCTCGTACTGGACCAAGAACTACCGCACCGGCCTGGAGAGCGGCGGCGGCCAGGACGCCCCGCTCGACCGGCGCCACCCCTACTACGACCCGGTGGACACCCTCCCGGAGACCGGCCGCCGCTGGTGGTCCGAGCCGTCCACCGCACGAGGAGCGCGATGAGCACCCCCGCCCCGAGCCCCGACCCGAGCCCCGCCCCTCCCCGGGACGGCGAACTGCGCCGCCTGTGCTGGATCTTCCCCGACCGCGAGTCCTCCCGGATGGCCGCGATGTGGCACGGCTTCTTCTGGGACCTCTACGCCGAGAGCGCCGCCGACCTCGGCCTGCGCTGGACCAGGCACGCGCCGGAGGCCGTCACGGTGGACGCCACCGGGCCCGGCCGCCCCCGGGTCTACGTGGACGACGAGCCGGTCACCCCCGAGGACACCCTGTTCATCACCGCGCTCTACTCGCTGCCGTACCAGTCGATGGACGTCTTCAACCAGTACGCGCTGTACGCGGTGCTCGAACAGGCCGGGTTCTACCTGCCGTTCCCGCCGCAGGTCTCGCTGATCGGCAACGACAAGCTGGCCACCCTGCTGTTCCTGGGCGGCTCCCCGGTGCCGACCATCCCGACGGTGCGGATCGGCACCGGCCGGGACATCAGCAAGCACGGCTACGAGGTGGGCCTGCGGAACATGACCTACCCCGCGATCGTCAAACCCGCCGGCTGGTGCGGCGGCGGCGGGATCAACCTGGCCCGCGGCCCCGAGGACGTCCGGGGCCTGGCCAGCCTCGCCCAGGGCGGCGACACCACGCTGGTGGTCCAGCCCTACCTGGGCGACGGCACGATCGACTACCGGGTGTACGTCGTCGACAGCGAGCCGTACGCGGTGATGAAGCGGACCCCGGAGCCCGGCTCCCCGGTCGCCAACGCCAGCCGGGGTGGCGCCATGGAGTTCCCGCCGGTGCCGCCCGAACTCGCCGCTGCCACCGCCTGGTTCGCCGAGCGGCTGCCGATCCCGTTCTTCTGCGTCGACTTCCTGTACGACGGCGAGCGGTACTGGTTCTCCGAACTGGAACCGGACGGCGTGATCGCCCCCGACCTCACCGACCCGGACCGCACCCTCCAACGTGACGTCACCCGCGCCCGCTTCGCCGCCTACCGCGACGGCCACGCCAGGTGGCTCGCGGACGGCGCCCGCCCGCTCACCCTCGACCCCGCCCGAAGCCCCGCCCCCACCCCCGCCCCCACCTCCAACCGCGACCGCGACCTCGACCTCCGGACGGACTCCCGATGACCGCCTCCTTCTCCCTGCCCCCCGAGGCCGCCGAGCCCCGCCTGCACGTGGCCCGGCGCACCCTGGAGCGGCTGCGCAGCGTCCCCGACCTGGCCCCGCGCTACGCCAGCCACGTCAACGTCCACACCCTCGACCGGCTCGCCACGCTCCCGCCCCTGGCGAAGGACGACCTCAACACCGCCCTCGCCCACCTGGAGCCCGCCGCCGACCAGGCCGCCACCTGGCTGTTCCAGAGCGGCGGCAGCACCGGCGCCCCCCAGGTCGGCTACGCCCCCACCGGCTTCTACATGGCCGGCGTGCACGCCCACTGGCAGCCGCTCGACCGGACGGACGTCTTCGTCAACGCCTGGGGCGCCGGCCGGATGTGGGGCGCGCACTTCCTCGCCGCCGCGCTCGCCGACCTCTCCGGCTGCCGGATCATCGCGCTCGGCTCGGTCGCCGCCGAGGAGTACGGCGACTGGCTGGCCTTCCTGGCCGCGCGCCGGGTGACGGCCATCGGCGGGACGCCCAGCGTGCTGCGGCTCTGGTTCGCGCACGCCCGCGCCGCCGGCATCCGACTCCCCTCCCTGCGCAAGGTGTTGTGGCTCGGCGAGGCCTGGCAGCCCCAACTCGACGAGGACCTCGCCGGGGTGGCGCCCGAGGCGCGGCGCTGGGGCATGTTCGGCAGCACCGAGACCTGGGTGGTGGCCACCAACACCCCCGACTGCCCGGCCGACACCTTCCACCCGCTGCCCGACCAGCTGGTCCACGCCGACGCCGGCGGCCTGCTCGACTTCACCACCCTCAACCCCGAGATGCTCAACCCCGTGCTGCGCTACCGCACCGGCGACGCGGGCGAGTTGACCGACTGCCCGTGCGGGCGACCGGGCCCGGCGATGCGGGTGCTGGGCCGACGCGACAACGTCGTCCAGGTCCGCGGCCTCGGACTGGACGTGGCCGAACTGATCGCCCGGGCCGAGCGCGACCCGGGCGTGGCCCGGGCCCAGGTGGTGCTGACCGAACAGCGCGGCCGGGCCACCGGGGTGGAGGTCCTGCTGCTCACCGGCGGGACGGGCGCCACCCCCGACGCCGAGCGGCTGCGCAAGGAGCTGTTCACCGCCACCTTCACGCTCAGCACCGCCTTCCAGCACGACCCGGAGTCCTTCCGGGTACGGCCGGTCGAGGAGCTGATCAGCAACGGCCGCACCGGCAAGACCGCCGGGCTGGTCCTGCGGGAGGGTGCGTGAAGTCCGACCGGACGGGCGAGGGCGTGACGTCCGACCCGGTGGGAGGCGGGACGGCGCCCGAGCGGCCGGCGCCGCTGGGCCGGGGCTTCGACCTGTTCTGGGCCGGGCAGACCGTCAGCCTGGTCGGCGACAAGGTCACCGTGTTCGTCGTCCCGACCCTGATGATCTTCGTTCTGCACGCCTCCGCCCTCCAGGTCGGCGTGGTGGCGATGGCCCAGTACCTCGGCATCCCGCTGCTCGGGCCGGTCGCCGGGGTGCTGGTCGACCGCTGGGACAAGCGCCGCACCATGCTCGGCTGCGACCTGGTCCGGCTGGCGGCGGTGGCCGCGATCCCGCTCGCGTACTGGCTCGACGTGCTGTCCACCCCGCTGCTGTTCGGCTGCGTGGCGGTGATCAGCGGCGCGACGATCTTCTTCAATGTCGGCTACCTGGTCGCCGTCCCCGCCGTGGTGCCCGAGGACGGCATGGTCCGCGCGTACTCCCGGCTGGAGGGCAGCGGCTCGGTCGCCGAGGTCGCCGGCCCCTCCATCGCCGCCGCCCTGTACAGCGCGCTCGGGGTGGCCGCCCTGCTGGTGGACGCGGCCAGCTACCTGGTCTCGGCCGTCTGCTTCCGGTACATGAGCCCGTGGGGCGAGCGGACGGTCGAACCCGGCTCGATCCGGGACCGGCTGACCCTCGGCTTCCGGCTCAACTGGGCGGACCCGGTGCTGCGCCGGGTGGTGCTGGCGGCCGTCACGCTCAACTGCGGCGGGCCGGTCTTCGTCACCGTCCTGCCCGTCCTCGCCTACCGGGGCCTGGGCGTGACGGTCGGCGCCTTCGGCGCGGCCATGTCGGTGGCCGCGCTCGGAGCGCTGATCGGCGCCCTGGTCGCCCCGCGGCTCAGCCGGCGGTTCGGCCTGGGGCGGACGATGGCCTGGTCGCTGCTGCTGCACTGCCTGGCCGGCCTCGGCCTGCTCGCCGCGCCCGCACTGCCGCCCGGGCCGGTGATCGCGGTGACCATGGGCTGCTACGGGTTCTTCATGTCCTGCATCAACGTGTGCAGCGCGCCCACCCGGCAGGCCCGGATGACCGCCCGCAACCAGGGCGTCATGCACGCCGCCTTCCGGACCGTCACCTGGGGCGTGATCCCGCTCGCCGCGCTGGTCGGCGGCCTGGCCGTCACCCTGCTCACCGGCCCGCTGGGCATCCTGGACGCGGCCCGGGCGGTGATGGCGGGCGGCACCCTGCTGGCCGCCTGTTCCTTCCTCCCCGCCCTCGGCCTCCAGCCGCTGCTGGACGCCGCCGGGCGCGAGGCCGCCGCCCCCGGGGAGCTCGCGGAGAGCGCGTCATGAGCGGCGGGAGCGCCGGGAGCGCTGGGGGCGCTGGGGGCGCCGGGAGCGCCGGGAGCGGCGCCAAGGCCGGGAGCGCCGACGGGAAGGTCCTGCTGATCACCGGGACGTCCTCCGGCATCGGCCTGGCCACCGCCGTCGCGGCGGCCCGGGCCGGGTACCGCACGGTGGCCACCCTGCGCGAACCCGGCCGCGCCGGGGAGCTCCGGCGGGCCGCCGAGGCCGCCGGCGTCACCGTGGACGTCCGCCGCCTCGACGTCACCGACCCCGGCTCGATCGCCGCCTGCCTGGACGGCGTGGCCCGGACGTACGGGCGGCTGGACGCCGTGGTCAACAACGCGGGCGTCTCCAACTCCGACCCGACCCTGGAGATGTCCACCGACGCGGCGCTGCGGGCCAACCTGGAGGTCAACTTCTTCGGGGTGGCCGCGGTCAGCCGGGCCGCGCTGCCGCTGCTGCGGGCCGCCGCAGGCCGCCTGGTCGCCGTCGGCAGCGTGCACGGCGTGGTCGGTCAGCCGTTCAACGAGGCCTACTGCGCCGCCAAGTTCGCCGTCGAGGGGTTCCTGGAGGCGCTCGCCCCGGTCGCGGCGGCGCACGGCGTCCAGGTCTCGGTGGTCGTCCCCGGCTACGTCCCGGACACCCGGTTCGGGGTCTTTCCGGACATCGACCGCGGCACCGTCCAGGCCGCCTCCGGCCCGTACGCGCCCACCTTCGCCGGCTACCTGGACTGGATCGGCGGCCAGGGCTGGGAGTCGGCCGGCCAGCCCGCCCGGGAGGTCGCCGAGGTCGTCGTGCGGACCCTGCTCTCCGACCGGCCGCCCTTCCGGGTGCCCGCCAACCAGTGGGCCGCCGACTACCTGGCCGCCAAACTCGCCGACCCGGACGGCTCCACCGTCCAGTCCCTCGCCCGGACCTGGCTCGGGCAGCCCGAAGCACGCCTCCAAGCGCGAGTCGAAGCACCCCCCGCAGCACCCGCCGAAGCACCCCCCGCCGCACCCTCCTCCTGAGCAAGGGACCCGACCACCATGCCCGCCAAGCCCCTGGCCGAGCTGATCGCCTTCGCCCGCGCCAACTCGCCGTTCTACGCCGAGCTGTACCGCGACCTGCCCCCCGCCGCCGAGCGCCTCGACCAGCTCCCCGTCATCGACCAGGCCGCCTTCTGGGCCGCCAACACCTGGCCCGACAACCGCGTCCTGACCGGCCCGCTCAGCGACGCCGGCATCTACAAGACCGGCGGCACCACCGGCGTCCCCAAGTTCTCGCCCTGGACCCGCACCGAGCACGCCGACTCGGTCACCGCCTTCGGCGCCGGACTCGTCCGGGCCGGCCTGCGGCCCGGGCACCGGGTCGCCAACCTCTTCACGGCCGGCGAACTCTACGGCGGCTTCCTCTACATCGAGGGCGCCCTGCACCACGCCCCCGTGGACAACGTCCGCCTGGGCGTCGGCGGCGCCGCCCCCGACCCGTACATCGCCGACCTCATCACCGGCTTCGGCGTCCACGTGCTGGCCGGCGAGCCGATGAAGCTCAGCGCCGTCGCCGAGTGCCTGGTCCAGCGCGGGGAGACGGCCGACGGGGTCGAACTGCTGCTGTTCGGCGGCGACCTGCTCTTCGCCGACCTGCGGCCGATCCTCGCCCGGGCCTTCCCCCACGCCGCCGTCGCCTCCGTCGGCTACGCCTCCAACGACGCCGGGCTGGTCGGCTCGCCCGTCCCCGGCGACGACGTCCGGGTGCACGAGGCCTTCGCGCACCGCACGGTGGTGGAGCTCGTCGACGACGTCACCGGCAAGACGATCACCACGCCCAGGACTCCCGGCCGGGTCGTCGTCACCAACCTGTTCCGCACCCTGATGCCGATCCTGCGCTACCCGACCGGCGACCGCGCCGAGTGGACCGACGCCCGCTGCCGCCGCTTCCGCCTGCTCGGCCGCTCCACCGAGGGCGCCCGGGTCGGCACCGTCGCCATGCCCACCGAGGAGATCCGCGCCGTCCTGCTCGCCGCCGACCCGGAGCGCCACATCACCGGCATGCAGCTCGTGCAGCGCCGCTGGGCCGGGCGCGACGGCCTGATCCTGCGCCTCGGCTACACCGGGCAGCGGCCGGCCCCCGAGCTCGCCGACCGGCTCGTCGAGGCCGTGTACACGGCCCGGCCGCTCTACCCCGACGAGGTCGCGCTGGGCAGCATCCACGACCTCGCGGTCGAGTGGGTGCCGCGCTCCGAACTGGTCACCAACCCGCGCACCGGCAAGCTCCAGCAGGTGCTGGACGAGCGTCCACGGTCCTGACCGGGAGGTGACGACGGGGGCCGGGCAGCGGTGAGGGGCCGGGCGCTCAGTCGGTCTGCGGCCGGCCCCCGATCACCACGCTCTGCCCGCGGAACTCGGCGATGGCCTTCCCGTCCGCCCGCCGGACCGTCACGTCGTAGACCCCGCCGCGCCCGGCCCGCGACCGCTCCACCGCCTCCGCCACCAGTTCGTCCCCGACCGCCGCCGGGGCCAGGAAGACGACCTGCGCCGCCTGCGCGACCGTCACCGGGCCGTGGCTGTTGCAGGCGAACGCGAACGCGGCGTCGGCGAGCAGGAACAGGAAGCCGCCGTGCGCCGTCCCGTGGCCGTTCACCATCGTCGCGGCCACCGTCATCCGCGTCACCGCTCGACCGGCGGACACCTCGTCCAGCGCGATGCCCAGCAGCCGACAGGTCTCGTCCCGCGCGTAGAGGGCGGCGGTCCCGGGGTCGAGCATGGCGTCCTGTTCCCTCCGTCGACGGCGTCCCGAGCCAGCCTAGGGCACGGCGCCCGCCCGCCGTCCGGGGGAACTCGGCCACGCCGCCCCGCCGTTCGGCCCGCCCCGCCGCCCGCCGACCCTAAGGTCTGTCCGGCAAGATCCGCCGGACAGGCCCTGGCCTGCTCAGGTTCCCCGAGCGCAAGGACGGCTGATGGCCCAGAAGTCACCCGCGACCGCCACCCCACCGGGCCCCGCCGAGATCCCGTCGGCGCAGCCGCCCAGCGGATCCGTGACGGCCCTGCGGATCGGGGCCGCCGTGGCCGGCGCGCTGCCCTCCGTGGTGCTGCGGCTGGCCGGGGTGCACCTGGCGCCCGTGCCGGGCATGGTGGTCTTCGGCCTCGGCGTCCTGGCGGCGGCGCTCCTGCTGATGTGGGCCGCGGAGACCGCCCGGGCCGACATCTCCGGCCCGCTCGCCCTGGCCCTGCTGGCGTTCATCGCCGTCCTGCCCGAGTACGCCGTCGACCTCTACTTCGCGTACGCGGCCGGCACCCGGCCCGAGTACGCCGCCTACGCGGCCGCCAACATGACCGGCGCCAACCGGCTGCTGGTCGGCGTCGGCTGGCCACTGGTCGCCCTCGCCTCCTCCTTCGCCGCCCGGCGCCGCGGCGCCGCCCCCGGGATCACCCTGCGGGAGCACCGCCGGATCGACACCGCCTTCCTCGGCGCCGCCGCCCTGGTGGCCTTCGTGATGCCGCTGACCCGGCAGATCTCCTGGGTGCTCGCGGTCGTCCTGATCGCCTGGTACGGCTACTACCTCTTCCGGGTCAGCCGCTGTAGCGAGGACGACGAGGAGGAACTCATCGGCGTTCCGGCCCGGTTGGCCGCCCTCCCCCGGCAGCGCCGCCGGGCGACCACCGTCCTGGTGTTCGCGGTCGCGGCCGGGGTGATCTTCGCCTGCGCCGAGCCCTTCGCCACCTCGCTGGTCGACGCCGGCGCCTCGCTCGGCATCGACCGCTTCCTGCTGGTGCAGTGGCTGGCCCCGCTCGCCTCCGAGGCGCCCGAGCTGATCGTCGCGGTCGTCTTCGCCTGGCGGCTGCGCGGGGACGACGGCCTCGGCGCGCTGCTCTCCAGCAAGGTCAACCAGTGGACCCTGCTGATCGGCTGCCTCCCGCTCGCCTACCTGGCCGGCGGCGGCGCGGCCTCCCTCCCGCTGGTCGAACGCCAGGTGGACGAGGTACTGCTGACCGCCGCGCAGACCGTCCTGGCCGTGGTGCTCCTGCTCGACCTTCGGTTCCTGCCCTGGAAGGCCGGGCTGCTGTTCGCCCTGTTCGCCGTCCAGTTCGCCCTCCCCGGCGAGTCCGCCCGGGTCGCCCTCAGCTGGGTCTACCTCGCCCTGGCCGTCCCGCTCCTCGCCGTACACCTGCGCCAACTCCCGCCGACCGTCCGCGCCTTGGCGGGCCGCATCGAGGGCGATCTGCACTAGTACTGCAACGGTGATTACCGTGACGGTTGTCGGGTTAGCTCGTTGAGCTGTTCATGCGTGGGGACATATCCGAGATCGATGCTCGTCGCTG
>NZ_JBWKEQ010000064.1:21648-41039 GCF_056435365.1 Kitasatospora sp. NPDC043949 | reverse complement strand
AGTACCGCCCCGACATCCTCGACGGATTCCTCGCCGGGACCGGCCTCTCCCTCGACCTCCCGCCGCCATCACCCTGAAGCGCCAATGTCAGTAAGCGCCTTCCGCCAGCCGGTTCCGGATCGCCACTTCCATGGCCGCCGTCTTCTCGGGGAACACGTAACCAGCGGTGATCCGGGCGAGGGCGGTGTCGAGTATCGCTCCATGAGTGATCATTCGCGCGATCGTAGGTCAAGGCCGAACCGATGCCCAGCGGTTTCTCAGCGAACTCCTCACCGCCACCCCCTCCCCCGGCCCCCGCCTCAAACCCGCCCTCACCCACTGCCGCACCCAAGCCACCCACACCACCCGCACCTGAAAACCCGTTCCGCGCACAGGAAGTCGGCCCCGCCGACTTCCCGCGCAGCGCGGTCGCTCCCCGGCTACGGGGCGAGCCGCAGGTGGATCGCGAGGACGCCGAGCCGCTCCTTCTCCAGCGGGTGGATCTCGCGATAGGCGGCGAGGAGTTCGGCCCGGCTCACCCCCTCGGATCCGATCGCCTCCAGGTCCTCGGCATCGAGCATCGCGTCGAAGCCCGGGTACTCCACCACCTCGGTGACCCGGGCGCGGTAGCGGGCGTCCCTGGACTCGAAGACGAGCAACTGCCCCGGATGGATCTTCCGCATGCTGGGGTAGCCGACGCGCACCTCGACGGTTTTGGTGCCGCCGGCGATCAGGTCGAGAGTTCCTGGGACTTCTCACGCAGCGTCATCGCAGAGAAGGACATCCGTCGGGTGGCCAGGCTCAACGGTGCCCGCCCCCGAGGAGCGTGCACCCGACGCCAGACCGTGGCCCGCGCGGCCTGGCGCCAGTGGAACCCTTCGTCACCCCTTGCCCGCAGGAGACGCGCCGTGCCCCCCCGGCTGCTCGCCCATCGGCGATGCAAGCCAGCATGAAGCCGACGATGCGGCACCACACTCCTCGGAAGCAGCCCCGGCCGGAGGCCTCACATCCGGCTTCGATTCAGACTTCGCCGAACTCGCCGCTTCGGACAGCGGCAACGAACGAGTCCCAGCCCTCGGCCGAGAAGGCCAGCGCCGGGCCCTGGGGGTCCTTGGAGTCACGGACCCTGCCCGGGTGCACATCGTCCACCTCTACGCAGCCGCCCCCGCCATTGCTGTAGGTGCTCTTGCGCCACTTGGCGCCCGTTGGGTCATGCATGGTCCAGTTCCTCCCGTGTCTCCCGGATCCTGGCCAAACTGTCCGGCTGGCTGTGCGCGTTGACCTGGAGTCGATCGTATCTATCGACCCATCGGGCCACCGTCTCGGCGTCTTGTTCCAGGTATCCCCGTTGAAGCGTCTCCGTGTACCCGACCAAAGCACGATTGGGGAGGGTCAAGAGCGTGACGGGGTGGGACAGCGACCGATCCTCGGCGAGGCGGTACGGAGAGATCTGGATGATCACATTTGGGTGATCACACAGGCTCTCCAGGTGAGAGAGTTGCACGGCCATAATCTCCCGACCGCCGATCGGTCGACGCAGGACTCCCTCGTCCAGGACGACGTGGATCATCGTTCCTCTGTCGAGCATGAGTTGACGCTGCGCCAGCAGGCTGAGCCTCTCGTCGGCCTGCTCCTGCGTCGCTTCCCCTCGACGGACGATGCCGGCCTCGTAGGCCGCGCTGTAGTCCGGGTGCTGGAGTATGCCCGACACCATATCCGTGTCGAACAGTCTGACTGTGATCGCTTCGCGCTCCCGGCGAAGGTACTCGGAGAACCCCGGCAACAGAGCGCCGTTCTTCCAGCTCCACCACAGTCCCGTCAGGGCGCCACCGGCATCGAGGGCGGCGTCCACGCGTTCTACGAACTTTAAAGACGGCGCTTGTTTAGCTCGCTCCACGTTCGAGATGTAGACGTTGGAGTACCCGACTCGCACGCCGAGTTCGATCTGTGTCATCCCCTTGGCCTGGCGCGACCGGCTGATCTGAACAGCCAGGGCTTCCAACGGGGATGACGTTGGGTCAAGTGTGCGACGAACCAAGATCGCCTTCTTTAAAATCCGCCGGACTAGAGATTTGAAACTCTTTCGATCCTAGAGCAGGCTGAGCCATCCTGGTAGTCATTCGACTACTGACCGAAGTGGGCGCACTCCATTCGCATACACCCTCCCCTTGAGGTGCTTCGCCATGCTCAAAATCCGTACCGCTCCCCGCCCCCGCACGTTCGCCGCGCGCCTGGACTCCCGCACCGAATCCACCCCCGTCGCCCGGCAGTTGATCCGCGCCTACCTCGCCGCGCTCCCCACCGGCGACCGCTACACCGACACCGCCGAACTCCTCCTCGGCGAACTCTTCGCCAACGCCGTCCAGCACACCGACGCCCCCGCCGACCGCCTCATCGAAATCCGCTTCGCCCTCACCGGCGACCGCCTCCGACTCGAAGTCCACGACGCCGGCACCGGCCGCCCCTCCCTCCGCACCCCCACACCCGAGGACGAACACGGACGCGGCGTCCTCCTCGTCAACGAACTCGCCGAGAAGTGGGGTTGCTGCCCCCGCGCCGGCGGGGTCGGCAAGTTCGTCTGGGCCCTGATCGCCCCCGCACCCTCCCCCACTTCCACCCTCCTCACCGTCTGAACAGGTGCCCACCATGCGACTCCCCCTCACCGCCCGGCACCTGTTCGACATCGGTTCCACCCCCGCCGACGCCTACGCCACCCTCGCGCGCCGCACCCGCGAGCCCCTGCGCTCAGCCCGCGCCGTCTGCATCGCCCTCGGCATCCCGGCGGCCGAGACGCAGCGCCGCCTCGACGACTGCTTCGACGCCCTGCTCGCCAGCCCCCGCCCCGGCTCCGAGAACGACACCGGCGAACTCCTCGAAGCCCTCGGCGTCTTCGACATCCCCAAAACCCCCGACAACCGCGACCTCGCCGTCATCGACCTCTTCCTCACCGCCATCGACGCCCACGGCAGCATCCGCGCCGGCCACCAACACGGCCTCACCCGCTGGTTCACCACCGGCAACCTCACCACCGCCTACCTCTCCCTCACCGCCACCCAACCCCACCCCACCACCGGCGACCCCACCCACTACTGGACCGCCCTCGTCGACGCCGGCGAACTCCTCGTCGCCGCCCCCACCGCAGACATCCGCATCAAGCACGCCCTCGCCCACTGCCGAGACCGCGCCGCCCGAACCACCCGATCCTGAGCAACACCCCACCGTGCGCAGGAAGTCGGGCCCGCCGACTTCCTGCGCAGCGCGGTCGGCTCGTCCAGGTCAGCCGGGCGCCACCCGCGGACATGCGAGTGGCGCCCGGGGCGGCCGGACCTCAGGGCCGCCATCCGCCGACACCCTCCACTTCCACTCGCCTCGGCACCACACGGCGGTTTCTAGGGGCCTTTCGTGCGTTCTGGGCCTGTGGAATCCAACAGGCCCAACGGCCCGCCGGCCGTGGGACAAGTCCGGCTCCTCTTGCGTGGAGGGGTATCAGAGGTGTGGCTCTGCCCGGGTTCGTGCAATTTCGTGCATGCGGGGTTGTGCTTCTGACTCGCAGGGCTGACGGTGGTGCACGTCCCTGCAACTCCACAGACGTTGGAGATCGTCATGGCACTAGGTTTTGTGGGCATCGACCCCAGCACGGGCGGCGGAGGCTCGCCTACCGTGTGGGTCGAGGACGAGGCGGAGGAGATCGTCGTGCAGAGTTGGACGGCCGATGACGCCCTCTGCGAGAAGATCGCAGGGACCGAGTGGGTTCCCGGCCACACGCTCGGGATTCCCGCTCATGAGTCCGTGATCCGTATCCCGGCCCGCATGGCGCCGATCCTGAAGGAGGCTGTCGAACGTGTCGAACGTGCCCGACTTCGCCACGCTGCTGAGGAGCACTCAGAGGACCGCAGTTCATCTGGAGATGCGTGACGCCTACGCCGTGGGCGACGAGGCGGAGGAGATCGATCGCTTCGCCCGCACCGGCGAGATCGAGCTGGACCCCGAAGCGTCGTGGTGGCCCAAGTGGCTGGGACTCGTCCGCGAGACGGTCGGTCGTGGCGTGGTCATGCGGCGGGCCCGGATCGTGTCCGAGCCGGTGACCGACTACATCCGGTGGGAGCACGCGGTTACCCCGATGAACCTGGCGGCCGGAGAACTGGTTCGGTGGCTGCCGAGGAGTCAGACGTCGAACATCGCGCTGCCGGGGAACGACTTCTGGCTGATCGACGACAAGCTGGTGCTGTTCCACTTCTTCACGGGGTACGGCGACTGGGCCGAGCCCGGGTTCGCCTTCTCCGAGGACTCCGCGACGGTTCGTCTCGTCTCCTCCGCGTTCGAGGCTGTGTGGGAGCGTGGCACCCCGCACGACGAGTACAGCGTCTGACCCGCCCTTACCCTGCGAGCACCGGACCGCCAGACCTATGCCGAAGTCTCCGTCATCAAGCGCGCAAGCGGCGCGTCTTGCCCTTGCCAACCGCCTTGTCGATCTCCGCAAGGATGCCGGCCTGACGGGTAGGCAGCTGGCGTTCCGGTGCGGGTGGAACCCTTCGAAGGTCTCCCGCATCCAGAGTGCGCGAACCCCTCCGTCTGACTCCGACATTCGGGCATGGTGCACTGCTTGCACAGCGGCTGACCAGTCGGACGACCTGATCGCCACGTCGAGAGCGGTCGAGTCGATGTACATGGAGTGGCGTCGGCTGCACCGTGCAGGGATGCGCCAGGTGCAGGAGGACTTCTACACGCTCCACGAGCGGGCGGAGTTGTGCCGGACGTACGTCTCCAATGTCGTTCCCGGCTTCCTCCAGACGCCCGGGTACGCAACCGCCCTGATGCGCTCCATCACGGAGTTCCAGGGGACCCCTGATGACGTGGCCGACGCCGTTGCCGCACGGGTGGCGAGAGGACGGCTCCTGAACGAGGGCAGGCACAGGTTCGCTGTGCTGATGGAGGAATGGGTGCTCCGCTCCCGGATCGGTGACGCGGAGACCATGGCCGGTCAACTAGGCCATCTGCTGGCGGTGATGCCGCTGGCATCGCTGTCGCTGGGGGTCATCCCATCCACCGCACAGCGCCGCATGTGGCCCCTCGAAGCGTTCTACCTGTACGACGATCGGCATGCTGTCGTGGAGACGTTGACAGCTGAGGTCAACGTCACCCAGCCCCGCGAGATCGCTGACTACATCCGGGCGTTCGGCGAGTTGCAGCGCCTCGCGGTCTACGGTGCCCGGGCACGTGCGCTCATCACGTCGGCAATAGCCGCCCTCGGGTGAATCCGTGCGCGGGGGCCTTGCCGGCGCCGGGCTCCTCGGGCGGGGCGGCCGCGCGTTTCCTGGCCTGGCGCCCCGCGATGCGGCGGGGCGCCAGGCCGGTAGACGCGGGCCCGGGTCTTTCGGCTTGGCTAGGTGCGGGCGGCGGTGGTGCGGGTGCGGCGGGAGAGGGAGTCCAGGACGACGGCGGCGAGCAGGACGGCGCCGGTGATCATGTACTGGATGGCCTGGGCGGCGTGGACCATGTCCAGGCCGGTGGTGATGGACTGGATCACCAGGATGCCCAGCAGCGCGGACCAGGTCTTGCCGCGGCCGCCGAAGAGGCTGGTGCCGCCGATGACGGCGGCGGCGATCGCGCTCATCAGGACGTTGCCGCCGCCCAGTTGCTTGTCGGCGGAGCCCTGCTGGGAGGCGTAGAACAACCCGCCCAGGCCGGCCAGGAACGCGGACAGCATGAAGACGGAGATCCGCACCCGGGCCACGTTGACGCCGGCGCGCCGGGCGGCCTCCACGCCGCCGCCGACCGCGAAGATCTGGCGCCCGTAGGAGGTGCGGCGCAGGACGAAGTCGGTGAGGACGACGACGCCCACCAGCACGACCAGGGGCAGCGGCAGGCCGCGGTCCTGGTTGAGGGCGTAGGCGGTGGCGAGGGTGAGCACGGCCAGGGCGCCGGTGCGCACCACGGTGTCGGCGGTGGGGCGGGCGGTGAGGCCGGCGGCGGTGCGCCGGCGGGCGGTGCGCAGGTGGGCGAGCAGGTAGAGGGCGGGGGCGAGGACCGCCAGGGCCCAGGCGTAGGCGATGTCGCCATCGCCGAGGAAGGTGGTGTCGAGGGTGGCGATGAGGCCGCCGTGGCGGTTGTTGACGGTGCCGAGGTCGCCCAGGACGTACTCCTGCAGGCCGCTCCAGGTGAGCATGCCGGCGAGGGTGACGACGAAGGCGGGGACGCCGACGCGGGCGAAGAAGAGGCCGTGCAGCAGGCCCATGACGGTGGCCGCGGCGAGGGCGGCGAGCACGGCGAGCCATTCGGCGACGCCCTGGCGCACGGCGAGGACGGCGGCGAGGGCGGCGCTGGCGCCGGCGACGGAGCCCAGGGAGAGGTCGATCTCGCCGAGGATGAGGACGAAGACGACGCCCACCGCGATGAGGCCGGGGCCGGCGATGAAGCGGGTGATGTTGGTGAGGTTGTCGGCCTGGAGGAAGTGGCCGGTGACGGACTGGAAGATGACGGCGATCAGGATGAGGCCGACGACGACGGGCAGGGAGCCGAGTTCGCCGGCGGCCAGGCGCCGGCGGGCGGCGTCCAGGTAGCCGGCGGGGCCGGCGGCCCGGGTGTGCAGGCGGGGGTCGGCGCCGGGGGCCGCGGGGGTGTCGCCGGGGGCCGCGGGGGTGTCGGCGGGGGTGCTGGGCGTGGTCATGCGGCGTCCTCCTCCTCGGTGTGGCGGGCCTGGCGCCGGGCGTGGGCGTTGTCGGTGGCTCCGGTGATGGCGGAGACGATCTGCTCCTGGGTGGTGCCGGCGACGGGGAAGACGCCGTTGTTGCGGCCCAGCCGCAGGACGGCGACGGTGTCGGCGACGGCCCGCACGTCGGCCATGTTGTGGCTGACGAGGACGACGGCCAGGCCGCGTTCGCGCAGCCGCTCGACGAGGTCGAGGACCTGGGCGGTCTGTTCGACGCCGAGGGCGGCGGTGGGCTCGTCCAGGATGACGAGGGCGGGCTCGCCGACGAGGGCGCGGGCGATGGCGACGACCTGGCGCTGGCCGCCGGAGAGCGCGGCGACGGGGGTGCGCACGTCGGGGATGCGGATGGCGAGGGTGTCGAGGAGTTCGCGGGCGTGCTGCTCCATGGCGACCTCGTCCAGGAGCCCTCGGCGGCGTTTCTCGCGGCCGAGGAACAGGTTCGCGATGACGTCGAGGTTGTCGCACAGGGCGAGGTCCTGGTAGACGGTGGCGATGCCGAGGGCCTGGGCGTCCTGGGGGCGGGTCAGGCGCACGGGCTCGCCGTGCCAGGTGATGGTGCCCTCGTCGACGGGGTGGACGCCCGCGATGGTCTTGACGAGGGTGGACTTGCCGGCGCCGTTGTCTCCGACGAGGGCGAGGACTTCACCGGTGTGCACGTCGAGGCCGACATCGGTGAGGGCCTGGACGGCACCGAAGCGCTTGGAGACCGAGCGCAGCTGGAGGACGGGTGCGCCTGTCACATGAACCTTCTTCTGCGGTGGTGGACTTGGACCCGGGTCGAACTGGGCGGGGCCGGGCTACTTGAGGCCGGCGGCGGCGCAGGCGGCGGCGTAGTCGGCGGTGCAGATGTCGGAGACCTTGTAGAGGCCGTCGGCGACGACCGTGGTGGCGATGTTGGCCTTGGTGACGACCTTGGCGTCCAGGAACTTGGCGGGGATGGCCTTGTCGGTGGCGCTGTCGACGGTGGCGGTGGCGACGGCCTTGACGTCCTTGCCCTTGAGGAGGGCGACGGCCAGTTCGGCGGCGGAGTCGGCGAGCGGGCGGTAGGCCTTGTAGATGGTGAAGGCCTGGTCGCCGTTGACGATGCGCTGGATCGCGTCGAGGCCGGCGTCCTGGCCGCCGACGGGGACCTTGATGCCGGCGCCCTGGAGCTGGGTGATGATGGCGCCGGCCATGCCGTCGTTGGCGGAGTAGACGGCCTGGAAGCCGTTCTTGCCGAGCTGGGTGACGGCGGCGCCGATCTTCTGGCCGGCGACGGTGGCGTCCCACTGGCCGGACTGCTCGTAGACGATCTTCTTGACCTTGGCGTCGAGGATCTTGTGGGCGCCGGTCTTGAAGTCGGCGGCGTTGGGGTCGGCCTCGTCGCCGTTGATCATGGCGACGTTGGCGTCGGCGGCCTGCGGGCCGAGGGCGTCGACGAGGGCCTGGCCCTGGAGTTCGCCGACCTTCTCGTTGTCGAAGGAGGCGTAGGCGGCGACCGGTCCGGTGGCCAGGCGGTCGTAGGCGACGACCTTGACGCCCTTGGCGGCGGCCTCCTGGACCCAGCCCTGGGTGGACTTGGCGTTGAAGGGGTCCAGGATGATCACCTTCACGCCCTGGGCGAGGAGGGTGTCGAACTGCTGCTTCTGCTTGGCGGCGCTGCCCTCGGCGTTGTTGTACAGGACCTTGCAGTCCGCGCACAGGGCGGCCACCTTGGCCTCGACGAAGGGGCGGTCGAAGGATTCGTAGCGGGTGGAGGAGGCGTTCTCGGGTAGGAGCAGCCCGATGGACTTGCCGTCTCCGGAGGCGGCCGCGTCCTTCTTGTCGCCGCCCGCCTTGCCGCAGGCGGCCATGGACAGGGCCAGTGAGATGCCGGTGGTGGCGATGAGGACGCGACGCAGTGCTGCGTTCATGGGGGTGCCTCTCCCTGACGTCGCCGCGGCTCTGCGGCGGGGTGGGGGGAGTTAAACCTGAACGCGTACATGACGTCAATAAGTAAATTCAGACTGCGGGCGATGCGCCTCTACTCGTTATCTTCATGAACACTGACGGGGAGTTGAAACCTGGAGGAAGCTCCAAATGACGGAACGGCGGCGCCCGTTGCGGGGCCCGCCGTTCAAGAGTCGATCAACCTGCCGGAGCGTCAGGAAGGCGGGGCGCCCGCCGTCCCCCGTGCGGCGGGCGCCCCCGTGCGGAGGTGGTACCGGTGCGTCAGGAACGACGCGTCAGGGGCGGTCGAGGGTGATCGAGTTGATCGGGCCCAGGTCGTACCAGACGCCGTTCTGCGCCGGGATGTCGTAGACGCAGCTGCCGCCGCCCGAGCCCCGACACAGGTGGGCGTGGGCGCCGCCGGACTGGTTGTTGAGGACCCAGTGGTTGCCGTACTGGTTGCTCAGGTTGTGCGCGCCGTAGCTCCAGTACACCTCGCTCGGGGCCGAGGCCGGGTTCTGGTTCTGCGGGTAGACGCAGACCGCCCCGTACGGACAGCCCGCCCAGGAGCCGTCGGCGGCGCCGGCGCTGCCGGCGCCCAGGGTGGTCAGGGTGGTCAGGGTGGTCAGGGCCGCGGTCGCGAGGGCGAGGGCGGCGACGGCGTGGGTGATCCTGCGCATGGATGGTTCTCCCTTGGCTGGTGAGCGGCCTGACGTGGGGTCCGGCCGGTGCTCAGCAGCCTAGGAACGCGGGCGCGGCGGCGGTCCCTGACATCTGACAGGGGCGCGCCGCCGCACTCCGGGAGCCGGTTCGCCGGCTCACCGGGCTAGAGCTTGCCGAAGGTGTCGCACTGGGCGAGGTCGCCGGTGCGGTAACCGGTGGTGAACCAGGTCTTGCGCTGGTCGGAGGAGCCGTGGGTCCAGCTCTCCGGGTTGACCCGGCCGGTGGCCTGCTTCTGGATCCGGTCGTCGCCGACGGCCGCGGCCGCGTCCAGGCCCTGGGCGATGTCCTGGTCGGTGAGGGAGGCGATCAGCGGCCGCCCGGTGGAGGGCTGCGGGGTGGTGGTGGCGTGGTGCGCCCACACCCCGGCGTAGCAGTCGGCCTGGAGTTCCAGCTTCACGGAGGCGCTGTTGGCGCCCTGGCGGTCGCTGCCCACCTTCTGCATGGTGCCGAGGAGGTTCTGGATGTGGTGGCCGTACTCGTGGGCGACGACGTAGGACTCGGCGAAGGGCCCGCCCTTGGCGCCGAAGCGGGCCGAGAGCTCGTTGAAGAAGCCGAGGTCGAAGTAGGCCTTCCGGTCGCCGGGGCAGTAGAACGGGCCGACGGCGGAGGTCGCCGGGCCGCAGGCGGTGGAGACCTGACCGGTGAACAGCACCGTCTCGGCGTTGCGGTACGCGGTGCCCGTGCGCTTGGGCAGTTCGGCGCGCCAGAACTCCTGCACGCTGTTGGTGACCGCCACGATCCGGCAGTCCTGGCGCCGGTTGGCGTCCGCGCCGGTCTTGCAGGCCTGCTGCACCTCGCCGGCGGTGTGCGCGCCGCTGGAGGTGGTGGAGCCGCCGCCGGAGGACAGGCCCAGCAGCTGGGGGTCCACGCCCAGGACGACCGCGAACAGTACGACGATCAGGCCCACCGCCCCGCCGCCGATGGCGACCTTCCCGCCCGGGATCCCGCGCCGGTCGTCCACCTGCGAGGTGTCGAGGTCGCCCTGGTCGTCGAACTGCATGCCCCTGCCCGCTTCTGTCGTGTTTGTCAGTACTGGTGACGGTCTGTGCCGGTGACGGCCCGCCCAGCCTACGGGCAGCGGGCGCCGGCGCGGCGCAGCGGGGCGCGGGCGCCAGGGGCCGGTCAGGACGGGGCGGGGCCGGGCGGCGACTGCGGCCGTGGCCGTGGCCGTGGCGATCGGGCACCGCTCCCCCGAGGCCGCACGCGCCGTCCTGGGCCATCACCTGGCCCGACTGTTGGACTGTCGGTCCGTCAATTCTTGACGCGGGTCATGGATTTGGCCACGACTGAGGCTTCGGCAGGGCGGGCGGGCCCGCGGGGGCGGCCGAGCAGGACGCCGGCCAGGACCAGGGCCAGCCCGCACACCTGGCGCGCGCCGAGCCCCTCCCCCGCGAGGCCGGCGCCCAGCAGGACGCCGGCGAGCGGGTTGAGCAGGCCGAGCAGCCCGACCGTGCCGGCCGGCAGGTGGCGCAGGCCCGCGAACCAGAGGGCGAAGGCGAGGGCGGTGGCCACCAGGGCGACGTAGCCGAAGGCCGGGAGCGTGCGGGCGTCCATCGCCGGGGGCGCGCCCTCCACGGCGGCGGCCAGGGGCAGCAGCATCAGGCCGCCGGCGGTCAGCTGCCAGGAGGTGACGGCCAGTGGGTCCGCGCCCTCGCGCCAGCGGGCGGCCAGCACGTAGCCGACGCAGGAGACCAGCATCGCCGCCACCGACGCCGCCAGCCCCGCCCCGCTGACCGTGCCGCCCGCGCCGAGCAGCGTCAGCGCCACCCCGCCCAGGCCCACCACCGCGCCGACCAGGTGGGCGCGGTGCGGGCGCTGCCCGGCCAGCGCCCAGGCGGTGAGCAGCATCGCCAGCGGGGAGGCGGCCATGACGGTGGCGGCGGTGCTGGTGGGCAGCAGTTGGGAGGCGAGGTAGAGCAGGACGAAGAACACCGCGGCGTTCAGCAGTCCGAGCAGGGCGCTGCGCCACCACCAGGGCCCGTGCGGGCGGCGGCGGGACAGGGCGAGCAGGACCAGTCCGGCGGGCAGGGCGCGCAGGGCCGCGCCCCACAGGGGCCGGTCGGCGGGCAGGTAGGCGTGGGTGACGTAGTAGTTGGCGCCCCAGGCGAGCGGCGCGACCGCGGTCAGCAGCACCCACCGCAGATTGGCTTCCATGGAAGGCAATATACCTTCCCAGGAAGGTACTGGCGGTAGGATGGCCCCATGGAGCACCACCAGCAGCACCCCCGGACGCCCTCCCCGCCGGGCGCGGACGCCGACCACGTGGCGCTGATCCAGGCCCAGTGGCGGCGCGAACGCCCCGACCTCGACGTCTCCCCGCTGGCCGTCATCGGCCGCCTGCACCGCCTCGCCGCCCGGCTGACCGGCGAACTCGCCCTGGTCTACTCCCGCTACGGCCTCGGCGAGGGCGAGTTCGACGTCCTGGCCGCGCTGCGCCGGGCCGGCGCCCCATACGAGCGGGCCCCCGGGGAGCTCGCCGCCCACACCATGGTCACCACCGGCGCGATGACCAAACGGATCGACCGCCTCGAACGCGCCGGGCTGGTCACCCGCCGCCTCGCCGAGGGCGACCGGCGCGGGCGCCTCGTCGCCCTCACCGACGCCGGCCTGCGGCTGATCGACGAGGCGTTCACCGCCCACATGCGCAACGAGCACCGCCTGCTCGCCCTCCTGTCCCCCGAGGAGGCCGCCGCCCTGCAGACCCTCCTCACCGCCTGGCAGCACCGCCTGGACGGCACCGCACCGGGCGGCGGGCCAGCAGAATGTGACGCATGACCAGCACTCCGCCGCCGTCCCAGCCCGAACCCGAGCCCGGACCGCAGCCCCAGCCGCCCCAGCCGTCGCCGTCCGGCAGCCCGGAGAGCCCGGGGGCCCGGGCCGACCGGCGGCTGGTGGAACTGCTGCAGGAGCTGCGGGTGCTGCAGACCGGCGTGCAGATCGTGTTCGCGTTCCTGCTCGGGGTCGCCTTCACCCCGCGCTTCGCCACCCTCACCGACGGCCAGCAGGACGTCTACGTCACCACCCTGCTGCTGGCCGTCATCTCCTCGGCCGTGTTCGCCACCCCGGTGGCGCTGCACCGCGGGCTGTTCCGCCACCCCGGCAAGGCGCGGATCGTCAAGGTCTCCGCCCACATCGCCCAGCTGGGCCTGATGCTGCTCGCCTGCGCGCTCACCGGCGCCGTGCTGCTCGTCCTGGACGTCGTGCTCGGGACCGCCACGGCCCTGGCCATCACCTCCGTCGTCGCGCTGATCTTCGCCGGGCTGTGGTTCGTCCTGCCCTGGGCGGTGCGCCGCCCGCTGCACGACGACTGAACCGGCGCCCGGCGGCCGGCACCACCGGGGACAGTGCGCCCGCTTCCCGTCACCCGCGCCGCGCCGGGGGCGGGCGCGGCGCGGGTGACGGACGGGACCGGGCCGGGGCCGGCTGTCGGGCGCCGGGGGCCAGGCGAGGAAGTCCCACATCTCCCTCACCCCTCAGAGCCCGCCCGCCCCCGAAACCGCTTACCGCCCCACCCCGCGCGGCGGGTACCGTGCCCGGATGCGCAGCAACGACGACAACGGCAGCAGGGACGGCAACGGGAACGGCAACGGCAGCGCCCCCACCTGGGACGTCCTGCTGCTCGGCGGCGCCTCCGGCCTCGGCAAGAGCCGCGCCGCCGCCGAACTCGCCCGGCACAGCGGCGCGTTCGTGGTCGAGTTCGACGACGTCGCCGCCGCCCTGCACGCCGCCACCACCGCCGAGGGCCACCCCGGCCTGCACCACTTCGACGGGCTCGACGACCCCGACGCGCTGCCCGCCGACCGCGTCCTGGAACTGCAGATCGCCACCGCCCGCGCCCTGGACGACGCCCTGCTCGGCGTGGTGCGCAACCGCCTCACCGTCGACGTGCCCGCGATCGTCGAAGGCGACTACCTCACCCCGGCCGCCGCCGCCCGCGCCGCCGCCGAGGCCGCCGGACAGGGCCGCGTCGTGCGCGCCGCGTTCCTGCACGAGGGCGACGCGGCCGGCATCAGCGCCAACTACGCCCAGCGGGAACCCGACTGCGGCCCGCAGGAGCGCCGCGCCGCCGTCAGCGCCCGCTACTCCCACTGGCTCGCCGACCAGGCCCGCACCCACCACCTGCCCGTCCTGGACTGCCGCCCCTACCCCACCCTCGCCGACCGCCTGCTCCGCGCCCTGACCTGACCTGACCTGACCTGGCCTGACGAAAGGGGTCCGAGATGCTGATCGTGGTGAGCGGCGGGCCGGGCAGCGGGAAGACGACGCTGGCCCACGCGCTGGCACAGGCCCTCGGCTGCCCGGCGGTGTGCCGGGACGAGCTGAAGGAGGGCCTGGTGCACGCGGGCACCCGGGCCGGGAACCCCGACGAGGCGGTGCGCGCGGCGTTCTTCGACGTCCTGGAGGTCCTGGTGCGCGCGGGGGTGAGCGTGGTGGCGGAGGCCGCGTACCAGGACCGGCTGTGGCGGCCCGGCCTGAGCCCGCTGGCCGAACACGCCGAACTGCGCATCGTGCACTGCCGGGTGGACCCGGCAGTGGCCCGCGCCCGGATCCGCACCCGCCTGACGACGCACCCGCACCGCGCCGCGCACGCCGACCGCACGCTCCTCGCCGCCCCGCCCGGCCCGGGCAACCTGCTGGACGACTTCACCCCGCCGTCCCTGCCGGCGCCGCACCTGCACGTGGACACCACCCACGGCTACCGCCCGCCGCTGGCCGACATCGCCGCCTTCGCCACCGGACCCGGCGACTGACGAACCATCAATTCTCCGGCTGCGAACAGCCCCGGCCGGCCAACTGCGCCGCCCCGCTCGGCGCCGCCACCCTCGGCGCGGTGCGCCGCCGCGGCGCCTTCGTCGCGGTGGCCGGCGGCAGCCGGCCGGCGGGCCTGCGCGGCATCCGCGGCATCCGCGGCATCCGCGGCATCCGCGTGGCCAACGCGTGGATCACCGCCGACGGCCGCCTCACCCTGCGCCTGGCCCGCGCCGCCGACGCCCGCACCCGCCTCGCCGCCGGCGGCCTGCGCGAGCGCCCGGTGCTCGTCCCGTGAACAGGGCCCGCCCCTGCCAAGGCCGTTCGGGAGGCACCGGGTACCGCCCCGGCCCTCCGCCATGCTCGGCGCTCCTCGATCCGGTCGGATCAACTCCTTCTGGCAGAAGGTGAGTTACGCACAACACGGGCGTGCCCAGCGGGTCTCGCGCGCAAGGCGGTCTCGCCGGGCCCACTGCGCCCGACCGTCCGTCGGCGGGTGGAGCCCCAGGGGCGGGCGGGGGCCGCCACGATCGCCGCAGTACCGGCCGTCACTCCGACGGCCGCACCTTGACGGCCCGTCCGCTATTGCCGGCCCGTCCCTGTGGGCCGCCGGGATGACTTCCCCCGCGTGCCGAATCGGCCCGGATGGTGTATACGGCATAGTCGTTTCGTCACCTTATGGCGTATTTATGCCGCCATCCACGCGTCCCGTGAACACCCTGGGGAGTCCCCGATGCCCGAAGTCAGACGCCGCTGGGGCTTGGCCCGAGCCTTCGAGGCACCGGGGAGAGCCGCCCCGAATCGGCGCGGCTGGTCCGGAGTACTCGCGGCCGTGCTGATGCTGGCGCCGGTGCCGCTCGTCCCGCTGCTGGCCGCCCCCGCCGCGCACGCGGCTCAGGCGTGCCCGGCGGATGCCGGCTACACCGACTGCCTGTCCTTCGCCTACACCGGAAGCGACCAGGACTTCACCGTCCCCACCGGGGTCTCCTCGATCAGGGCGAAGGCCTGGGGCGCGGGTGCGGCCGCCGACGGCGACACCGCCGCGGCCGGCCGCGAGCACGCGAACCGGCCGGGCGCCGCCGGCGCCTACGCGACCGCGCTACTGGAAGTGACGGCCGGACAGCGACTGACGGTGGTACCGGGTCAGGGCGGGCGCTCGCACCCCGACGCCGCAGACTCCCCGGCGGCCCGCAACGGCGGCGCCTCCACCATCCGGTCGGGCCAGTCCCACACCCCCGCGGACACCCTGCTGGCAGCCGACGGCGGCACGGCCACGAGCGCGACTGAGACCGCGAGCGGCGCCGGTGCTGCCGGGGCCGGTCCTGAAGACGGGCCGCAAGGCCTTGCCCCTCACGTGACCGAGCGCCAGTACGTCACCGGGGCGGCCTTCGGCGGCTTCGCGCCGTCCATCACGGACGTCAACGGCGCCGATACCGACGCCAACACCGGCGCCGACGCGGCCAAGGGCGGCGGCCACAGCGGCGACGGCGGCAACGGCCTCGTCGTGCTGGAGTGGAAGGATCCCGGCGCCGGCGCCACGACGGCGAAGGCCGACCCGTCAGCGGCCTCGACGCCCACCGGCCAGAGCAGCGCTCCAGGAGCCCCGTCCCCGGAGACCACGCCGTCCCCAGAGACCACGCCATCCGCAGCGGCCGGACCGGCCGGCCCGAGCAGCGCCGCCCCGCTCGGCCGCTTGCCCCGGGCACCCGGCGACCCCCTGGACTGCACGGGCAACACGATCTACGCCATCCAGCGCGGCTCCTCCACCGCCGCGACCGGCACCCTGCTCGCCCTGGCCGCCGGCACCGTCGGCGGATCCAGCGTGACCGCGACGACGGTCAGCACGCTCCCCGCCGGGTCGGGCTTCACCAACGCCCTCGGAATCACCGACGGCGGCACCGCCGCCTACGTGGTCGACCAGACCCCGACCGTCGCCGGGTCCGTCAACGTGTACGGCTACAACGCGGCCACCGGGGCCTGGACCACCTACACCGGATCCGCCGGCGCCACCACCGACTCCTTCGTCGCCGGCGCGGTGAACCCGGCCAACGGCATCTACTACTACGCCAGCTTCGAACCCGGCACGGCGACCACACCCGGCGTGGCCACCCTCTACGGCTTCAACACCGTCACCAACACCGCGATCCCCGGCGTGATCGCCACGTTCGACCTGCCGGTCACCGGAGCCTCCGGCCCCAACGGCGACATCACCTTCGACGCCGCCGGCAACCTCTACGTCCTCTCCTCCGTCGGCACCGACGCCGCCATCGGTCGGGTGGCCGGGCCGATCCCCACCACGGGGTCGGCCACCGGTGTGCCGCTGACCGACACGGTGCTGAGCACCCTGCCCAACCCGAACGGCAACTCGTTCAACGGGGCGGCCTTCGACAACGCCGGAAACCTCTACATCGAGTTCGCCTCGGGGAGCACCACCTACCTGGAGCAGCTCAACCCGAACACCGGCGCGATCACGGCCGGGCCCACGCCGTACTCCAACAACGCCTTCCTGTCCGTGGACCTCGGCGCCTGCTCCACCAACCCGACCCTGGCCCTGCAGAAGAACATCGTCGGCCGGTTCGCCGAGTCGACCACCTCGAACGACCAGTTCGGCCTGGCGATCACCGGCGGCGGCATCACCCAGGGCAACACCGCCACCACGACCGGCACCAGCACCGGCGTCCAGACACCCCCCGCCGGCCCGGTCATCGCCGTGTCGGGGACCACCTACACGCTGACCGAGACCGCCGCCTCCGGCAGCCTCGCCAACTACACCACCGCCTACGACTGCGTCGACACCGCCAACGGCAACGCCCCGGTCGCCTCGGGCACCGGAGCGACCACCTTCAACCTGCCGTTCCCGCCCACGGTGGAGGGCAAGAACAGCCCGATGGTGCTCTGCACCTTCACCAACACCCCGGTCCCCGCGACGCCCTCGCTCACGATCGTGAAGACCGCGTCCCCGACCACGGTCACCGCCGTCGGGCAGACCGTCGACTACAGCTTCCTGGTCACCAACACCGGCAACGTCACCCTCACCAACGTGACGGTGAACGAGACCGCGTTCTCCGGCACCGGCACCCCACCCGTGATCACCTGCCCGGCAGGCGCGGCCTCCCTCGCCCCCGGCGCGTCGGTGACCTGCACCGCCCCCTACACGGTGACGCAGGCCGACATCAACGCGGGCTCGATCACCAACACGGCAACGGCGACGGGCACTCCGCCCACCGGCCCGCCGGTGACCTCACCGCCCTCCAGCGCAACCGTCACCGCGACACCGGCTCCGGCGATCACGATCATGAAGACCGCGTCCCCGACCACGGTTTCGACCGTCGGGCAGGTCGTGGACTACAGCTTCCTGGTCACCAACACCGGCAACGTCACCCTCACCGACGTGACGGTGAACGAGACCGCGTTCTCCGGCACCGGCACCCCACCGGTGGTGACGTGCCCGGCCGGCGCGGCCTCGCTGGCGCCCGGCGCGTCGGTGACGTGTACTGCGAGCTATGCGGTGACGCAGGCCGACATCAACGCGGGCAGCATCACGGACACCGCGACGGCCACCGGCACACCGCCCACCGGCCCGCCGGTGACCTCACCGCCCTCCAGCGCGACCGTCACCGCGACGTCCAACCCGGCGCTCACCATCCTGAAGTCGGTGGATGCGACGGAACTGACCGGTGCCGGCCAGGTGCTGCACTACTCCTTCCTGGTGACCAACACCGGGAACGTGACCCTGACCAATGTCACCGTGAACGAGACCGCGTTCTCCGGCACCGGCACCCCGCCCGTGATCACCTGCCCGGCCGGCGCCGCCTCCCTCGCGCCCGGTGCGTCCGTGACCTGCACCGCCAGCTACACCGTCACGCAGGCGGATGTCGACAGTGGGAAGGTCACCAACACGGCGACGGCGACAGGTACCCCGCCCACCGGCCCGCCGGTGACGTCCCCGCCGTCCTCGACCAGCGTCCCGAACACCCCGGCCCCGGCGCTCACCATCGTCAAGTCCGCCTCGCCGACCACGGTTTCGACCGTCGGGCAGGTCGTGGACTACAGCTTCCTGGTGACCAACACCGGGAACGTGACCCTGACCAACGTGACGGTGAACGAGACCGCGTTCTCCGGCACCGGCACCCCGCCCGTGATCACCTGCCCGGCAGGCGCCGCCTCCCTCGCGCCCGGCGCGTCCGTGACCTGCACCGCCACCTACACCGTCACACAGGCTGATCTCAACGCCGGCAGCATCACGGACACCGCGACGGCCACCGGCACACCGCCCACCGGCCCGCCCGTAACCTCACCGCCGTCCAGCGCGACCGTCACCGCGACGTCCAACCCGGCGCTCACCATCGTCAAGTCGGTGGATGCGACGGAACTGACCGCCGTCGGCCAGATGCTGCACTACTCCTTCCTGGTGACCAACACCGGCAACGTGACCCTGACCAACGTCACCGTGAACGAGACGGCGTTCTCCGGCAGCGGCACCGCTCCCGTGGTGACCTGCCCGGCGGGCGCGGCCTCGCTCGCACCGGGCGCGTCCGTGACCTGCACCGCCAGCTACACCGTCACGCAGGCCGACCTGGACGGCGGCAAGGTCGCCAACACGGCAACAGCGACGGGCACTCCGCCCACCGGCCCGCCCGCGACGTCCCCGCCGTCCTCGACCAGCGTCCCGAACACCCCGGCCCCGGCGCTCACCGTGGTGAAGTCGGCTTCCCCGACCACGGTCACGGCCGCGGGTCAGACCGTCGACTACAGCTTCCTGGTGACCAACACCGGGAACGTCACACTGACCGACGTGACGGTGAACGAGACGGCCTTCTCCGGCAGCGGCACCGCGCCCGTGGTGACCTGCCCGGCCGGCGCCGCCTCTCTCGCACCGGGCGCGTCCGTGACCTGCACCGCCACCTACACCGTCACGCAGGCCGACCTGAACAGCGGGAAGATCACCAATACCTCGACGGCGACGGGCACTCCGCCGTCCGGTCCGCCGGTGACCTCCCCGCCGTCCAGCGCGACGGTGACCGCGAAGCCGCCGCACGGCCACCTGCCGAGCACCGGCGCGAACACCCACCTGGCCGGGCTGGCGGGGAGTCTCCTGCTCCTCGGCGGTGGGCTGGCGCTGGTGACGCGCCGCACCCGTCGTCGCGGCTAGCAACGGCGGCTGACGGCGGGGGGGGGGGGGGGGGGGGGGGGGGGGGGGGGGGGGGGGGGGGGGGGGGGGGGGGGGGGGGGGGGGGTGGTGGTGGGGGGGGGGGGGGGGGGGGGGGGGGGGGGTTGGGGTGTCGTGCTTCGATTCGTTGAACAGTAGGGACGAGGAAGGCGA
>NZ_JBWKEQ010000064.1:0-21638 GCF_056435365.1 Kitasatospora sp. NPDC043949 | reverse complement strand
CTGTTTTTTGTGCACCCTCTCCCCCCCCCCCCCCCCCCCCCCCCCCCCCCCCCCCCCCCCCCCCCCCCCCCCCCCCCCCCCCCCCCCCCCCCCCCCCCCCCCCCCCCGCCGTTCTGTGCCCGTCCGTCGTCCGTCCGTCGTCCGTCCGGCCCGTGGGTGAGGGGCGGACGACGGGACGAACCTCAGCCGAACGGATGAACCTCCGCCACCGCCAGGCCCGCCGAGCCCGCGCCGCCCGCACCGGCACGGTAAGACAGGCCGGGCCCCTCTGCGGTGACACCGGTGTGATCGTTCCTGGCGCCGCCCACAGCCGAAGGAAGTAAGAGATGCGCGAAACCAAGCACAAGGCCCGAGCGGGTGCCGCCGCCGGCATCGCACTGCTCGCCCTCGCCGCCCTGTCCGGCTGCCGCCAGCCCCACAGCGGTGGCAGTCAGGACGTGCAGGCCGCTACGGCCGCGCCCTCCGAGGACGCTGCGAGCAGCGGTGAGATCGCCGTGCTGGAGCAGCCGACGCTGCCGCCGCCGTCGTCCGTCGCCAACGACCAGGAGAAGCGCAAGCAGGTCACCATCGGCACCTGCGAGGCGACCAAGGACGGCTGGCGCGCGGCCGGCACCGCGGTGAACCCCGGCGGCCGGGACGCGGACTACCGGATCGTCGTCTACTTCACCTCGGCGAAGGCCACGGTGCTCGCCCTCGGCGACACGGCGGTGAACGTCAAGGCGGGGCAGAGCGGCGCGTGGGAGGTGCGGCAGGCGTTCCACGCGCCGCAGGGGACCCTGTGTGTCCTGCGGGGCGTCAGCTGAGCGCCCACTGCCGGGGCCGGGTTCGGGTTCGGGTTCGGGTGTCGGCGAGGTAGCTGCCGCCCGGCGTTCTAGCGCGGTGGGGGCCGGTTCTCGTCGCAGGTGGTGCGTTGGCCGTGGAGGAGGAGGGGGACGGCGCGGTTGGCGAGGGCTTCGGCGGCGCGGGCGGCCTGGGCGGGGGCCATGACGTCCGGGAGTTCGTGGGCGGGGACGAAGCGGGCGCCGAACAGGCCGCTGCGGTGCCGGGGCGGGACGGTCAGGCGGGCGGCGGCGTGCTCGGTGACGGTCCCGCCGTCGAAGACCAGGTTGAGGCGCTCCAGGTAACGGTCGGCGGGGGTGAAGTCGACCGCGAGGACGTCCGCGAGGCGCAGGTTAAGGCCGGTCTCAGCGAGGAGGTGACGCGCGGCGGCGAGGTTGGGCGGCTCGTTGGGCTGGGCGGCGCCGCCCGGGAGGATCAGGCCGTCCATGTAGTCCGGGTCGACGAGCAGGACGTCGCCGCGCGGGTTGCGCACGAGGACGAGGCAGCCGAGCCGGCACACCGGCGGCTTGGCGAGCAGACGGGGGTCACGCATCGGACGGTTCACTTCCTGAGGGCGGCGAGGAGTACGAGGGAGAAGCCCGCCCACCAGAGCAGGCGGACGAGGAGTTCAGTCGTCATGCGTCAGGCGCTCGTAGCGCAGCCCCTTGCGCAGCAGGTCCACGACCCGCAGGAGTTCGGACGGGCGGGCGCAGCCGAGGCCGATGAGGTAGCAGCCCGTCCTGCGGCCGTACTCCCAATCGACTTCGACGGAGGGCAACTTCACCCCGGCCAGGGCGAGGACGGTGGTCAGGTCGTCCAGGACGTCGGCCGCCTGGCGCCGCTGGTCGGCGGTGGCGCGGTTGAGGGCGGCTCCCATCATGCCCCCACCTGCCGCCGTGCCTCGAACCCCCGCCACGCACTGAAGGCGGCGGAGAACGAGGAGAAGGAGGCCAGCTCACCCGAGGTGCCGCTGCGCAGCCACTCCCCCGTCGTCTCGTTCCGCACCCGGTAACACCGGCCCTCCGGGTCCCAGCGGACCCCGTAGCCGTGCAGCCGGGGCACTTGGACATCGCCCATGGGAGTAACCTTCCGCGATCAGAGTTTCACGTTCTGTGCACATGGTGGCTCTGTGTCGCCTAGCATCGGAAGTGGCAGACGACTTGACCTCAGTGGTCTGGAGAGTTGGAGCAGCCATGGTGAACATCAAGGAAATTGACCCGCAGTCATCTCCCTGGGCTCCGTTCGGGGTCCAACTCCGCAGGTCACGCAGGGCGATGGGGCTCAAGCAGGAACAGCTCGCGCGCAAGATCGGAGTCCACCCGTCCTACGTCTCGTTCGTCGAACTTGCGCAGCGACCGCCGAGTGAGAAGTTTGCTACCAAGGCCGACGAGGTCCTGCAGACCGGCGGGACCCTGCTGCTGATGTACTGGCAGCTCAAGCACACTGCCCTGGTCCCGGGCTTCCCCGAGTACGCCAACTACGAGTCGACCGCGGAGCAGATCAAGCTCTTCGAGATCAACGTCATCCATGGCCTTCTGCAGACCAAGGCATACGCCACTGCTTGGGAGCAGGGGAATATCAGGCGAGGCACAGCCACTCCGGAGCAAGCCGAAGAACGCATCAACTACCTCCTCACCCGGCAGCAAACCCTGCACCGAACGCCTCCGCCGATTCTGCACGCGGTGCTGGACGAAAGCTGTCTCAGGAGGACCATCGGCGGCCGAGACGTCATGATCGAGCAACTACTCCACCTTGAAAGACTGGCCAGTCAACCCAGGATCTTCATCCAGGTGGCTCCCTACTCTCTCGGCGAGAGCAGGCCGTTCACTCGCGTAGTAACCATGCTGATGCTGCCGACACGCAAAATGATCGCCTACAGCGAGACCGAGCAGCGCGGCTACCTCGACCGCGATACCGAGTCGATCGCAGCCTTGCTCAGGGACTACGATCAACTGCTGGCCGAGGCCAAGAATCAGGCCGACTCAGTAGCTATGATCCGCTCGGTACGGAGGGACCTTGAATGGACGTCAAACTGACTCGCGCTTCCTGGCGCAAGAGCTCCTATAGCGGCAGTGGCGGTCAGTGCGTCGAGGTCGCCGACGGCTTCACCGGACTCATGCCCGTCCGCGACTCCAAAGACCCCGACGGGCCCGTCCTCCTCTTCCCCTCCCCCGCCTGGCAGGCCTTCGTCACCGCCATCCACGCCGGCGAGTTCGACGCCCGGTAGCAGCAACTCCGGCCCCGACGCCCCGATCCAGGGCGGCGGGGCCTTCTCAACCCCTCCACCCGGTTCAACCCGCCGCCGTGACCTCAGGGGGTGATGAACGGATGATCTGGCCCAACACCGTCCGGGCGAACGTCAAGACCGGGCACGACCGGGAGGTGTTCGCCGTCTACCCGTACCGCTCGGCCTGCCCGCAGTCGGTCTGGGCGCAGCTGATCGCCGAGGCCCGGTCCGACATCTTCCTCGCCGGCTACACCAGCTACTTCGTGTGGCTGGAGCAGCCCGCCCTGTTGCAGACTCTGCGGCGCAAGGCCGAGAGCGGCTGCCGGGTCCGGTTTCTCCTCGGGGATCCGGTCTCCGACACGACGCGTCAGCGGGAGCAGATCGAGGACGTGGCGCTCACGGTGTCCACCAGGATCAGGGTCACCCTGGAGAACCTGGCCAAGCTCTCCGGCACCGAGGGCATCGAGGCCCGGTTCAGCGCTCCGGACGACGGCCCGAACCACGTCGGCCTCTCCGTCTTCCGCTTCGACGAGCACGCCCTCGTCACGCCCCACCTCGCCCGCACCGTCGGCCACGACTCACCCCTGATGCACCTGCGGCGCAGCGAGGAGAACGGCATGTTCGACCGCTTCGCCGAACACGTCGAAGAACTCTGGTCCCGGGGCAGCGACATCCGTTCCGGCCCGCGCTGACACCTGCGTCTAACCCGGCGCCGGAGTGGGAAGTCATCCCCATCGACTTTCCACTCCGGCCGCAGGAGGCAACCGCGATGGACACCACTTGGCGCAAGAGCAGCTACAGCGGCGGCGGAGGCGAATGCGTCGAGGTCGCCGACGGCTTCACCGGTGTGCAGCCCGTCCGGGACTCCAAGGACCCCGGCGGGCCCGTCCTCCTCTTCCCCTCCCCCGCCTGGCGGGCCTTCGTCACCGCCGTCAGCGCGGGTGAGTTCGACGCCCGGTAGCGGCAATTCCTGGGTGGAACAAAGGAACTGTTGGGTACTGGTGACAGCCTCGTCTCGGCCGTCCAGTCGCCCGTGGGGTCCGTGTGGACGCGTGCGTCAGTGGTCGGGGGTGTGGGCAGCGGGGCGGACGGCGTCGGGCAGCAGGTGGAGTTCGTAGGGTGTGTAGCAGTCCGACATCTCGCTTCCGACCACGGCGCCGCAGTGGCAGGCACGGTTGGGTGGGCCGTCGCCGGGGGCTCCGCAGCAGCTGGGTGGCCCGGTCGTTGTTGTGTGCCAGGTGAGGCCGGTCCCGTCCTCGGGGTGCAGGACGAAGGTGTTCCGGGGTCCGGCCGAGACGACGACCGTTCCGTCGAAGTCGCTGATGCACGGGCCGCCGGGGTAGGCGGGAGGCCAGTCGTCCTGGTCCTCGGCCGGGACGAACGGCGGCCCGTGCGGCTGCGGATCGACGGCGTAGTGGCCACGGGGCATGGTGGGCGGGGCCTGTCGCCGGCCGTTGACGAGCTCGCCCTCGAACAGGTGCCGGGCAGGAACCGCCGGGAGGGGCTCAAGGTCGGCCGTGAGGGCCTCGCCGCAGGCGGCGCAATGAAAAATCGTCATCGCGGCATGTCTACAGCGCAGGCCCTCACGTCACAACATAATTCCGTTCCCCCGCAGGCAGGGGCTCGCTCGTCAGCCGAACCGGAACACCTGGTCGGGCCAGCCGCCGTCGGGTACCGCGCTGTCGAGGGCCTCGCTGATCGTGCGTTCCTCGTAGGCGAAGTGGGATTCCATGATCGCGGTGAGTCCGTCGAGTTCGCGCCCGACCGCTTCCAGCCCGTCGCCGGGCGATTCGGCGGCGTGGTCGGCGAGTTCGCGCACCCTGGTGAGGATGGCGGCGATCATCTCGTGGTCCTCGACGAGCTTGGCGACCGTCCCGGCGAGCTGCGGGCGTTCGCGCAGCAGGTGGGCGAACATGCCCTCGTCCTCGCCCTGGTGGTGTGCCGTCAGCGCGGCGCAGAAGGCCAGGCAGTGGGTGCGCAGTGTGTCGTCGCCCGGGCGGCGCTGTCCGATTCCGGCTCTGATCCGGCCGATCCGGCGGCGCAGTTCCTGGTGCGCTTGGGAGAGTTGAAGGCTCAGGGCGACCGCGCGGTCGCCGTCCTGGGAGGCCACGGGAGGCGGTCCCTTCGGTTCCGCACCTCCATGCCTGACGCTGTCCGTCACCGGCACGCGATGCTCGCGCCATCCGATCACGGGCCGCGGCGCCACGGCAAGCGCCGTCGTGGGTGGGTGCCGAAGGCTTCCCCGGACATCGTGGCCCCGCGGCCGGCTTCCGGCGGGTTTCCGAGCGCGGTCGAGCGGCATGCGGGTGGTGACGGCGGGGGCTCCGGCGTCGCCTGACGTCCGCGGCGATGCCGGAGCCGTGCGGGATCCGCGCCGAAGGCCGGCGGCCGGGCGGGCGCGGTGGACACCCCCGAAGGGGCCCCGGGCGGGGCCCGGGGGCCGGTCAGGCGTCCAGCGGGTGCCAGGCGGGGCCGGGGCCGTCGTGGCGGACGCGGCCGAAGACGACGTCGGCGAAGTGGACGCCGAAGCCGATCGTGTCGGGTTCGGCGAGTTCGGCGACGAGGCGGCGGCGGGATTCGACCGCGCGGGCCGGGTCGTGGTCGACGGACACGGACCACTCGGGGTGGTCGACCTGGACGGGCGAGTGCATGGCGTCGCCGAAGGCGATCAGCCGTTGCCCGCCCGCGGTGACGGTGTACTCGGCGTGTCCGGGGGTGTGGCCGGCGCCGACGTGCACCCGGACGCCGGGGAAGACCTCCTGCCCGTGCGCGACCGTGCGCACGCGCGGGGCCAGGACGGCGGCCCCCTCGACCGCGCCGGGCCCGTCCGGCCGGGCGAGGTGGCCGGCCCATTCCGCCTCGGACACCAGGTAGTCGGCGTGGGCGAAGGCCGGCCGGTCGCCGCCGGGGGCGGGATGCCAGGCCCAGCCGGTGTGGTCGGAGTGCAGGTGGGTGAAGGCCACCGCCTCGATGTCGTCCGGCCGGCGGCCGAGTTCGGCGAGGTTGTCGAGGAGCGCGCCGCCGTGGCCGGGGCCGTGCGGGACGCTCGGGTCCGCCGGCAGCGAGCGGGGCCCGAAGCCCGCGTCGATCAGCAGGGCGCGCCCGGCGTGCTCGACGAGCAGCGCGCCGACGGTCGCGACGAACTGGCCGGAGGCGTCGAGGTACTGCGGGCGCTCCGCCCACGTCCGGTCGGTGGTCTCGGGCAGCCAGCCGCGCGGCGGCAGCAGGACGACGCCGTCCGGCACGAAGGTCACCTTCGTGTCGCCGAGCTGTACGGAGCGGATGCCGGAGGGCCGTCGCAGCCGCTCGTCCCGGTGGGCCGCGTCGGCTTCGAAGTTCGCCATGGTCCCTTCCCCTCTTCGGTGTCGGTCCGCCGCCGGGCCGGTGGCGACGGCGGCGGGCCTTGCCACCATAAGCATCAAGCTAGAAAGATTCAAGGCATAAAGGTTCAAGTGATAAATATGATGGCTTGATGGACTCGCTAGGATGGAGCCATGACGACGCCCCCCCGACCGCAGGCCACCCCCGAATGGGAGCTGTGCGGCCTGGTGAACGGGCTGGCCCAGCAGATCGCCGACCACGTCCGCGAACGCGCCGTCACCCTGGGCCTGACCGCGCCCCAGGCGACCGCGCTGCGGGAGATGACCGGGCCGCTGACCATGCGCGAACTCGCCCAGCGCATGAACTGCGAGCCCTCCAACACCACCTTCGTCGTCGACCGGCTGGAGAAGCAGGGCCTGGTCGAGCGCCGACCGCACCCCACCGACCGCCGCGCCAAGCACCTCGTCCTCACCGCCGAGGGCGCGGCGCTGCGCACGCGCCTGCTCGCGTTCCTCACCCAGGACTCGCCGCTGGCCGGCCTCACCGCCCCCCAGCAGCACGCCCTCCGGGACCTGCTCGAACTGGCCACCCGTCTCTGCCCCGGCCAGCCGCCCGGCCCGGCCGGAGGCCGCCCGCCGGGCCGGTAGATCGGCGCGGGCCCCGCACTCCCCCGGCGCAGCGGCCAGGTCCTGTCCGGTCGGCAGGGCGCGCGCCGGGTGTCGGGAACGCCGGGTGACCGTGTTCGCGTGGGCGGCCTGCGACCGCCCCCGATCGCCGGACCGCTGACCAGACTGCCCGGCTTCTTCGCCCTGGAACCCGGGCCGTGGGGCGCCCCGCTCGCGCCCTCCGACGCATGCCTGCCGGTCTTCGCCGGGGGTCCCTGCGTCGGCGATCCGGACGGCGCCGGGTTCCCGGTGTTCCGCGGGGCCCCGGAACACCGTGGTCCTGCACCCCGATGACGCACCGTCACTCCAGCCGCATCCCGGCGGGAGGCATTCCCGGGGGTGCTGCGGCCCCGCCGGCCCGAGCGGCATGAACCAGCTGTGCCCCCTGCGGCGCGAAGGCGGGCACGCTGATCAGCGAGTGCAGCACCGCGTACGAGCCGCACCCGGACCCCGGCCGGGTGCGCGCGATCACGGGCTGGGCCTGCGGGCCCTACGCGGACGGCGCGCCCGTGTCCGCGTCCGCGGCGGGGGTGGTGGTCAGGCGGTGGCGGGCCGCGGTGAGGAGTTCGTCGGACAGGGCGGGGTCCTCGCTGGCGCGGGCCAGGAGGAGGGCTCCGACCATGGTGGACAGGTCGGCGAGGGCGCTCTCGCGGTCGGCGGCGTCGGGCAGGTGCTGGAAGCCGTCGGCCAGGTCGCGCAGTCCGGCGGTGAAGGCGGTGCGCAGCGGGGAGCCGGGTTCGGCGCGGGCCGCGTCGGCGGCCAGGGCTGCGGCGGCGCAGCCCTGGCCGGGGTTGTCGCGGTGGGGGGCGGAGAGGTAGCGGGCGAGGAACTCGGCGCGGGGGGTGGGGTGTTGGGGCGCGGTCGGGTCGGCGGCGGCCGGGTCGGGGGTGGGGTCGTCGGCGAGGCGGTCCATGGCTTCGCGGCGTTCGGTGAAGGCGGCCGTGAGGGCTTGGGCGACGAGGTCGTCCTTGGAGGTGAAGTGCCGGTAGAAGCCGCCGTGCGTCAGGCCTGCGGCGGCCATCGCCTGGGGGACGCTGACCTGGTCGGAGCCCTGCTCCCGGATCAGTCTGGCGGTGTGGTCGATCACCTCCTGGCGGTGGCGTTCGGCCTCGGCCCGTGACACGCGGGGCATGCCTGCGTTCCTTTCCTCGTCCTGCGGTGGTGGTGGTCCTACTTTCCCATCCGGGCTTCCCCATCCAGTTTAGATGATGGTAATAATCTAAACGTTGCGGTACCCCGGCTGCGGGCGCCGCCTTCCGAGAGCGAGGAACACGCACATGACCGTGATCGACGGCTCCACCGCCCTGGTCACCGGAGGCCTGCGCGGCCTCGGCCGGGCGTTCGTCGGGGAACTGCTGGCGCGCGGCGCGAAGAAGGTCTACGCCACCGCCCGCACCCCCGTGCCCAGCGAGGACGGGCGGGTGGAGGTCCTCGCCCTGGACGTCACCGACGACGCCTCGGTGGCCGCCCTGGCCGAGCGCGTCCAGGACGTCGACCTCGTCTTCAACAACGCCGGCGTCCTGTACCCGGGAGCGCTGCTCACCGGCGACCTGCGGCAGGTCCAGGCGACCTTCGACACCAACGTCCTGGGCCCGCTGCGCATCGCCCGGGCCTTCGCGCCGGTGCTGGCGGCCCGTGGCGGCGGAGCGCTGGTCGACATCCACTCCGCGCTGTCCTGGGGCGCGGGCGCCGGCGCCTACGGCGCCTCCAAGGCCGCCCTGTGGTCCCTGACCAACTCCCTGCGCCTGGAGCTCGCCGCCCAGGGCACCCAGGTCGTCGGCGTGCACCTGGGCTTCGCGGACACCGAGATGGTGGCGGCCCTGCCCGTCGACAAGATCCCGGCCGCCGAGGTGGCCCGCATCGTCCTGGACGGCGTCGAGCGCGGCGATCGCGAAGTCCTCGTCGACGACCTCACCCGGGCGCTCAAGTCCGCGCTCCCCGGCCCGGTGGAGGGCCTCACCATCCCCATCCGCCGCTGAACCGCACCCCGCCGAAACCCGTCGAAACCCGCCGGCCACCGCCGGCCGACACCGAGGAGAACACCCATGCCCCTGTGGCACGTCTACCACCCTCCCGGCACCTACACCCCCGGGCAGAAGCAGCAGCTCGCCGCCGACATCACCGGGTTCTACACCCGCTTCGGGCTGCCGAAGTTCTACGTGATGACGCTCTTCCACGAGATCGGCGCCGACTCCTTCCACGTGGGCGACCAGCCCGCGCACGACGCGGTGCGGATCGTGGTCGAGCACATCGCCCGGCACACCGAGGACCCCGACCTGCGCAAGCGCACCCGGGAGGCCCTCGCCGCCCTCCTCGCGCCCCACACCACCGGGCGCGGCCTGTACTGCGAGTTCCACATCGACGAGACGCCCCGGGACCTGTGGATGATCAACGGGATCGCCCCGCCCCCGTCCCAGAGCGAGGCCGAACAGCTGTGGGCCCGCGAGAACCGCCCGACCCCCTACTGATTCCCTGCCGATCCCCTGCCGATCCCCTTCCGACCTCCTGTCGACGGACGCCCCGGCACGGCGCCGCCACGAGAAGTCGGACAGGTCGACTTCCCACTCCAGGACCCACCGACCCGGCACCCCGCGGGCGGTGGGTCCTGGCGGATCCAGGCAGGTTCAGGCAGGTTCAGCCGTCGAGGGCGGCGGGCGCACCGGCGAGGAGGGCGTCGAGCAGGCCGGGGAAGCGGGCGTCGAGGTCGGTGCGGCGCAGGCTGACGAAGCGGTTGCGCCCGGCGACGCGGGTGGTGGTGACGCCGGCCTCGCGCAGGACGCGCATGTGGTGGGAGACGGTCGACTTGTGGAGGTGGTCCAGGCCCAGGTCGCGGGGGGCGCAGGAGTGTTCGGCGCCGTCGGCGTAGCTGAGCAGCAGGGTCATCCGGACGGGGTCGCCGAGGGCGTGCAGGACCGTGACGAGGTCGATGTCGGCGGTGGCGGGCTGGGGCAGCCGCTCGTCTTCGGTCATGGCGCGTGGTCCTCGTCGGCTGGACATTGGTTTGACAATCATCCACCCATCCCTAGTGTTTGACGAGCGTCAAACTGTTGCCCTATCGTCAAACAATCGGGGGGCTTTCCCATGCCCGTACGCCTGCTCCTGCTCGCCCTCGGCACCTTCGCCATGGGCACCGACTCGATGGTCGTCGCCGGCATCCTCGGCCCGATCGCCGCCGACCTGGGGGTGTCCGTGCCGGCCGCGGGCCAGCTGGTCACCGTCTTCGCGCTCGGCTACGCGCTGCTGGCCCCGGTGCTGGCCGCGCTCACCGCCCGCTGGCCGCGCCGGCGGCTGCTGCTGACCGCGCTCGCGGTGTTCAGCGCGGCCAACGCGCTCAGCGCGCTCGCCCCCGACTACGGCCTGCTGCTGGCCACCCGGGTCCTGGCGGCGGCCGGGGCCGCGCTGTACACGCCGACCGCCAACGCGGTGGCCACCACCCTGGTCGCCCCCGAGCGGCGCGGACGGGCGCTGGCCACCGTACTGGGCGGGATGACGGTGGCCACCGCGCTGGGCGTGCCGCTGGGCACCTGGGTGGGGCGCGGCGACTGGCGGATGACGATGTGGCTGGTCACCGCGCTGGGCGTGGCGGCGCTGGCGGGGCTGGCGCTGCTGCTGCGCGACCTGCCGGCGCCGGTGGCGGCGCCGGGGCTGCGGGCGCGCCTGGCCCCGCTGGGGCAGCGGCGGGTGCTGGGGGCGGCGGCCACCACGCTGGCGTTCTTCCTGGCCTTCCAGTGCGTCTACATCTACCTGGCCACCGCCGTCTCGGGGGCGACCGGGGGCGACGCGGACCGGCTGAGCCTGGTGCTGCTGACGGCGGGCGTGATGTCGGTGGCGGGCAGCTGGCTGGGCGGGCGCCTGGTGGACCGGGTCGGGGTGCGGCGGGTGCTGCTCACCGGCTCGACGGTGGCGGCGGGCGCGTTCGCCGCGCTGCCGTGGCTGGGGCGCAGCATGCCGGGGGCGCTGGTGTACGCGGCGGTGGTGCCGCTGGCGGGGTGGGCGGTGTCGGTGGCGCTGCCGCACCGGCTGGCGTCGATCGATCCGGGGAACGCGCCGCTGCTGATCTCGCTGAACAGCAGTGCGCTGTACCTGGGGACGGCGGCCGGGGGTGTGGCGGGCAGTGCGGCGATCGCGGTGCTGGGCGGGCGGTGGTTCCCGTTCGCGGCGGCGGGGCTGGCGCTGGTGGCGGCGGTGACGGCGGCGGCGACCACGCGGGACGCGCGGGCGGGTGCGCCGACGGAGGAGGAGGCGACGGTGCCGGCGCCGGCACCGTCGCGGTCCTGATCCTCGGGCGGGCGGGGTCTCAACGGGCGGGGTCTCAGCGGGCGGGGCCTCAGCGGGCGGAGCCGAGGTTGCGGTCGGCCTCGGCTCCGGCGAGCAGCAGGGTGGTCTCCTCGATGCGGCGCAGGCGCCCGCAGGGGCCGTACTGGCCGAAGAGGTAGACCTCCATGGAGACCTGGGTGCCGTCGGTCTTGAGGACGTCGACGGTGTGCCGGGTGGCGGTGCGGTCGCCGTCGTGGAGTTCCTCGTGGACCTCGACGCGGCCGGAGGCGACCACGGCGCGCAGGTGGCGGATGTGGTCGGTGAAGGCGGCGCGGTCGTCCCAGCGGCCGTCGGTGCGCTGGCGGTAGTCGGGGGTGAAGTGGCGCTCGACGGCGGTCTCCAGGTCGAGGCCGGGGGTGAAGAGCAGGTCGTCGAGGGCGGCGGCGATGGTGGTGCGGGGGGCGGTGGCGGGCATGGGGGTTCCCTTCTCGGAATCCGACAATGCGTGCGTGGCGCACGCTTCATGGGATGAGCGTACCCCAGGAATGCGTGCGTCGCGCACGCTATGATCGGGGGGTGGACCACTCCCCCGAAATCCCCGACCCCGGCCCCGACCCCGGCCCCGACCCCGACCCCGGCCCCGTTCCTGAAACTGCCTCCGGCCTCGGGGACGCCGTCGCCCAGGCCCTGGCCGTCCTGCTGCGCCGCCCCGCCCGCGCCGCGCTCTACCGGCGCCTGACCGAGGGCCTGGGCGAGGCGGTGGACGAGGTCACCTACCCCGTGCTCTCCGGCCTGGCCCGCACCGGGGCGCGCAGCGCCGCCGACCTGGCCGCCGAGATCGGCCTGGACCGCTCCGGGGTCAGCCGCCGGGCCACCCGTCTGGAGGAGGCCGGGCTGCTGCGCCGCGCGGCCGACCCGCGCGACCAGCGCGCCACCCTGCTGACCCTGACCGGCGCCGGCGAGCGCACCGTGGCGGTGATGCGCCGGCGCCTGGCCGGCGGCATCGAGGAGGCGCTCGCCTCCTGGCCGCCCGGGGAGGCCGAGGCGTTCGCCCGGTCGCTGCGGCGCTTCACCGAGCAGGGCCCGTTCGGCTGAGCACGGGGCGAAGGGGCGGCGGAGCGAAGGAGCAGCGGGGCCAAGGGGCGCACGGGGCGGCGGGGTTAAGGGGCGGCGGGGTTAAGGGGCGGTGGGGTTAAGGGGCGACGGGGCGCGCGGGACAGCGGCTTGAGGGAGACGGGCCCGGAAAACGCGGGTGCCCCGGGCCGGGGAACCGGTCCGGGGCACCCGCGGGCGCGGGATCAGGCGCCGAGGACCTCGCCGACCAGGGCGCGGGCCTCCTCCTGCACCCGGGCCAGGTGGCCGGTGCCGAGGAAGGACTCGGCGTAGATCTTGTAGACGTCCTCGGTGCCCGAGGGACGGGCCGCGAACCAGGCGTTGTCGGTGCACACCTTGATGCCGCCGATCGGTGCCCCGTTGCCGGGCGCCTCGGCCAGCACCGCGGTCACCGCCTCGCCGGCCAGCTCGCCCGCGGTGACCTGCTGCGGGGAGAGCCGGGCCAGGCGCGCCTTCTGCTCGCGGTCGGCCGGGGCGTCCACGCGGGCGTAGGCGGGGGCGCCGTGGCGCTCGGTCAGCTCGCGGTAGTAGGCGCTGGGGGTGGCGCCGGTGACGGCGGTGATCTCGGAGGCCAGCAGGGCCAGCAGGATGCCGTCCTTGTCGGTGGTCCACACCCCGCCGTCGCGGCGCAGGAACGAGGCGCCGGCCGACTCCTCGCCGCCGAAGGCGATCGAGCCCTCCGCCAGCCCGTCGACGAACCACTTGAAGCCCACCGGCACCTCGACCAGTTCGCGCTTGAGGTCGGCGGCGACCCGGTCCAGCATCGAGGAGGACACCAGCGTCTTGCCGACCGCGGCGTCGGCGGGCCAGTCCGCGCGGTGGCGGTACAGGTAGTCGACGGCCACCGCCAGGTAGTGGTTGGGGTTCATCAGGCCGCCGTCGGGGGTGACGATGCCGTGCCGGTCGGCGTCCGCGTCGTTGCCGGTGGCGATGGCGTACTCGTCCTTGCGGCCGATCAGGGAGGCCATCGCGGACGGCGAGGAGCAGTCCATGCGGATCCTGCCGTCCCAGTCCAGCGTCATGAACCGCCAGGTCGGGTCGGTGACCGGGTTGACCACCGTCAGGTCCAGGCGGTGCGTCTCGGCGATGCGCGCCCAGTACGCCACCGACGCCCCGCCCAGCGGGTCCGCGCCGATGCGCAGCCCGGCCGCGCGCACCGCGTCCAGGTCGAGCACGGCGGGCAGGTCCTCGACGTAGGTGCCCAGGTAGTCGTGGCGCCCGGTGGTCGCCGCCGCCAGCGCCCGCGCGTACGGGACGCGCTTGACGCCGCGCAGGCCCTCGCGGATCAGCTCGTTGGCGCGGTCCTGGATCCAGCCGGTGGCCTGCGAGCCGGCCGGGCCGCCGCTGGGCGGGTTGTACTTGAAGCCGCCGTCGCGCGGCGGGTTGTGCGAAGGGGTGACGACGATGCCGTCCGCCAGCGCCCGGGGGCTGCGCCGGTTGTGGGCCAGGATCGCGTGCGAGACCGCGGGCGTGGGGGTGTAGCCGTCGGCCGCGTCCAGCAGCACCTGCACGCCGTTGGCGGCCAGCACCTCCACCGCCGTCACCTTCGCCGGCTCCGAGAGCGCGTGCGTGTCGGCGCCCAGGAACAGCGGTCCGGCGATGCCCTGTTGGGCCCGGTACTCGCAGATCGCCTGCGTGGTCGCGGCGATGTGGTCCTCGTTGAACGCGGCGTCCAGCGAGGACCCGCGGTGGCCCGAGGTGCCGAACGCCACCCGCTGGCCGACCTCCTGAGGGTCCGGGTTCAGGGCGTAGTACGCCGTCACCAGCCGCGCCACATCCACCAGGTCATCCGGCTGCGCCAACTGCCCGGCCCGTGCGTGTGCCATCCGTCTTCTCCCGCCAACTTCCCGTACGCGTCCTTGCCCCGTGCCACCGATCGTAGCCAGAACGCGACCGTGCCCCGAACCGCGAGGCGGGGCGGGGCACGGCGGGGCCGGGGTTCAGGGGCCGGGGTTCAGGCGGGCAGCTGCTGGCGGTAGGCGTCCAGGGCGGGCGCGGTGGTGGTGGCGAGGAACTCGGTCACCGTGTAGGCGACCAGGCCCTCGCGGGCGAAGGGGTCGGTGCGGGTCAGCTCCTCGACCGCGGCGCGGTCCTCGCCCAGCGCGATGATCACCCCGCCCTCGCGCGGCACCTTGCGGCCCGAGGCGAGGAACGTACCGGCCTCGTAGTGCCCGCGCAGCCACTCCACGTGCTGCGGCAGGGCGGCGTCGATGCGCTCCAGCGGGGCGGTGTACGTCAGCTCAAGTACGAACATGCGACCAGGCTAGCCCCGCACGGCAGGGGCCTCGCGGCCGGGGCTCGCGGCGTGTACCGGACCCCATTGTGCCAGTTCAGCGGGGGGTTGCGGTAGGACGCAGAGCACCCGGATCACGCCTTGCCGGGGGGCGGGCGCAGCCCGCAGACTCGTCCGCATCCACTCCTTCGGCCACGCGCCGGCCCCCTGCCCAGGGCGGCCGGGGCGCGCGCCGTGCTGCGCACGGGCCGTACGGCGCCGGGGGCGGTGGGCGGTGAACGGACGAAGGGGGACGCGGGGATGACGGTGCACAGGGACGTGACGCACAAGGACGTGGCGCGCAGGGACCTGGTGCTCAAGGCGCGGGTGCGGCTGCTGAGCCACAACGAGTGGGTCCTGGACGCCCCGGAGGGGCTGTGGGTGTACCGGGCGCTGTTCCCGGTCAGCCCGCGCGTGTACGCCTACAAGCTCGCCCACGTGCTGTGGACGGCGGCCGCCTCGCCGCGGGTGGCGCACCTGCCCGAGGCGCGGCGGGCGCTGCTGGAGGAGGCGCGGGCCGCCTGCGCGCACATCCCTGCCGGCGCCCCGGCCCACCAGGTGCGGATGCGGGAGTACGTCGTGGCCGCGCTGGCGGGGCTGGAGCGGGAGCAGCAGGAGGGGCGTGCGGGGAGGTAGGTGGTCGCGGGGTGGTTGCGGTACAACAATCCCTATTTGACGACTGATCGGAGAAGTTCTCGTATGAGCAGTTCAGGTCTGTCCCGCCGCGCACTGATCGCCGGCGCCGGCGCCGCCGTCGTCGGCTGGAACACCGCCGCCCGCGCCTGGGCCGCCGAGCCGGGCGAGAACGTGGATCAACTGCCCGCCCTGGACGGCACGGTGGCCCTGCGGGGCGCCGAGGTGGAACGGTTCTCCTCCGACTTCGGGCACCTGGTCACCGCCTCGCCCCGCGCGGTGCTGCGCCCGGCCTCGGTGCGCGACGTGCAGAAGGTGGTGGCCTTCGCCCGGCGCCACCGCATCCCGGTGGCGGTCAACGGGCAGAGCGGCGACCAGGCGGTCGTCGGCGACGGCGGGCTGGAGTCGCACTCCAGCTACGGCCAGGCCAACCCGCGCGGCGGCATCGCGATCGACGCGCGGGGGCTGTCGCGGATCGTCTCCGTCGAACCCGGGCTCGCCGTGGTGGAGGCGGGCGCCACCTGGGCGCAGCTGACGGACGCGGCGCTGGCGGCGGGCTGGATGCCGCCGTGCCTGACGGACTACCTGCACCTGTCGGTGGGCGGGACGCTGAGCGTGGGCGGCATCGGCGGGGCGGTGCAGCGCCACGGGCTGCAGGCGGACACCGTGCGGTCGCTGGACGTGGTGACCGGCACCGGCGAGCTGGTGACGGCCTCGCGCGAGCACAACCGGGAGCTGTTCGAGGCGGTGCTGGCCGGCGGCGGGCAGGTGGGGATCATCGTGCGGGCCACGCTCGCCCTGGTGCCGGCGCGCGAGCGCGCCACCGTGTTCACCCTGGCCTACGACGACGCGGACCTCTACCGCGCGGACCAGGAGAAGGTGCTGGCCCAGGGCCGCTTCGACCTCCAGGTCGGCAACGTGGTGCGCAGCGCGGACGGGCAGCGGTGGCGCTACACGGCGGAGCTGGTGGCCTACGGGGACGCGGGGCGGGCGGTGGACCGGGAGGCGCTGCTGGCGGGGCTGCACGGGGTGCCGGGCGAGACGACGGTGGTGGAGCAGAGCTGGCGCGAGTACGCGTTCCGGGTGGACGCGTTCGCGGGGTACCTGCGCGCGGCCGGGTTCTGGGGGCTGCCGAAGCCGTGGCTGAGCCTGTTCCTGCCCGCCTCGACGGTGGGGGTGTTCATGCGGGAGGCGACCGCGCTGCTGACGGCGGCGGACCTGGGGGCGGGGCTGCTGCTGTTCTACCCGTACGCGCGGGCGCGGGTGGGGGCGCCGCTGGCGGTGCTGCCGCAGGAGCCGGTGGGCTGGCACTTCGACCTGCTGGCGTTCCCGGCGCCGGGGGCGGACACGGCGGCGATGCTGGAGCGCAACCGGCGGCTGTACGACCGGGCGGTGGCGCTGGGCGGCAAGCGCTACCTGATCGGGGCGGTGCCGGGGATGACGGGGGCGGACTGGCGGCGCCACTACGGCGGTCTGTGGGAGCGGGTGGAGCGGGCCAAGCGGCGGTGGGATCCGGCGGGGATCCTGGCGCCGGGCCAGGGCATCCACGCCGGCTGACGGCCGGGCCCCGGGCCGCCCGCGGGGGGCGGGCGGCCCGGCGGGGGGCGGGCGGCCCCCGCCGGGGGGCGAGTAAAAGGGGGTCAGGTGATCTCCAGCTGCGCCATCATGCCCATCGCGGAGTGGTCCAGCAGGTGGCAGTGGTAGGGGTAGCGGCCTCGGTAGGAGTCGAAGAGGGCCTGGAGGCGCACGCTCTCCCCCGGCAGCAGGCGCACGGTGTCCTTCAGGCCGGACTCCGCCGGGCCGGGCGCGGCGCCGTTGCGCGCCAGCACCCGGAACTGCACCAGGTGCAGGTGGAAGTTGTGCGGGACGTCCTTGTTGGCGTTGACGACCGTCCAGATCTCCGAGGTGCCGAACGCCACCGAGGCGTCCACCCGCGCCGGGTCGTACACCTTGCCGTCGATCAGTCCGAGCGGGGCGGCGCCGGGCTTCTCCTGGTACTCCAGGACCACGGTGCGCTCGCGGGCCGCCGCGCCCAGGGCGGGCAGGGTGCGCAGCTGGGCGGGGACGCGGCTGGGGTCGTCGGCGGCGCGGGTGATGTCGAAGCGCAGGACCTGGCCGACGTGTTCGGCGGGGCCGGGGGGCATGGAGTTGGTGAGGACGATGCTGGAGCCGACGGGGTAGCGGGAGAAGTCGACGACGACGTCGGCGCGCTCCCCGGGGGAGAGGTCGACGGTGTCGGTGACGTGGGGGCGTTCCAGCAGGCCGCCGTCGGAGCCGATCTGGGTGAGGGGGCCGCCGTCGGCCAGGCGCAGGGAGAAGAAGCGCAGGTTGGAGGAGTTGAGCAGGCGCAGTCGGTACTTGCGGGCGGCGACCTCGACCTTGGGCCAGGGGCGGCCGTTGGCGAGGATGGTGGTGCGGTTGAGGGGGTCGTCCATGCGGTAGACGAGGCGGCCCTGGGGGTCGAAGCGGGCGTCGCGCAGGGCGATGGGCAGGTCGTAGCGGCCGGCGGGCAGCGGCAGGGCGGCTTCGGTGGCGTCGGTGATCAGGTAGGTGCCGGCCAGGCCCCGGTAGACGTGCTCGGACTCCAGGTGGTGAGCGTGGTCGTGGAACCACAGGCTCGCGTGGGGCTGGTCGTTGGGGTAGGTGTAGGTGCGGGTGGCGCCGGTGTCCAGGAGGTTCATGGGGCCGCCGTCGGAGGCGACGGGGACGCGGGCGCCGTGCAGGTGGACGGAGACGGGGTCGTCCAGCAGGTTGGTCTGGCGCACCACGACCGGGCGTCCGGAGCGGGCGCGGATGACGGGGCCGGGGAAGGCGCCGTTGTAGGTGAGGACGTCGGTGCGGTGCCCGGGCAGGATGCGGGCGTAGGCCTTGAGCATGGTGACGGCGTAGGTGTCGGCGGCGCCGTCGGTGGAGACGGGGGCGAGCACCGGGGGCAGGGGCATCGCGGCGGTGAACTTCGGTGCCAGGGTGGGGCCGGCGTCGGGGCCCGGGTCGGCCTCGGCGGCGGAGGCGTCGGGGCCCGGGTGGGTGTGGGCGGCCGCGGCGGCGGTCTCGACGGAGGCGGCCGGGCGCAGGGTGGTGCGCATGAGCAGGACCCCTCCCCCGGTCGCCAGGGCGGCGCCGATCATCCTGCGTCTGGTCACCATCGCGCGTCCTCCTGCTGCCGGCCCGGTGTGGCGGTGTGCCCGTGCGGCCCCGGCGGGTGGGGCGGGGGCGGGTTCCGGGGGTGATTGCAGCAGCGGATCCTTGCGCCGGGTTGGGGTCCGGCTGAGGCCCGGTGGACCGCGCGGGGCGGGTTGCGGGCGGGGCGCGCGGTGAGCTGCGGGTGTTGCGGGCCGCTTGCGGCGGGCGGTCACCGTGGCTCGCAGAACACTGGAGGATCCCTCGAAGGGAAGGGCCGGAGCGTGGACCTGCGGTACTGGCTGCCGAGGGCGGCCGAGGTCGCCGAGCAGTGGGGAGAGCGGTTCGGGCCGTACAGCCCGCATCCCTCGCACCAGGTGGACGACGCGGACTTCGCCGCCGCGTTCGAGCGCTTCGCCAAGCGCCTGGAGCACAACTACCCGTTCTTCCACCCCCGTTACGCCGGGCAGATGGTCAAGCCGCCGCACCCGGCCGCCGTCGTCGGCTACCTGACGGCGATGCGCTTCAACCCCAACAACCACGCCTACGAGGGCGGGCCCGCCACCAACGACATGGAACGCGAGTGCGTCGCCCAGCTCGCCGCCATGTTCGGCCTGCCCCGCCACGTCGGCCACCTCACCAGCAGCGGCACCATCGCCAACCTGGAAGCCCTGTACGTGGCCCGCCAGAGCCACCCCGGGCTCGGCGTCGCCTACAGCGCGCAGTCCCACTACACGCACAGCCGCATGTGCCACGTCCTGGGGGTCGAGGGCCACGCGGTGGCCTGCGACGCGGACGGGCGCATGGACGTCGACGCGCTGGCCGCCCTGCTCGCCACCGGCCGCGTCGGCACGGTGGTCGTCACCGCCGGCACCACCGGGCTCGGCGCCGTCGACCCGGTGCACGAGGTGCTGGCACTGGCCCGCCGCCACGGGGTGCGGGTGCACGTGGACGCCGCCTACGGCGGGTTCTTCGCCCTGCTGGCCACCGACGACGCCCAGGCCGCCGCCCTCGGGCTGGACCCGGCGCCGTGGCGGGCCATCGCCGGCTGCGACTCCGTCACCGTCGACCCGCACAAGCACGGCCTCCAGCCCTACGGCTGCGGCGCGGTGCTGTTCGCCGACCCCGACATCGGCCGCCACTTCGCCCACGACTCCCCCTACACCTACTTCACCGACGCCGAACTGCACCTGGGCGAGATCAGCCTGGAATGCTCGCGCGCCGGCGCCGCGGCCGCCGCCCTGTGGCTGACCCTGCAACTGCTGCCGCTCACCCCCCAGGGCCTGGGCGCCGTCCTGGCCGGCGGGCGGCGCGCGGCCCTGGCCTGGGCGGATCTGATCGAGGACAGCCCGCACCTGACCCTCCACCAGCGCCCGCAGCTGGACATCGTCACCTACCACCCCACCCCGGGTGGGGCGCCGATGTCCGCCGTCGACGCCGCCAGCCGGCACGTGCTGCGCCAGGGCATGGCCGACGAGCAGGACCCGCTCTACCTGAGCCTGCTGCGGGTGGACGCCGCCGACTTCACCCGCCGCCACCCGGCGGCCGCGGCCGACGCCGACGGGGCCTCGGTGCTGCGCAGCGTCCTGATCAAGCCCGAGGCCGAGGACCACCTGCCCGCCCTGCACGCGCGCCTGACCGCGCTCGCCACCGCCCGGCCCTGAAGCCCGCCGCCCCCGTACGAGCGCACCCCCCCGTACGACCGCCCCGCCGCCCCGCCGCCCCGCCGCCTGTCTGCCGAGGAGTGTCCGTTGACCACCGCCACCGTCCCGCCGGGCGCCGCCCTCGCGGCCCCCGCGGTCCGCCCCGCCCGACCCGAGGAGGCCCCCGCCCTCGCCCGGGTGCTCGCCGCCGCCTTCCACGACGACCCGCTCACCCGCTGGGCCTTCCCCGACGACGCCCACCGCGCCCGCATCCTGCCCGCCTTCTTCCGCGTCCACGTCGACCAGTGCCTGGCCCACGGCGGCGCCCTGACCGCCCAGCACCCCGACGACCACGCCCCCGTCGGCGCGCTGCTCTTCCTGCCCCCCGGCGTGTGGGAGCACCCCGGGGGGCAGGACCAGGCGACCGCCCGCGCCCTGGACGCGGCCGTCGACGCCGACACCCACCCCGAATCCGCCCGCCGCCTGGCCGCCATCACCCGCCTCCAGGCCCGCCGCCACCCGCGCCACCGCCCCCACCACTACCTGGCGTTCGTCGGCGCCCACCCCGACGCCCGCCACACCGGCACCGGCACCGCCCTCCTGCGCGCCTTCCTGGCCCGCGTCGACCACGACGGCCAGGCCGCCTACGCCGAGACCAGCTCCCCCGGCGGCGCCCGGGTCTGCGGCGCCGGCGGCTTCACCCGCTTCGGCGAGGCCATCGCCCTGCCCGCCGGCGGCCCCCGCCTGACCCCCGTGTGGCGGGGCCCCCGATGACCACCCACACCCTCGACATCGACACCGCGCTGCGCATCGACACCGCGCTGCGCGTCTACTCCGCCGAGCAGATCGACGCCGGCGCCGCCGACCACCACCCCGAGGCCGCCGAGATCCTCGCCTGGAGCCGGCGCTTCCTCACCACCGCCCACCCCGACCTCGGGCGCAGCGGCCCCGTCTGCCCCTACACCCAGCCCTCGCTGCGCCGCGGCCTGTTCCACATCGCCGTCGCCGACACCGGCGCGGACGGCGACCTGCCCGCGCTGGTCGGCGAGCTGCGCGCCTGGTACGACCGGCTGCTGGCCGGCCTGACGGAGGAATCGGACCGGGAGCTGCTGACCGTGCTGCTGGTGCTGCCGGGCCTGGACCGGGCCGACTCCACCGCGCTGGACGAGGCGCAGCGCAAGGCCAAGGACGAGTTCGTCGAACAGGGCCTGATGATCGGCCAGTTCCACCCCGTCTGCGAGGAGGGGGGCCTGTGGAACCGCTCCTTCAGGCCGCTGCGCGCGCCCGTGCCGCTGCTGGCGGTGCGCAAGCTCCTCGTCTTCGACCTGCCCTTCCTCGTCGACGACGAGGCCCACCTGGCCCACTACCTGGCCCGCTTCGCCCCCCAGGTCCCCGCCCGCATCCGCGACCAGCTGGTCTCCGGCATGACGGAACACCGCAGGACCGCCCGCCTGACCGCCGCCTGAGCCGCGGCCCCCCTGGGGGGGGGGGGGGGGGGGGGGGCGGGTGGGGGGGGGGGGGAAAGGAAAAAAAGCCGGGGGGGGGGGGGGCGCGTTTGAAGGGGCTCC
>NZ_JBWKEQ010000063.1:30371-41773 GCF_056435365.1 Kitasatospora sp. NPDC043949 | reverse complement strand
CACATCGCCAGCACGAAGTACACAACCACCCGCGCCGGCAGCAGACGACTGCGTTTCTCACCCCGCCCGGTCTCGGCGATCACCTCATCGACCAGCCCCGGCGGGAACGCCCGGGTCAGTACCCCGATCGCGATCCGGTCCGATATCCGCTCACTCGCAGGCGCCTTGACCTGCCCCACCCTCGCCACACCACAACCAACGAGACACCGACCACAAAGTCACCGGCATTGGGGCTAGGCCTGCGGATCGAGGTCCGCAACCGGGCGCTGCCCACCGATGGGCGTCTGGTGGTGGGGGTGAACTCCTTCGGGTTCGGCGGTGCGAACGCGCACACCGTGCTCGCCTCCGCTCCCCCCGTCCTGCCGCCCGGCGCGTCCACGGCACCGCCCGAGGGCCTGCCGGTGCTGGTCTCGGCGCGCACGGAACCGGCTCTGGCCGAGGCGGTGCGCCGGATGACGGCCCGGCTGGCCAGCGCCGCGCCACGGGAGTTCTACGACATCGCCTACACCTCGTGCAGGCGCCGCGGCAAGCACGAGCACCGCGCGGTGGTGCTCGCCCACTCCACGGGGGACGCGGAACGCGGGTTCACCGCTCTTGCCACTACTGACGAAGCATCAACATCCCTTCAACAAAAGGCTGATGGTGTGACGCACTCGGGTGGCGCCGCAGCCGTCGGCGGGTGGGAGCGCGGGGCGGGAGCACCTGCGGCCGGCGCGAGTGCCAAGGCGGTGGAGCGTGGCCGGGTGGTGTTCGTCTTCTGCGGCAACGGGTCGCAGTGGGCCGGGATGGGTACCGACCTCCTGGCGGGCGACTCGATCTTTCGCGAGACGGTGAACCGGGTGGACGCAGCACTGGCCCCCCTTCTGGGCTGGTCGGCGGCCGAGGCATTGGCCGCGCCGCCCGAGCAGTGGTGCCTGGACCTGACCGAGCGCGCACAACCACTGCTCTTCACGCTCCAGGTCGCCTTGGCGGCTGTGTTGCGCGAGCGAGGCATCGAGCCGGCGATGGTGCTGGGGCACAGCGTCGGCGAGGTAGCCGCGGCACACTGCGCCGGGGCGCTCACCCTGGCCCAGGCCGCGCTGGTGATCGCCGAACGCAGCCGGTTGCAGGGCGCCACCCGTGGCGGCGGCAGGATGGCGGCGGTCGGGCTGTCGGCGGAGCGCGCGGCCGAGCGACTCTCCTCGTTCGGCGGCAGGCTGGAGATCGCGGGTGTCAACAGTCCGCAGGACGTCACCATCGCAGGCGACCCGCAGGCGCTGGCCGACCTCGGAAGGCAGCTGACCGGGCAGGCGGTGTTCTTCCGTGAACTCGACCTGGACTACGCCTTCCACAGCAGCTCCATGGACAGTCTGGCCGAGCCCCTGGGCGCCGCGCTGGCCGCGCTGGCGCCCTCCCCCGCCGCCGTCGCACTGCACTCCACCGTCACCGGCGCCAGGGCCGGGGGTACTGACCTGGACGCGGCGTACTGGTGGCAAAACGTGCGTCGGCCGGTCAGGTTCAGCGCGGCAGTGGAGCAGGCACTCGACGACGGGGGCGACATCCTGCTGGAGATCGGCCCCCACCCGGTGTTGCAGACCTACCTGCGGCGTATCGCCGCCACGCGCCCCCGAACCACCGTCACGGTGCTGGGAACACTGCGCCGTGACGGGGACGGAGCCACGCAGCTCGCCACCACCCACGCAGCGCTGCTCGCCGCCGGAGCGGACATCGACTGGGGTCGGTACTTCCCCCGCCCGGGCCAGGTCACCGGCCTTCCCGCGTACCCCTGGCAGCGCGAACGCCACTGGGAGGGCACCCGGGAGTCCTGGATCAGCAGCAGCGGCGACGGTGTGCTGCGCCATCCGCTGCTGGGCGAGCGACTGCCTGCCCCGCTGCCGGTGTGGCAGGGCCCCATCGAACCGGTACTGCTGCCCTGGCTGGGCGACCACAGAGTGGCCGGATCGGTGGTGATGCCGGCCACCGGCTTCGTGGAGATGGCGCTGGCGGCCGGGCGGGCGGTCTGCGCCGGTCCGGTGGAGGTCGAGCATCTCGATCTCAGCCACGCTTTGGTGATCCCCTGGGCAGACCCGTCCAGTGTCCGCGTGCAGCTGAGCCTCTCCCCGGACGACGGGACGGTGAGCATCACGAGCACCAACCACGGCCCCGGCCGCGCGGCCGACGCAGCGCGCCCGCACGCCCGCGCGAGGGTTCGCGCCTTGCTGCGGGACCGCCCCGAATCCCTTGATCTCAACACGGTACGGGAACGCTGCCCACGGTTGACGTCGGCCGACGAACACTACACGGCGTGCGCGGCGGCGGGATTGGCCTACGGTCCCGGCTTCCAGGTACTGCGCGAACTGCGCGTGGGTGAAGGCGAAGTCCTCGCCACCTACCACCACAGCACACCGGGCGATCCCTACACCGCACATCCCGCTCTGCTGGACGGCGCGCTGCAGGCAGGCGCCCCGCTGCTGGCGGGGCTGGTGACCGACGGGCACGCATGTCTTCCGGTCTCGATCGGGGCGGTGCGTCTCTGGGGCACTCTGCCCGAAACCGGTGTCGTCCGGGTACGCGAACGCACCCGGACCACCGAGGAGGTCTGCTGGGACATCACGCTCACCGACCAGGACGGCGTCGTCACCGCCGAACTCGACGGCTGTCGGCTGCGCCGTCTGGCAGTCACCGCGCGCGCAGGCATTGCCGTCTACCACACGGTGCTGCGCGCCGCCCCGCACAGCGACCTTCCCTGCGAACCGTCCCCCCTGCCACCCCCGCGGACCGTGCAACAGGCGGCGGCCGACCGGATCGCCGAGCTGCGATCCGACTGGCGGCGGTTTGGGCATGAGAGGTTCGTCCCACTGTTCAAGGAATGCAGCGCGCGCAGCATCGGCACCACGCTGGCCGCCGTACTGCCCGAGCCGTCCGCGCCCTTCGAACTGGACGATCTCGTGGCAGCCGGAATGCAACCGCGCTTCCGTCGCCTGGTCTCCCTGCTGATCCCCCTGTTCGTCCGGCACGGGGTGCTGGTTTGCGAACCGGACGGCCGGTGGCGGTTGACGGCAGCTGAGTTCCCCGTCGATCAGCTGGTCCGACAGATCGCCACCGAGCTACCCGCGTTCGTCACCGAGACCGCGCTCGGAACCCACCGATGGGCCCACCTCGAGCAAGTGCTGCGCGGCCGCACGGATCCCGTGGAGCTGCTGGGCTCCGAGCCCGTGGCCAAAGCCCTGGAGCAACTCCACGACACCGCCCCGGTCTCCCGTTTCCACAATCGCCTCACCCAGGCACTGCTGCGCGAGATGCTGCGCGACTGGCCGGTCGACCGTCCGCTGCGGGTCCTGGAGATCGGGGCCGGTACCGGGGGCACCACGGCGGCGCTGCTTCCGCTGCTGCCCGCGCAACGGACCCGCTACTGCTTCACCGATGTCTCCCCGCTCCTCTTCCCGCGTGCCCAGAAGCGCTTCGCTGCTTACGACTTCGTCGACTACCGGGTGCTGGACCTGGATGCGGACCCGCTCGGGCAGGGCTATCCGCAGCAGGGATTCGACGTGGTGGTGGCGGTCGACTCCCTGTACATGGCCAAAGACCTGACCGCGGCACTGCACAGGGTGGCCACCCTGCTCGCCCCGGGCGGCCAGCTGCTGATCGGCGAGTCGCACGACCCGGAGATGCTCGCCCTTTCCCTCGGTACCCCGGACAGCTTTCACACCGGTACCGACACCGAGCTGCGGCCCGACTTCCCGCTGCTGTCGCGCGAGCAGTGGCCCGCCCTGCTGGAGCGGTGCGGCTACCGCGACATCGTGCAGACCGGCCATGACCGCAAGCCCACCCGCGACCACCGGAGCGTCCTGCTCGCCGGTGCCCCTACGCCCGAGTCGGCGGCACCGCCCGCACTGCCCACCGCGCCGGCGGGAGCGGTGTTCGTCATCGCGTCCGAGACCGTGGGCCAGGACCCCTTGGTCCACGCCCTGGCCGACACGCTGACCGCTGCGGACGCAGCAACCGTGCGCGTCATCCGGGCCGAAGCCGAACCATCCGCCTGGGACCGGGCCCTGTCCGCCGCGACCGCCCCGCCCGAGACCGGCCTCAGCACTCCAGTGATCGACTCCGTCGACATCGCACTCCTCCTCGGCGGCTCGCCGCACAACGAACCCTCGTCGCAGAACGACCCTGCGGACCAGGTCGTCCAGGCAACCAGGCACACGGAGTTGCTGCGTGTGGTCACGGCCGCCTGCGCACGTCTGCCGCGCGAGGTCGGTGCCCGGCTGTGGCTGGTGACCCGCACGAGCGGCGCCGTGCCCGCCCTGGCGCGGATCACGGATCCCGTCCACGCCGCCGCGTGGGGCGTGGCGCGCTGCCTGGCCAACGAGCACCCGGACCTGGACGGACGCCGCATCTGCCTGGAGCCCGGCGCCGACCCGGTCTCCGACGCGCGACGGCTGGCCCGCGAACTACTCGGTCCCGGCACCGAGGACGAGGTCGTGCTGACCGCGGGCGGCCGGTTCGTCCCGCGCGAGCAGCACCGACCAGTGGCCGGGCCGACGCGGGAAGCGGTCCCGTTCGCGCTGAGGTCGCGCAACCCCGGCCTCTCCTACAACCTGTCCTGGGAGGAGGTCCGACGCCCGCAACCGGGGCCCGGCGAGGTCGTCATCGAGGTGCGGGCCGCCACGCTGAACTACCGCGACCTGATGCAGGTCACCGGCCTGCTTCCGGCGGCGGTCATCGAGGGAACGCCGTCCGAGAGCGGTCTCGGCCTCGAATGCGCCGGCGTCGTGACGGCCTGCGGCTCCGGAGTGACCGGCCTGCGGCCGGGTGACCGGGTCGCCGGCATGGCGGCTGCCTCGCTGTCCTCGCACACCGTGGCCCGCGCTTCGCACCTGTGGCCCATCCCGGCGGGCCTCAGCTATGACGAGGCCGCCACCACGCCCGTGGCCCTCGCGACCGTCGTCTACAGCCTGTTCCGCCTGGCCCGGATCCAACCGGGCGAAACGGTCCTGGTGCACGGGGCCGCCGGCGGAGTCGGGCTGGCGGCCGTCCAGTACGCCAGGGCACACGGCGCCACGGTGATCGCCACCGCCGGCAGCGACCTCAAACGCGCCTATCTCCACGCGCTGGGCATCGACCACGTGCTGGACTCGCGCAGCCTCGACTTCACCGACCAGGTCCTCCAGATCACCGCGCACCGGGGCGTGGACATCGTTCTCAACTCACTCGCGGGCGAGGCGATCACCCGCAGCCTGGAACTGCTGCGCCCGGGCGGCCGGTTCCTCGAACTGGGCAAACGCGACATCCACGAGAACAAACCGCTGCTGCTGCGCCCCTTCGGCAACAACATCGCCTTCTTCGGGGTGGACCTCAACGCGATCCTCGATGTTCCCCGGGAGATCGACCTGGTCGTCGCCGAGGTCGGCCGGCTGCTGCGCGAGGGGCGGTGCCACCCGCTACCACATGCCGCATTCCCCGCCGCCCGGGTCGCCGACGCCTTCCGGCTCATCCAGCACTCCCGGCACATCGGCAAGGTCGTCGTCACCTTCAGCCCCCTGGACGAACCCCCGGCGGTCGAGCGGATCACGCGCACGCCCACGCTCGACCCCCAGGCCACCTACCTGGTGTCCGGTGGGCTGGGCGGCTTCGGTGCAGCCACCGTCGGCTGGCTGGCCGGCCTCGGCGCCCGGCACCTGGCCCTGGTCGGACGCCGGGGTACGGACAGCCCGGAGGCCGGCGCCATCCTGTCCGCCCTTGCCGATCGCGGGGTCACCGCAACCGCCTTCGCCGCCGACACGACTGACCCGGAGACCATGCGGGCCGTGGTGGCCGCAATCGATGCCGACGGTCACCCGCTGCGCGGCGTGGTCCACTGCGCGATGCACCTGGACGACGACGCGCTCGTGGACCTCGACGAGCAGCGCATCGCCGCCGTACTGAAGCCCAAGATCGGCGGGGCCGCCGTCCTGGACGCACTGACCCGGGACCGCGACTGCGACCTGTTCCTGCTCTACTCCTCCGGCAGCGCCATGGTCGGCAACCTCAGGCAGAGCACGTACGCCGCGGCCAACCTCTACCTCGAAGCCCTGGTCCGCCGACGACGACAGGAAGGACGCAGCGGGCTCGCGATCGCCTGGGGAGCCATCAGCGAGACCGGCTACGTCACCCGCAACAACCTGACCGAGGCCCTCAGCAGTCTCGGCATCGAACAGGTCCGCCCGACCGAGGCGTTCACCGCCGCAGAACGACTTCTCGACGCCCGCGCCGTCGTCGCGGGCGTGGGCCGCTACAACTGGGCCAAGGCCGGCGCGATCCTGAAGCTGGCGACCAGCCCGCGAATGACGGGGCTGGCCCCCGCCTGCGACGATCAGGACGGCGTCAGCCGTACGGAGCTCATCCGCGGACTGGCCGGCGAGCAGCCGCTGGTCTTCCTGACCAAGAACCTGACCGAGCTACTGGGCGCAGTACTTCAGATGGATCCCGAACAGTTCGACCCCCATCGTCGGCTCGACGCGTACGGCCTGGACTCGCTGATGGCGGCCGAGCTACTGATCTCGCTCCAGCAGCGCTACGGCGTGGACATCCCGCCCATGGAACTTCTGCGTGGCAACGCGACGATCGCGGACATCGCCCAGCTCGTGCAGCTGCGGCTGGGTCTTGGCCCCGCCCCGGACGGTTCGGCCGCCGACTTCACCGCTGTGACCGCGCCGGTGCCCCGAGAGGCACAGCCCAGTACCAACGCGCCCGTACTCGCAGCCCTGCCCTTCCCGCAGCAGCCGCCCGCCGCAGCTCCCAACGGCGCGGTCACCAACACCTGATGACCCGCCTGCTATCCGGGAAGCCGATCCAGTCGTACCGGGAGCCCGTCCGCGAAGCAGTGCAGGACGGAGAAGTCGAAGGCCCGTTCGCGGTCTTCCCGGATGCTCCAACGGAACGTCGTCAACAGGTGATACATGATGGTCCTCATCTGCCCCTCGGCGAGGTGAAGGCCGATGCACTTGTGCACGCCGTTGCCGTAAGGCATCAGAAGGTCGCGTTGCCGACCGGTGGTGCGGCCTGCCGGATCGAAACGGTCAGGGGCGAAACGGTCGGGGTCCGGCCAGATCTCGGGCAGCCGCTGGGTGAGCATGATCTGCGCCGCCACGAACGTGCCGGCTGGAATGCGGTGCCCGAGGATCTCGGTGTCCCGCGTCGCTGCCCGCGGGATGATGAAGACCGGTGGCAGCAGACGGAGTGTCTCCTTGAGCACCCGGTCGAGGTCCTTGAGCCGGTCCGTCGGCGCGAGGCCGAGTTCCGGGGTCCCGACCGACAGGCACTCGGCGCGGACCCGGTCCTGCCACTCGGGGTGCCTGGCCAGGAAGTAGCAGGCGGAGGCAAGCGTGTTGGCCGTCGTGCCGTAGGAGGCGATCAAGAAAGCGACGAGGAAGTTGGCGAGGCTCCGGCCGCCGTGGGCGGCTTCGGGCAGCGTGGCGAGGCGGGCGAGCAGATCGCCGCTGGTGCCCTGCTTGGCCGTGATCATCTCCCCGAAGTACGTCTCCAGTGTCGCCCGCTGTTTGGCGGCACGGGCCCACAGACTCCCCGGCAGAGGGATGCGCAGGGGTGACACAGCGGCCTTGCTGATGGCCTTGAACCCTTCGTTGAGTTCTTCCAGCCTCCCGATCTCGCACGTGCTGGTGAACTCCTGGAGCGAGAGGCCCACCATGAGCCGTTCCAGGGCGGACTGCAGTCGGAACCCGTCGCCGGTCTGCCAGGTGTCGGTCTGAGCTCTGGTGAATGCGGCCGAGTTCTCCACGTGGCCGCGCACGCTGTCGCGGCTGAAGGCGCTCTGAATGATCCGCCGCCAGTACAGGTGTTCAGCCGCGTCCATCGAGGACAGTGCGTCCGGGAGCAGCGAGCCGACCACCGGGTTCCAGCCAGGGCCGCTGGCGAACACCCGGTCGTGGTTGGCCAGTACCGGCGCCACGGCTTCGGGACCGGCCAGGAAGACGGCCCGGTTGCCGACGATGGTGGCACGGGACACCGGCCCATAGCGCCGGTAACGCTTCATCCCCCAGCCGACCGGGTCGCTTCTGAAGGCGAGGGACTGCCCGAGGAACGGGAAGCCGGAGTTCCCCGGGATGCCCCGCCATGAACCCGCGCGCCCGTGGCGGCCGGGTACGGGCCGGAGGGCTGTGTCCGGCGTCGGACTGGACACAGGACAGCGAAGCGGACTCATCACTCAGATCACTCGCCCCTGGAACGGCACCGCGCGGTCGGGCTCGCGTCGGGCGGCATACCAGCCGACCGCGCGTAGCATGACCTTGTGCTGGGTGTGCGGCCAGTGCCGTGCGTTCGCGTTCCAGGCCAGTTCGACCAGCTGTTCGGCTTCGTTCTCGCAGGCCGCTACCGCCCCGCAGTCCCGCAGGGCGCGGCTGGCCGCTTCGATCGACCGGGAGTCTGTGGCGCCGCCACGGACTCCCGCCCACAGCGCGCGCAGGGCGCTCGGCGGCATCAGGCCCACGGCGTGGGCAAGCGGCATGGTGACCTTCCCCTGATGGAGGTCGTCGCAGGCTCGTTTGGCTGCGCGGCCGTGGGCCCGGTCGGCTGCCGTGGTGACGCCGTACAGGTCGGCCACGTCGTCGCTGATCTGGTAGGCGAGCCCCATCGCTTCGAAGTAGTCGCCGGTGGCGCGGATCTGGTCCCGGTCGGCTCCGGCCAGCATGGCCGCGATCTCGCACGTGCCTCGGGCGGGGATGCCGGACTTGAGGCGATGAGTGGTGCGCAGGCGTTCGAGCAGGAGGGTCGGGTCACCGGAGTCGACCGCGTGGTCCATCGCCGCGGTATGCCCGGCGATGTCCAGCGCCTGCCCGGCGTGGCCGGCTCGAAGCCCCAGCAGATAGACCTCGTAGATCCGCAGACGCAGCTCGGGGTCGTCCGCAACAGTGTCGCGCAGCACCCGGTCGAAGGCGAAGTAGGCGGCGGTACCGGCGTTGATCGCGAGAGCCTGGCCGTACACCGTGTGGGCTGCGGGCCGCCCCCGTCGCAGTGGCGAGCTGTCCTGGACGTCATCGATGATCAGGGAGCCGATGTGCAACAGCTCGATGGCGGCGAGCAACGGCCGGTAGCGGTCGGCGCCGGTGCCGAACATCTCCAGGACGGCGGCGGCGCTGTACGGCCGCCAGGTCTTCCCTCCGACGTCGGAGAGGTGACGCACCGGCGCCGAGAGGGCCGCCGCCAGATCCCGTCGACAGCTGTCGTCCAGGGATTCGCCGCCGCGCAGGCCCGCCATGGAGTGCACGGACGCGCGGTCGCAGGCATCGGGGTACAGGGCCCGGATCTCCTCCCGGACCACCCGGCCGATGCTGCTCATGTGACGCTCCAGGTTGACCAGGCCGCCGTCCGGCTCGGTCACCGCGAAGGCGTCCCCGCCGACCGGCCGGTGACCCAGTGAGCCGTGCACTGTCGCATGACCGCGCCAGCCCACGCCCGTGAGCAGCGACCGCGACTCCTGCTCGGGTACACGCGCCTGCACCGTCAGGTCCAGCGCCAGATCCGGAACCCTCAACCGCCACCGGACGGGGTAGACGTTGAGGGTCGCCAACGATGTCCAGGTCTCCTCCGTGCTGACCGTGCAGGTGTGTACACCGAGCCGCCCGTCCGGCGCGGTCGCGCGCAGGAACCGCTGATGGGGCCCCGGCCCGTCCGCGACCGAGCAGCTGTCCAGGTCCAGGTGCCAGCCGTTGTCCAGGTAGAGGGACAGCTCGTTCCCCGCCGTGTCAGCAGCCGCCCCTGGCCCGAGGGATTCATCACTGGGCTCCTCGTACCAGGCGGTGCCGGTGGCGGTGGTCGGGCTACCGTCGCGCCCGGTGAACGTCGCGACCACGCCCGAACCGCGCCACCTCTGCCCGTCGAAACAGGGGAGGAACTCCAGAAGCACGTCGAGCCCTTGTGCTTCGTCCGCGAGTCGGAGACGCCAGGATCCCTCCGCCGGGGATTCGAACGCGCCGACGGGGCCGAAGTCGAGCTTCCCGTCCGGTGCCGTGGTGACCGGATGGCTGAACAGCCGGTCCGGCAGGGTCGGCACACCCGTCGCCAGTGCGTCGTCGAACGCGGCCCGCACCCGCCAGTCCACCGAGGTGTCGTGAGCGAGCGCCGTCCGGCAGGCCCGCAGGGCAGGGCCGTCCAGCCACGAACTGCGGGCGAAGGCACGGCCGGTGATGTCGGTCGTGCCGCACGAAAGCGTGGTGCGGGCGGGTCCGGGCACCTGCGGTTCGCCGCTGCGGACGAACGTGACCTCGAAGGCGTACTGGTCCCCCTGCGGTGTCCGTACCAGGGCACGCACGCGCCACCGGTCCGCCCACCGTGGCGCCGGCTCCGCGTCCGCCCGCCCGTTCCCGCCGGTGGCGGTCGTGGTAACGGGATCCTCCACAAGCCTGCCCATGTTCAGCTCGACTCCGCACACGTATCAAGGTTCTGCCACGCCGCACCCTAGGTCGCCCTGGGCTTCCCGGGGACAGGTTCGGCAAGCGGGCCCGCAGACATCACCCCGATGGCCGACCTCCCCCGGGTGACAGCCACCGCGACGACCACCCACAGGACTTGGGTCGACCCGCCCGAGCGCCGAATCAAAACAGAAAGTAATGGAATGGATACTCTCTGAGAGCGGTGGGCCAGCGGGCCTGCCGAGCCTCGGAAGGAAGAGCCATGGTTTTCGAGAAGCGGCCGGCCCCGGAGGGCCCGAAAGCCGAGCCCCCCGTCGGCGGCCAGCGCTCACGCCTGCTCAGGATCGGGTCCGTCACCCTCCTGCTGACGGTCGGGGTCGGCGCTGCCTGGCAGGCCCGGGCCCAGTCGCATACGCCTGCGCACCGGGTGCTGATCGGAGCGGAGGACGAGACCTGCAAGGCGACTTACACCCTCCATTTCTCGCCGGGCATCACCCCTACCCCCACCACCCAGACGGTCACCGGCGCGGGCACCTTCCAGAACTGCGCCTCGCCCGACGGGTCCGCCGGAACCGCCCACCCCGTGTCCTTCACCGTCGGAACCGGCACCAGCGTCCTGGGTTGCAGCGGCACGTTCCCCCTGACCCGCACCAACAAAGTCACCTGGAGCGACGGGACGACCAGCACGGTGGACGTGCACGACACAGTCGCCATCGACTCCACCAAACCGATGGGCACCCAGATCACCGACGACTCCGACGGGACCCAGGTCACCGCCGGCAGGGACGTGGGCGACTCGGTCTCCCTCTCGCAGACGGTGCAGTCCCTCACCGGAGCCTGCACCAATGCCTCACCGGTCACCGCCATGACCGGCGTGATCGGCGGCGAGGCCCACGCCTTGCTCTGAGCACGAAGGCGCCGTGGGGGGGGGGGGGGGGGGGGGGGGGGGGGGGGGGGGGGGGGCGGAGAGGACAGTGCCCATCCGGACCCAGCAAGAGAGCAGCAGAAGCAACCACC
>NZ_JBWKEQ010000063.1:0-30361 GCF_056435365.1 Kitasatospora sp. NPDC043949 | reverse complement strand
CACCCCAACCACACCCCCAACGGCTCGGAAACATGACCCCCCCCCCGCCCTCCACCCAAAAACTCCGCCTTTTCCTCCTCCTACCGCCCACCCCCCCCCCCCCCCCCCCCGCACCCGCGCCGTCTGCGCCCACCGGCGGTCACGAACGCCGGCCACTACCCGAGAATCGATCACACCATGGCCGACGGTCGGATCCACGCGACCTTTCCCGGACCCCGCACCGGACCGGCCGGCGCTCGGCCCGACGGCCACGGCCGTCGAAGCCTGATCCGCGCCCTGCCCGCCGCACTCCTCGTATTCGGCGCCTGCGGCCTCCTCACCGTGCTCGCGGGCGCCGAAGCCACCGGGGGCGGATACCTCGACACCCGAAGCCCCTCCGCACAGGCCGAGAGACTCCTACAGGACCAGTACGGCGCGGGCAGCCCCAACCTGGAACTGATCGTCAGCACCCCTGACGACGTGGCAGACCCCCAGACCGCGGCCGCGGGCCGCCTCCTCACCGAACGTGTTGCCGCCGGCGCCGACGTCGTCTATGCCCAGTCCTGGTGGACCCTCAACGACCCCAGGCTTCTGGCCGGCAGCCGACGCGAGGCACTCATCGCGGTACGGATCAGCGGCGATGACAAGCACGTCAGCGACCGCGCCGTGCAACTCGCCCACGAGTTCGGCGGCCGTCAGGAGGACAGACTCGCCGTCACCGCGACCGGCTGGGCGCTGAACAACCGTGCCCTGGAGGAACGCAGCAGAGCCGAACTTCCCGTCACCGAAATGCTCGGCTTCCCCCTGGTCGCCGGTGTGCTGCTCTGGGCCTTCGGCTCTCTGACAGCCGCCGCCCTGCCCCTGGTCATCGCCGCCCTGGCGATCGCCGGAGCCCAGGGCGTCCTCCTGCTCCTGCAACAGGTCAGCCCAGTCTCGGCTTTCGCCCCCAACCTCGTCGTGGCGCTCGGCCTGGGCCTCTCGGTCGACTACTGCATGATCATGGTCAACCGCTTCCGGGAGGAACTCGCCCTGAGCCAGGACCCCCAGGCCGCAGTCCTTACCACCACCCGCATCGCCGGCCGCACCGTCATCATGTCGGCCGGCACCGTGGCCCTGTGCCTGAGCGTTCTGATCCTCTTCCCCATGCCGATGCTGCGCTCGCTGGGCGTGGCCGCCGCCTGCGTGACGGTCCTCGCCGGGCTGAGCGCCGTCCTCGTCCTGCCACGCCTGCTCTCCAGGCTGGGACTGGTCCTGGACCGGGGGAGCCTGCGGTGGGCACGGCACCGTAACACCGACGATGCCGTGGCCCGCTGGTGGGGCCGTCAGGCCGGCCGGGTGGTTCGCCGGCCGACAGCCGTCCTGCTCGCCTGCGCGGGCGTCCTGCTGCTACTGGCCGCGCCGTTCGCCCGTGTCCACTGGGGCTACATCGACGACCGGTGGCTGCCCCCGGGCGCCCCGCAGCGCACCGTCGCCGACCACCTGCGTCAGAACTTCCCCAACGTCGGAACGGCCACACCACTGGTCCTGCTGCCCGAGGTGCCGGCACACTCCGCACAGGCGGCCCATTACGCCGCCGAGGCATCCCGCACCGCCGGCGTCCTGACCGTCGTAGGCCCGGAGGGGCTCTTCGTCCACGGCTTGCGCTACGCCTCCGCCCCCGCTGGCGCCACCGTGCGCAGTACCGGCACCGGCACCTGGTTCGCCATCACCACCGAACTCCCCGTGGACTCCGACCAGGCCGCGGAACTGGTGCGCTCGCTGCGCACCTGGCACTCCCCTCCGGGTCCGGTGATGGTGGCTGGCGACTGCGCCGCGCTGGCGGACACCCGCTCCTCGATGGCCACCCTGACCCTGCGGGCCGCACTCGCGGTGGGTGCCATCAGCGCTGTGCTCATGGTGCTGTTCACCCGCAGCGCCGTCATCGCACTCAAAGCGCTGGTGGTGAACCTGTGCAGTCTGACCGCGTCCTTCGGCGCGATGGTGTTCCTCTTCCAAGAGGGCCACTACGCGGCACTGTTCGGCTCGGCTCCCCCCGGCACCACCAACCCGCTCCTGCCACCGCTGATCTTCTGCATCGCCTTCGGCGTCAGCATGGACTACGAGATCTTCGTGGTGGCACGCATCCGCGACGCATACCTGCGCCACGGTGACAACCGCCGCGCCATCGTCGAAGGCGTCCAGCACACGGGCCGCCTCATCACCACCTCCGCCGCCGTACTCATCACCGCCCTCGTGCCACTCGCCGCATCGTCGGTCGCGGTGATGCAACTCATCGGTGTCGTACTGGTGGTGAGTGTCCTGGTGGACGCCACCATCGTCCGCTGCCTTCTGGTACCGGCAGCCATGACCCTGCTGGGGCGGTGGAACTGGTGGCACCCCCGTCGGACGCAGGGGCAGCGCCCCGACCGACATCAACCGCAGCCCCCCGCCCTGACCATCACCGAGCCCTGAGCTTGTCCTACCTTCCAAGCGCGGGGATCCGGGCCGCGGCGCTGGCCACCGCCGCCTCGCCCGCGACCGCGAAACCCTCCCCACCCGCTCCGAATCCGTGATCCACCTAGTAGGGGCCTGTCCAGCGACTGGCTCTGGCTCACTTTCGGTGGTGACGGAAGGTCATGGCAAAAGTGCCTGGTCAAACCACTCGCGTGCCCCAGGCCGCCCTCCCTGTCTGCGGCGCGCCCAAGAGTCGAGTCGCCGGCTCCCAGCGTGAACCGGGTGGATCACTGCAGGTAGCGGAAATTACCGAACGTCACCACCGAAAGTGAGCGAGAGCCGGTCACCGTACAGACCCCCTCGGCGGTTGGCAGGGCCTGCCCCTCTGACCGCCCCACCTCCCCTTTGGCGACCGGTCGGGAGCACCCCCCAGTCGGCCGGCAGGCATCGAACCATCAAGTCCTGGAGTGAAGTTGACGCAGGTCACGCCTCCTGCGCCACAGTGCCAGGCCGTACGCGGGCCTCTGGAGACCGTGCGATGGCCTGATCGGCGGTTCCGTGTCCTGAGCCGGCGTGCTACCCGGTCAGCGCCGCGTGCAGGGGGCCCAGCAGGGAGAGGTCGTCGGTGGTGACGGTGAGGTGGGTGGCACCGGCGGACCGCCAGGCGTCGGCGAGGGAGCGCCAGGTGTCCGGGCGGCCGGAGGCGGGCTGCGCCCACCGAAAAGCCCAGGCCGGGGACCAATCCCGACCTGGCCTTCGGTGTCTTCGGTGTGCTGTCAGCGGCGGGTGGTCATCGAGATCCGGGCGAGGACGGCGGTCGCCTGTGCCGGGTTGGCGCGGAGCCAGGCAGCCAGGTGCTCTCGGACGGCCTCGGTCACGCAGGCGCGGACGGGCCCGTTGCCCAGTCGGTCGCGGGTGGCCCCCTCGAACTCGGGGCGATCGAGCTTCACCGACACGACCGCCGTCAGGCCCGCGCCGAGCTGGGCGGGGGTGAGGTCGGGGTCGGACGGGGTGAGCAGCTGTTGCTCGCGGGCGTAGGCGTTGACCGCGGCCGCCAGGCCGTCGCGGAAGCCGAGCTCGTGCGTGCCGCCGCCGGTGGTCGGCCGGCTGTTGGCGTAACTTGCGACCCGCTCCTCGCGGGTGTCGCACCAGCGGAAAGCCACCTCGACAGTTCCCTCCATTTCGGAGTACTCGCGCTCGAGACCGATCACGTCCGGGTGGAGGGGGGCGCTCTGCTCCGCGATGTGGTCCCTCGGTCCGCCCGGGAACCGGAAGCGGACGGCCCGGGGCGCCGCGGGGTCGCGGTCATCGGTCAGGGTGATGTCCAAGTCCCGGTTCAGGAAGGACATTTCCCTGAAGCGCTCGGCCAGTGCGTCGAACGAGAACTCCAGTGTCTCGAAGATCTCGGCATCGGGCCGGAAGGTGATCGCGGTCCCGCTGTCGTCGGCCGGGCCGGTGCGGGTAGGCGTCGCGACAGCTACGCCTCGCTCGTACTCCAACACCCAGCGGGCGCCGTCGCGCCGCACCTCGGCCGTCAGACGGCCCGACAGCGCGTTGACGACGGCCAGTCCCACGCCGAAGTAGCCGCCGAGCAGCGAGCGCCGGTTGGCAGGCTGTGCCCCGCAGCAGAGCACGGCCAACCGGCTCTCCAGCGCAGGGCCGTCGCTGTGGCCGGCGTGCCCGACCGGGAGGCCCGTGCCGTCGTCGGCGACGCGGACGCCACCGTCGGCGGTGAGGGCGATCTCGACACGGCTGGCGGTGCCGCCGAGGATCTCGTCCATCGCCCGCTCGGCGACCTCGAACACCAGGTAGTGCAGGCCGCGTTCACCGACCGATCCGATGTACATCCCCGGCCGCTTCCGAACGGCCTCCAGGCCCTCGATAACCACGATCGCGCTGGCGTCGTACGCCTTGCATTCCTCGCTCATGATGCCCCCTCCGAGGGTGTCCGACAGAGCTCCCCAGCCTACGAGATTCCGAGAAAACACCAGGTCAAAGCCACTTTGGCGAGGCCGCGGACGGGCCCCTGAGGGGCAATCGCGAGCGCCCGGCCGGGATGGGTGCGCACTGCCGCCGCAATCCGGCCGCGGCCCTCCGAGGGGCGTCTGCGGCACTGTTCCGGGCGGCTGCGGGGCCACGAGTTTCAGGAATTTTCACGTCGCCCCGGTGCGGTCGTGGATGACGCCCGAACCGTCCGGCTCCGCGGCCATTCGGGCCCGCAGAGCCGGACGGCCCGACTGATGAGTGGGCCGTTCCAGCTGTCCGGATTCCTGGCGCCGGACGTGGAGGCACGACGTTTTCGCATGCGATTGAGTCCGCGGCCTCGGGTGGCGTCGGGCGTGTGTTGCGAGGCGATCAGCCGAGCCCCAGGGCGTCGGCTGCCCTTGGTCGTCGACGGTGGTCCGGGTGCCGTCGCCGCGATCCGGCTGGTCCCGGTGGCGCTGACCCCGGCGTGCAACATCTCCCGCTGTCATGACGGGACGCCGAGATGGTGTCAGCGGCCTGTCGTACAGTCGCCATCTGTGACAACGACCCTGATGACGTACGCGGGCACCACCGAGCCCGACGCGCCGACCACCCGTACCGGCGGCGTGCCGCTGGCCCCGGCCGGGACTACCTGGCCGCAGTGCGCCACCTGCGACGGACCGATGCAGTTCCTGGCCCAGGTACTCCTGGACGACCTTGGCCGCCACGCGGGCCAGGGCACCGCCGAGGGACGGGGCACGCTCGCCCTGTTCATGTGCCAGAACGATCCGGGCATGTGCGAGGAGTGGGATCCGCAGGCGGGCGGCAACCGCGCGCTGATCTTCCCCGCAGCCGCGCTCCAGCCGATCCCGGTGCACACGCTGGACGAGGACGACGACCAGGAGCCGGTCCCCCTCGGCTCGGTGAGCGCCGTCACGTACGAGACTCCGTCCACGACAGCGGACTACAGCCAGGCCTGCAACGAGTGGGCGAGCCGGCCGGGCCGGACTCCTCTGGACGTCCTCGGCCAACTCGGCGGGCAGCCCGCCTGGCTGCAGAACGACGAGACCCCTGCCTGCCCCACCTGCGCACGGCAGATGAGGCTCGTCGTCCAGCTCGAGGAAGGACGGGACCACGCCACAGCGATGAACTTCGGCGGTCGCGGCGAGGCCTACGCCTTCGCGTGCGAGCCCTGCACACAAGCCGTGTTCCTGTGGCAATGCTGACAGCAGCAACCCTCCGCCCCCGCCCAGAGAGCCGAACCGCGCTGGAGCAGCTACGCACGCTGCTCGGGGAACCCTCGTGCTGGGGCTGGGCCAGACCCGCGATCTGGGATGCCAGCGAGCGGTACCTCGGTTTCCGGCTGCCGGCCGACTTCAAGGCGTTCCTCGACCTGTACGGCCCCGGCTCGGTGGACGGTTACCTGACAATCGACCGGCCGATGGACACCACACCGGCCGAGTTGGAGCGCCACTGGGGACCTCCACCCGAGCGTCCAGCCTGGTACGGCGAGATCGCCGAGGGCTACTGGGAGGTGGACGAGTCCGATGCCCGATCAGGCGTGCTACTGCTATGGGGAAGCGACGAGCACGGCAGCCGGTACTTCTTCCGCGCGGTCGAGGACGATCCCACTGAGTGGCGGATCATCATCAGCAGTGATGAGGGCGAGTGGTTCGAGACCGCCGGAACGTTCACCGAGTTCCTGGTCCGCTGCTTCCACCGGATCGACCGCCCCGACTTCATGGACTCCAGCTGGCCTCGGCCGGGTGCACGCTACGAGGTCCGCGGGTGAGCCCTCGCTCAACGGCCTGGCCGGGCCGCTGCGGAGTCTCGACGAACTACCTGAGCAGCGCTCTGCGGACCAGGACGAGGGCGACCAGCCGGGTCTCACCATGGCCCGTGGCGCCTACGCCGTCGATCCCGAACCATTCGGTGCCCCGTACGTCGTCCCGAGCGCCCCCGCCCCCGACGCGGTTCTGGCCAGCACGGACCAGGACCGCACCACCGCCCAGGCCACACACTGGTCCGACCGCAGCTGCCCGGCCCATCAGGACAGCGACGGCGACCTCCGCGCCAGCGCCGGGTGGCTCCTGGAGCCTGCCGGCTGCCGACCCGACCCGACCCGACCGGGCCGTCGCCGACGGCGTGCGCTGCCCGGAACGCCGGACTCTCACCGTCACCGCTCATGGGGCAGCCAGGGCTGCCGGGTTCGACCAGGAGCTCGCCGACCTCACCGCCCGGGTCGCAACTGCGACCGGAATCGTCCTCCAGCCCGAGCCGACGCGCGTCGGCCTGCGGGTCACCGGCCCCTGACCTCCCGCTGGTCTCGGCCACTCCTCGGCTGCTTGTCGCCTCCGCCACAAGCCGGTCCGGGTGGCTGAGCTGGCTGAGCTGGCTGAGCTGGCTGAGCGCACATTGCCCACCGTTCGGGCTGCTCAATCGGTCCGGACGTCCATCTCGCAGGGCCTGAGGCATTTCGACCAGTGCTCGACCTTCCCCAACACGCGCCGACGACAAGACGGTTCACGGCATCAAGGGTCTATTGGCCCGCCCAGTCCGCACTGCCGTGCACCTGGCCTCCGACCACCAAAAGGCCCACGGGGAGCTGCGGTTGTGGACGGGAGGTGCCGACCTCGCCGCGATCCTGGCGGAGCACGAGGCAACAACCGAGGCCCGAGGGCTTCGGGCGTTGTGGACGACCAGTTCGCCACTGGCGAGCAGCTGCCCGATCACCTGCTCGTCCAGGGCGTCCGACTGCAACTCCGCTGGCGGAACGGCCTCGACAACCCCGGCCGAGACGGTCCTTCCTTGATCTGGAGCTGACCGTTCCTCTTCACAGACTCCGCTACGCCGCGCACGGAGTTGCCTGAGCTGCTCCTCCAGCTCGCGGGCGGACCGGGCGCGTTGCGCTGTCTCGACGAATAGTGCGTGTCGCAAGCACCGCGTTCCCACCAGGGGCCGTCGCGCCTCCCATGCTGGGGCGGATGCCGCCCCGCGTGGGCGGGTGGAGCTCGATGAGCTGGACGGAGACTGCTGATGAGTGTGATGGAACGCGTAGACGAGAAGGTCCTGGCGGTGGAGGGGGACGACGAGTCGGACGTCTACCCGGACGACCGGGAGTGGGTGAACGCCTGCATCCAGCGCATCCGCGGCGAACTCGCGCCCAAGGAGACGGCGGTGAAGGAGATTCCGCTGCCCCCACAGCTCAACGGGTTGAAGCTGCACATCAAGCGAGAGGCCGACCAGCCGTCCGGTAGCCACAAGCACCGGCTCGCGGCGGCGTTGCTCACCCACGCCCTGGCCAGCGGCCGGCTGGCGGAAGGCCGCCCCGTGGTGGAGGCGTCCAGCGGCTCGACGGCCATCTCCGAGGCGTGGTACTGCCAAAAGCTCGGCATCGACTTCTACGCGGTCGTGCCGAAGACCACGGCCCCGGAGAAGCAGAAGAAGATCGAGGAGTACGGCGGCACCGTGGTCCCGGTGTCGGGTGACATCGTCGAGTACGCCCACCGGGTGGCGAAGCGCTATGACGGCCACTTCATGGACCAGTTCACGTACGCGGAGCGGTCCTACGACTGGCGTGGCGAACACAGTCTCGCGGCGGAACTGCTGAAGGGCCTACCGAACCTGGACTGGTTCACCATGGGCGCGGGCACCGGCGGCACGACGACCTCGGTGGCCCGCTACGCCCGGTACACCGCCAAGAAGCTCCGGGTGTGCGTGCCCGACCCGGAGCACTCCGCGTACTTCGACGGCTGGTACTGGAAGGACCCCGCAGTGACCGACCAGGGCTCGCACATCGAGGGCATCGGCCGGCCCAGGGTCGAGGCCTCGTTCGTGCCGACCACGGTCAACCGCATGATCCGCGTCGCCGACGCGGCGTCGGTCGCCACCATGCGCTACCTCTCCGACCGGACGGAATGGGGCATCCACGCCGGGCCCTCGACCGGAACCGGCGTGTTCAGCGCGATCCAGATCCTGCTCGGCATGAACGACGGCCCCCAACTCGGAAGCGTCGCCACCGTGATGTGCGATCCGGGCGACCGCTACACGAACGAGTACTACAACGACGCCTGGCTGGCGGATCAGAAGATCGTCTACAAGCCCTGGTACACCACCATCAAGGACTTCTTCGAGAACGGCGTCTGGGCCCCGCCCACCTCCGTTCCCCCCACGCCTCGCCCCACGACGGCCTTGTGGAACATGTGACGCCTACGCGCCGACAAGATGGCCCCGGAACGGCGGTGGAGCCGTTCCGGGGCCCGTTCACGGATTCCCGGCGGGATCGTGACCGGCTCGGCCGCCGGTGTCCGGGAAGGGCAGGCAGGCGCCGGGACGCCGTTCGGGGCGTGGATCTCGGAGCCCTGGGGCCGATGCGGCGCGGGCGGCCCACTGGCGGCGCCCGAGGGCAATCTGCGTCGCGGCAGGATTCTCGCGCCACGGCCGGGCCGCCGGCTCCCTTCACCAGCGGGACCACCGCGCGGACCGCCGGCGACGGGGAGCCCGAGCTGACTGACAGTCATGATTCCGGGACGCGGAGGCCGGTAGGCCTTTACGGTGAGCAGGCGACACCTCACAAGCGGTGCTCTGTTCGGGGACTTTGACCAGATCCGGGGGGATCATGGCGTACTTCGTGGAACTGCCCGTCGGCTCGGTGAGCGAGGGACAGGACGTGGTCCGGGTGGAGATCGAGCAGGTCGGGGAAGGGCTGGTGCAGGTCGCCCGGCCCGGACAGGTGGTGGCTCGGGCGACACGCTCGCTCGGGGACATGCTGGCCGGCGTGCGTCCGGTCGCGCAGAACTTCATCGAGGGGTTCCGGGGCCTGGCGCACGCCCCGGACGAGATCAGCATCGAGTTCGGCCTGTCCTTGTCGGCCGAGGCCGACGTGGTGATCTCCAGTACCGCCGCGGAGGCCAACTTCAAGGTCTCGCTCACCTGGAACCGGCAGACCGCCGAGGCATCGGCGCCTCCGGCGGCTTCGGACCCGGCCTAGTGTCCGCGTCCCGGGCCGACGCCGTCGACGGGGCCGGGCCCGATGCGCTGGCCTCCGCCGTCGTACGCATCCACGACCGTCGAGGCGTCCCGGTCGGCCTCGGCTTCCTGGTGACCGCCGATCGGATACTGACGTGTGCGCACGTGGTGTCCGCCGCGCTCGGCCTCCCTCCGGGAGCCGAGCCGGACGCCGACGCCCGCGTCGACGTCGACCTCCCGCTGCTCAGCGACCCGCTCACCGACCCGCTCACCGCAGCTGACGGCACAGGCGGTACGCGCGTTCCCACGACGGTTGAACGGTGGGCGCCCGCCCACCCGCACGGCGCCGGGGACGTGGCCGTGCTGCACCTGTCCGCTCCGCTTCCGGGCGCCCGGCCGATCCGCATGGTGGAGTCCTCCGACGTCTGGGGACACACGGTGCGGGCGTACGGCCTGCCGAGCGGCCGCCCGGGCGGTGTCTGGCACTCCGGTGTACTGAGGGCCCGACAGGCCAACGGGTGGATCCAGGCCGACCTGGCCGCCAACGGCTACCGGGTCTCCCCGGGGTTCAGCGGCGGCCCGGTGTGGGACGAACAGCTCGACGGTGTCGTCGGCATGATGGCGGTGGCGGAGACCGGAGACCCTCCATCCGGCTACTTGATCCCCGCCGAGGGCCTCGCCTCCGTATGGCCGGAGCTTCGCGAACTGGCACTGCCGCCGTCACCGTTTCGAAGTCTGCGCCCGCTTCAGGAATCCGACGCCCCGGTCTTCCACGGCCGTCGGGCGGAGACGGCAGAAGTCACCGCCCTGGTCGCCCGGGAACGGTGGACCACCCTCGTCGGTCCCTCCGGTTCGGGCAAGTCCTCCCTCGCGATGGCCGGCGTCATACCCCGCCTGCACTCCCAGGGCATGACCGCCGTGGTGGTCCGGCCCAACGCCGGCGCGACCCCGCTGTCCGCGCTCGCCGCCGCGCTGTCTCCGCTGCTGGAACCGGATCTGACCGAACTGGAACGCCTAGAACGCCTTCCGGCGCTCACCGGCCTTCTGCGCTCCCAGGGGCTCGGAGATCTCGCAGCTCTCCTGCTGGCCCGCCTCGGCACCGATCAACTGATCGTCTTGGTCGACCAGTTCGAGGAGATGCTCACCGGGACCGACCCGGCGGCTGTCGATGAGTTGGCGGCCGTGCTGTTCGGCCCGTCGCTTCCCCGGACCGTGCACGTGCTCACCACGCTCCGGGCCGACTACCTGGAGACCGCGCTGGCCCATCCGAGTCTTGGCCGGGCCTGCAGCCGACAGGTCTACGCGCTGGGGCCGATGACCGGTGACCAGCTCCGGGAGATCGTCACCGCACCGGTGGCAGCGATTCCGTCGGTGCGCTACGAGGCCCACCTGGTGGACCGCATCCTGACCGATGCGGGCGGTGAGGCGGGTGCCCTGCCGCTCCTCGGCTTCACCCTCGACCTGCTGTGGAAGCGTCAGGCGGCCGGGGTTCTCAGCCACCGCGCGTACGAGGAGATCGGTCACGTCAGCGGAGCTCTCGGAGAGTACGCCGAGCAAGCCTGGGACAGACATGTCTCCGCCGGGGAGGAGCCGGCCGCCCGCCGGCTCTTCACCCGCGTCGTCCGCGTCCCCCTCGGCGCACCCGGTGCCACCCGCCGGACCGTTCCCCGCCAGGAGCTCGCCGAGGACGAATGGCACATCGCCCAACGTCTGGCCGGCACCCGGCTCCTGGTCATCGATCACAGTGCCGAGGGCGTCGAGACCGTTGAGCTGGCCCACGAGGCCCTGATCACCGCCTGGTCCCGGCTGCGCGACTGGGTCGGCGAGGACCGCGCGTTCCTGGAGTGGCGGGAGTCCGTCCGGCACGACCGCCGGCGCTGGGACCACGCCGGTCAACCCGCTGACCTGCTCCCCACCGGGCCCACCCTCGCCACCGCCCGCACCTGGCAGCGCGAGCGCGGTGCCGAGCTGTCCGAAGCCGAACGCACCTACCTCGAACTCGCAAGGCGGCACCACCGGGCCCGCGGCCGTCGGCGCCGTACCTTCCGGACCGCCCTCGTCGCGGTGATCACCGTCTCCCTCGCCCTGGGCGTCCTGTTCGCCACGGCCCGCCGCGATGCCGCGGAGCGCCAGGCCGACTCCGACTCCCGCGCCCTCGTCCAGGCCTCCCAGGACGACATGACCTACGACCCGGTACGGGCCGTGATGATGGCCCTCGCCGCGTACCGGACGAAGCCCACGCCGGAGGCCCGGAACCAGCTGATGCGGCAGTACCTCCTCCGGGCCGGCGCGGACTCCCTGTTCTCGGGCATGTCCGGAACCGGCGGGACGTTCAGCACCAGCCGGGACGGTGACGTCGTCCTCTCCCGCGACGCCATGGCCCACGTCGTCCTGTTCGTCCGCGGCCGGGACGGCACCGTCCACAGCCGGCCGGTCCCGGCCGGGTACGCCTTCTACCTGATGGTCTCCCCGGACGGACGCCGCGCCGGATTCGTGACCGACGACGGGGCGGGAGGCTGGTTCGACGTCGACAAGGAGAGCACCACGCCCATCGGCCAGGTTCACCAGCTGCCCCGAGTGGACGGGGTGCTGCAGATCTCCGCGGCTCCTGCCGACGCGACCGCGATGTCACCCGACGGGCGCTACATCGCGGTTCCGACCCGCGACAGCCTGGTCTGGTGGGATCTGGAGGCGGGGGCGGTCGCCGGCCGCGTTGCCGCACCTCAGGACATGGGAAGCGGGCTGTGGTTCGGCTCCGACGGGCATTCCCTGCTGGTGAAGACCAGCAACGGTGGTACCGGACTGGCCTCCGTGGACATGGCCGGCGGTGCCGCGCGGAACGTGGTGGTGCCTGCTGATCACCAAGGGATCCTGCCCTCCGGGGACCGGGCCACCGTCGCCGTCGTCCGGACCCACGAACCCGGACAGGGCAGCGGCACGAAGAGCACCGTACGACTGATCCGGGTGTCCGACGGATCCGTGGTGGGGAAACCGTACGAAACCACGGAGACGATCGCCCCGGCGACCGAACTGATCGCGGCGAGCGCCGACGGCCACCGGATCGTGATCAACGAAGCCGCCAAACTGACGCTCCTGGACCTCGACCGGGGAAAAGCCGTCGCGTTGGTGGACGAACCGGGCCACCTGTACGAGCACGCATCCGTTCTCCTCTCCACCGGCGGGAAGGAGTATCTCGTCGGTCAGGGACGGAGCTCCATCTCCTACACCGAGATCCCCGCGGGCGAGGAGGACACGGCCGTGGCCGACACCGTCCACCTCAGCCGGGACGGCAGGAAGATCACCATCCGCCTGACGGGCGGCTCCGACCTCGAACTCCGCGAGCCCGGGCTCGACGTCGGAAGGCTCCTGACCAGAACAGCCCTGCCACAGCCCGCCTGGAAGGGCAAAGGCGACCGCCTCCTGTCCAACCGGGACGACACGCTCATCGCGCTCCGGGACGGCCCGAACACCGTCTCCGTCCGTGACGCGTCCACCCTACGAGCGGTCGCCCGCATCGCCGCGGCACCATCCCAGGTCGACTCGGCAGCCGAGGACTTCAGCTACTTCTTCGACGGGGACGACCGCCTGGTGACGGTCTCCGGCACCCAGATCCAGCAGTGGGAGGCCAGAACCGGCGTCCGGTTGGCGCAGTTCGACGCGGCCGCGTTCCATCCCCCGGCCGACAAGCACGGCACGCCACAGATGTACGTCGGCCCGCACTGGCAGGAGGGAAAGCTGACCGTGGTCGTGCACGACGACCCCGTGATCCGTGTCGTCGACATCGGCACCGGCCACACCGTAGCGTCGCTGAACCCGGGCATCACCGACCTGATCGCGGCCCGGTTCGACGAGAGCGGCCGCTACCTGGCCGTTCTCCGCAGGAACAGCGTCGTCGAACTGTGGCGGCCCGACCCCCTGCAGAGGGAAATCGGCCCCCTCCCCACCACCAGCACACCGGGCCAGAACTCGGCCATAACCCGATTCGTCGACGCCCAGGGTCGTTTCATGATCGCGGCCAACAACGCCATCCGGATCTACCAGGTCGGCGGCCCACCTTCCGTGGACTCCTACGACTTCCGCAACGTGACCGACAACAGTCTGCAGGAGCCGCTCACGTTCCTGGACGCCACCAACGACGGAAAGACCCTCCTCATCCGCACCGAGAACGACTACGTCCACCGGATCGTCCTCGACCCCGACGCTTGGCAGCGGGACCTGTGCCGCATCATCGGCTACCGCTCCTTCACCGCCGATGAACGACGCACCCTGCCAGTCCGGGTACCGGACCGTCCCCTCTGCCTTCCCCCCAAGCCCTGAAGCCGCGGACGGCACCGGATTCGACGCCGACTGCGCGGTGAACGCGCAGATCCGGGCTTCCGCCCGCAACGGATGGACGTGGTGTCGCCCTTGTCACCCTCCCGACCGCCCGCGGCGTCACTTCGGCTGCGGGCGGTGGTTGTGGAACAGGACGATCCCCTCCACCAGCCCCTTCTCCACCACCGCCGGGGTGGCACGCAGCCACTGGAGTGCTTCCGCGCTGGTCGGGGTGTCGACGACCAGCTTGTAGAAGGACAGGTAGCCCGCCACACGTTCCAGGAGCACGCTGTCGGGGATCGGGATCCCCGCCCCGAAGGCGTCGAGGGGGTCCCGGTTGGCGGCACGGTAGCTGTCCATCGTGTGGAACTCGCCGGCGAGTCGACTGCGCTCGGGCGTGAGCCGGTCCCCGGGGATCGTCTTCAGGATCGCGGAGAGCTTCCCCTGGCTCTTGCTGTAGCCGTCGCCCATGGCGAGTTTGAGCGCCGCGGCCGCCTCTTCGCCGAACGCGCGCAACTCGGTGGAGATCTTCCGCTGCGCCATCGTCTGCGGCTTCTCCTGGGACTTGAAACGGCCGGTGACCGAGTCGAGCGCGTGCTGCATCTCGTGGGTCACGGTCGCGGCGAATTCCCGCAGTTCGAGCGGTGAGGCGTCGTCCTTGGGCGGGGTGATCCTCAGCGCGCCGCCCTCTCCCTCGTTGCTGAGCGCGAACAACGCGCGCGCACTCTTGATGTCCGTCTGCTCGTCGATCTCGATGGTGATGGCGGACTTCTCCAGGGCCTTGAACAACTCCTTGTAGGGGACGCTGAATCCGTCGCCTTCCTGCTCGCCGGACGCCTGGTAGAGCAGTTCCGCGAAACGGTCCGGCGAGAGGTGCTGCCGTGACCAGTCGGCCTTGGCGTAGGTGATGGCGCGCTGCACGACCGGCGCACCGGGGCGGGCGGCTGGTGCGTCCCCCGTCCTCCGCTGGGCGGGGACAGCGCCGCTCAGCACCCGGGTCGCGTTGGCTTCGGCCTCCCGCTCGAAGCGGTCGGACGGGGAGGAGACCTTCAGGCCGTCGCCGTTGTCGGTGCCCGCGACGGGGCCTTGGCGCTGTTGCACGACGTGCGTCAGCTCGTGGGCGAGGGTGTGCCGGTCCATGCCGCCGTCGCCGATGACCACGTGGTTGCCCGAGGTGTAGGCGCGGGCGCCGACCTCAGCGGCAGAGGCCCGGGCGGCCTGGCCGGTGTGGATGCGGACGTCGGAGAAGTCGGCGCCGATCCGGGCTTCCATCTCGGTGCGGGTGGCGTCGTCCAGCGGCCTGCCACCCGTGCTCAGGACGTCGTGGACGGTGGACCGCTGTACTGGTGCGCCCGCCCCGACGGCGGCCTGCGGGTGACCGCACCCCGCACCGTGCTGGTGCCTGGACCGCTCGATCACGCGCGAGACCGCGGCGTTGCCGATGCCGCGCTGCAAGGCGAGGGCCGTCTGCGCAGACCCGCCCCCGAGCCTCAGCCCCAGCCCGTCGGCCGCCGGAGCGGCCTTGCGCGGCAGGTCGCGGCGCCGGTGCGGCTCCGACGGCTTGCCGGGGTCTTTCGCGTGCATGGGAACCCCTCCAGAGGCGCGACAGGTGTTCCCTCTGACATATCCGGCCGGACTGTCGTCGCGCAGCACAACGGACGATCGGGCACCGTTCTGTGCTCCAAAGGGCACGGGAGAGGGCCGGGGCGCGCACCCGCGCGTGGGAGCGCCGACCTGCGAGCAGCGCCGGCGCTTGGCAGCCCTGTCGGTTTCACCGTTCGACGGTGATGTCACTTCGACGACGAGCACGGTCTGGTCCGGGAGGAGCGCTCCCTCCGTCTTCGCCGGCTCGGCGGGCACGACGGCCAGGTCACGATGCGTCGGTGTGACACGGCCGCGTTCAGGGGGCCGCGAACAGCCGGGGGAAGCCCGGGGCCAGCCACGGCCTGCGGCCCCAGGCGAGCACCTTGCCCCGGGCGAGGGCGCCGGTGGCGGTGTAGCGGCCCAGCGCGATGAGGAAGAACGCCACCGGCCCGGTGAGGATCGTGCAGTCCGGGCGGCGCGGCGGCTCCTGGCTCACCACGGCGACACCGTCCGTGAAGGTCACCGCGAACCCGTCCAGGCCGCGCACCCGCAGCCGGTAGCAGGCGCTGTGGCCCGCCGCGGCGCGCGCGTCCAGCACCCGGGGCATCGCCGTCCGCAGGAAGGGCATCGTCAGCCCCACGCGGTGCCGGTCGATCGGGTGCGGCCTCCCGAGAGCGAGGGCGATGTCGTAGAGGTGGCCCAGCATGTGGGTCAGCAGGTAGGCGCCGAGGGTGTCCGTGTCCATCGGGCCGAGCGGGGTCAGCACGGGCTCGGTGCCGGCACGCGCGCCGGCCGCCGCCGTGAACTCCCGCGCCTGCCGGGCGATCTCCCCGCCGAGCACGGTCAGGTCCCGCTCCGGCCGCCTGGCCAGCGAGGCCGCGTTCGCGGCAGCCAGCGCACCCGGAGTGCCGTCCCCGTACGGCCGTTCCTCGCCGGCGGCCAAATCGGCCATCAGCTCGTTGGCCATCGCCAGGTGGGCGGCGGCCTCGCCGACCGTCCACTCGGCGCCGGGTATCGGGGTGTCACCGCGACCGCCGGCGAGCAGGGCGACGGCCTCGTCGCCGACGGCGGTGACGGCTTCGAAGAGCGCGGTGCGCGCGGCACCGGGGACGTGCTCGGGGAGCGGGAGGGTCATGCTGGTGAAGACTGGCCGACCCCCGCACCGCTGTCCAGACCCGCGACACGGTCCGGTCCGGCCCCTGACCATCGCGGCCCGCCCGGACGACGAGAGCCGGTCAGCCCACTATCGGGCCCGCAGACCCCTACACGCGGCTGAAGCCGTGGCTGCGCTCCACTTTCGCCACGTGCAGCGTGTAGTTCTGGTACCACTCGGCTTGCCCGCGCTTCTGCGCCGCGCGGTGCTCGACGTTGCTCCGCCACTCCGTGAGGGCGTCGGCGTCGCGGAAGTACCCGACGGTGATGCCCAGGCCGCCAGGGGTCTGGGCGTGGTCCATCCCCAGGTACCCGGGGACGTCCTTCACCAGGTCTTCCATGCGTGCGCTGGTCTCGCTGTAACCGTTCTGGTCCTGGGTTCGCACCGTCGTGAAGACGGCCAGGTAGTAGGGGGGTTCATAGGCCTCGACGGGCACGACAGGTGCTTCGGGGTGATCACTCATGGCGCCACCGTAAGGCGGGATGCGCCGAACGATCCAGCTCTTTCCTGAACGGCGACGCGCATGACGTCCTCGTCCCGGTGTCAGCTCCCGGGGGTGGCGGCGGGGGCGAAGGCGAGGGCGGTGTTGTGGCCGCCGAATCCGGCCGAGGTGCTCAGTGCGAGGTGGAGGCGCTGGCGGCGGGGGCCGCCGTGGACCAGGTCGATCGCGCCGGTGTCCCGGTCGGGGACGGCGAACCCCGCGGTGGCGGGGACGAGTTGGTGCTGCACGGTGAGCACCGTCAGGGCGGCTTCGATGGCACCGGCGGCGCCCATCGTGTGGCCGAGCGCGCCCTTGGCGGAGGTGACGGACGGGGGGCGCCGGGCGAAGAGCCGGTCGATCAGGCGGGCCTCCGCGGAGTCGTTGAGCGGGGTGCTCGTGCCGTGGGCGTTGACGTGGTCGACGTCGTCGGGGCAGGAGCCGGCCTCGGCGAGGGCCAGCCGGACGGCCGCTTCGAGTCCGCGGGCTTCCGGGTGCGGTGCGACGGGGTGGTAGGCGTCGGCGGCGGTTCCGGTGCCGACCAGCAGGGCTCTGGGTGTGGCCTGCCGCGACGTCGCGTCCGGCCGGCGTTCCAGGACGAGGAAGCCCGCTCCCTCGCCGATGACGAAGCCGTCGCGGTCCGCGTCGAACGGGCGGGAGGCGCGGACGGGGTCGGTGTTGCGGGAGAGGGCCTTCATCCGGGCGAATCCGGCGACGCAGACCGGAGTGATCATGGCGTCGGTGCCGCCGGCCAGGGCGATGTCGCAGGCTCCGGTGTGGAGCAGCAGGGCTGCGGTGTGGATGGCGGCGGCCCCGGAGGCGCAGGCGGTGGCGGTGTGCAGCACCGGGCCCGTCGTGCCGAGCTCGATGGCGAGTTGAGCTGCTGCCATGTTCGGCAGGAAGGCGGGGAGCGCCAGTGCGGACACGGCGGAGGGGCCCAGGGTGCGGAGTCGTTCCGCCGCGTGTTCGTAGCTGCCGACTCCTCCGGCGGCGGAGCCGAGGACCAGGGCGACCCGGGCGCCGTCCCAGCGCGCGGGTTCGAGGCCCGCGTCGGCGACGGCCTCCCGCGCGGCGGCGATGGCGAAGCGGGTGGCGCGGTCCAGCCGCCAGGGCTGGCGGCCGCCGACCAGCGCGGCGGAGTCGCCGGGGACCCGGCAGGAGAGGACGACGGGGAGCCCGGCGAGCGCCGGGTCGGGTGCTGCCGTGCTGCGGGCGTCGAGGACGCCTCGCCAGGTCGGCTCCGCCCCGTGACCGGCCGGGGTGGCCAGGCCGATCCCGGTGACGGCGAGCGGTGGGCGGGACGCGGTCATGCGGCCGGGCCGGGCGGCTGCTCGGGGTCGACAAACAGGTCGGGCTCGACGGACGCGACGGGCTCGACGGAGGCGACGGGCCGGACGGGCTGCGCGAGCAGGGCGTGGATGCGGTCGACGAGTTGGCCCACCGTCACGTCGGCGGCGGAGTCGAGGTCGTCGTCCAGGGCGACGCCCCAGTGGTCCTGGAGGGTGACGACGAGTTCGATCCGGGCGAGGGAGTCGAGGTCGAGGTCGTCGAGGGCGGCGTCGTCGCCGATCGTGTCGGAGGGGGTGTCGAACTTCTCGGTGAGCAGGGTGACCAGGTGCTCGCGGACGGGGTTCACGGTGGGCTGACCTCCTCGTGGTCGTGGTCGTGGTCGTGGCCGTGGTGCGGGGGCCGGGGTTCCGGGGCGGCCGTCCGTACGGGTGCGTCCGGCCACAGCAGGGTGGCGGAGGCCCAGGTGAGACCGCCGCCGAAGGCGGTGAGCAGGGTCGGGGCGCCCGGGCGGCAGGCCCCTCGGGCGGCGGCGTCGGCGAGGGCGAGCGGTACGGAGGCGCCCGCCGTGTTGCCGACGTCGCGGATGTTGCCGAAGCGGTGCCGTGGCGGGATGCCGAGGCGGTCGGCGACGGCGTCCAGGATCCGCTGGTTGGCCTGGTGCCCGATGAAGGCCTGGACTTCGCGGGCCTGCCAGCCGGTCGCGACCAGGGCGGCCCCGGCGGAGGCGGCCATCCGGCGTACGGCGTGGGCGTAGACCTGGCGCCCGCGCATCCGGAAGTAGCGGTCATCGCGCCCGGGGGCTTCGGTGGCGGGGAGTCGGGAGCCGCCTGCGGCCACGGTGATCAGGTCGCTCTCGCCGCCGTCGCTGCCCCAGTCGGTCTCCAGCAGGGCACCGGGTTCGGTGGTGTCCCCGGGGCGGAGCACCACTGCGGCGGCGGCGTCGCCGAAGAGCGGTGCGGTGTCGCGGTCGAAGGGGTCGACGATGGCCGAGTACTTCTCGGCCGCGACCACCAGGGGGGTGCGGCAGGCGCCGCTGCGGAGCAGGGCGGAGGCCGTGGCCAGGCCGTAGAGGAAGCCCGAGCAGACGGCCGCGAGGTCGAACGCGGGGACCGGTCCGAGGCCGAGGCGGTGGGCGACCTCCGGTGCGGTGGCCGGGCAGGGGCGGTCCGGCGTGGTGGTGGCCAGCAGGAGCAGGTCCGGGCGCAGGCCCGGGGAGCCGGTGGAGTCGATCGCGGCGCGCGCGGCGGCCGTGGCCAGGTCCCCGGTGCTGACGCCGGGTCCGGCCAGCCGCCGGCGGTGGATGCCGGTCCGGCCGGTGATCCACTCGTCGGTGGTGTCCAGGCCGCCCCGGGCGATGACCTGGGTGTTGGTCACCTCCCGGGGCGGGAGGCTGGATCCGAGGCCGGCGATCACCGCCGTGGCACGGCGACCGGGGGCGGAGGCGAGGGTGGGGGCGGGGACGGGGGGTGGGGAGGTCATGCCGCGGCGAACGGGGAGGGCGGCTTGGGGGTGCCCGCAAGGCCGCCGTCGGGGACCGAGAGGCCGCCGTCCAGGGCGATCGCCTGCCCGGTGAGGAAGGCGGAGGCGGGCGAGGCCAGGAACAGCGCCGCCGCGGCGACCTCCTCCAGTTCGGCCCAGCGCCCCATCGGCACGTGGGCCAGCAGCCAGTCGGTGAGCGCGGCGTTGGTGTGGACGGCGGCCGTCATGTCGGTGCGCACCCAGCCGGGGCACAGCGCGTTGACCCGGATCCCGCTGCGGGCCCAGCCGACCGCGAGGCTGCGGGCGAGGGAGACCTGGGCGGCCTTGGTCGCGGCGTAGACCTCCATCATGGGCGTGCCGACCAGACCCGCGACCGAGGACATCAGCACCAGGCTGGCGCCGTCCGACTGCGCCAGGTACGGGTGGGCGTGCCGGCAGATCGCGGCGGTGGCGTTGAGGTTGACCGCGACCACCTCGTCCCAGACGTGCTGCGGGAGGTGCTGCAGCGGTGCGAGGAGTGTGCTGCCGTCGGGGTTGGTGGGCAGGATGCCGGCGTTGTGGACGACGATGTCGAGGCCACCCAGGGCCTGGGCGGCCTGGTCGACGATGGCGGCCTGCCCGGTGTCGGCGAGGTCGCCGGGCACCAGGACGGGGGTGCCCCCGAAGCGGGCCACCTGGTCGGCGGTGTGCTTCAGCGCGGGCCCGGTGCGGGCGGAGAGGGCGAGCCGGGCCCCGGCCTGGGCGAGCGCGACGGCGACGGCCTGGCCGATGCCGCGCGAGGAGCCGGTCACCAGGGCGCGGCGGCCGTCGAGGCGGAAGCGGTTGAGGATGGTCATGGGGGTGTTCCTCCGGTTCCGGCGGGGCGTCAGTCGGTGGCGTTCCGGGCGGGGGTGTCCCGGACGGGAGTGTCCCGGGCGGGGGTGTCCAGGTCGCTGCTGGACCGGACGGGCGCGCGCAGGGCGCGGGCGCCCGTCCAGGTGAGCAGGGCGCTGCCCCAGGTCAGGCCGGCGCCGAAGACGCAGACGAGCACGCGGGCCCGGTCGGCCAGCAGGCCGCGGGCGGCGGCGTCGGCCAGCGCGAAGGGGGCGGAGGCCGCGCCGATGTTGCCCGTGAGGTCTCCGGTGATGTGCAGGCGTTCGGCCGGGATGCCGATCCGGTCCGCGACGGCGCGCAGGAGCAGCGGGTTGGGCTGGTGGGTGATGAAGGCGTCGATGTCCTTGAGGGCGAGGCCGTGGTCGGCGAGGGCCTGGTCGACGAGGCGGGGGAAGATCTCGGCGATGAAGTCGCGCACGACCCGGCCGTCCATGTGGATGTGGTGCAGCCCGGCGTTCAGGCTCCCGGGGCCGGCGGGTATCCGGCTGCCGCCGGCGGGGATCAGCACGTGGTGCGCGCCGCGGCCGTCCGAGCCGAGGCGGAAGCCGTGGAAGCCTGCGTCGTCGTGGACGGGGCCCAGGACGGCCGCGGCGGCGCCGTCGGCGAAGAGGACGGCGGTGCCGCGGTGGGCGGGGTCGACGAACTTCGAGTAGGCCTCGACGCCGACGACCGCCGCGTACCGGGCGCCGGGGGTCGTGGCCAGCCAGGCGTGCGCGATCTTGGCCGCGAACAGCCAGCCGGAGCAGGCCGCGCTGACGTCGAGTGCGACGGCGTTGCCGGCGCCGGTGAGGGCCTGGACGCGGCAGGCGGTGGCCGGCCCGAGTTCGTCGGGGGTGGAGGTCGCCGCGACGACGAGGTCGAGCCGGTCCGGCGGGATGCCGGCGGCCTCGCAGGCGGCCAGTACGGCGGCCGCTGCCAGGTCCGAGGCGGCCTCGTCGGGTGCGGCCCAATGCCGTTCGACCACGCCGGTGCGCTCGGTGATCCAGGTGGCCGAGACACCGGCGGGCGGGCCGACCTCGTGGTTGCCCCGGACCTCGGCGGGCAGGTACGTGCCCATGCCCAGGACGCCGGTCATGGGGGGCTTCCTTCGGTTCACGACGTGCTCCCGGTGCGGTCGGAGGAGCCGGTGGAGGAACTGGCGGGGGCGCCGGCAGGGGCGCCGTGGGCGGCCAGGAGCGCGGCGGCGTAGTCGGGCTCGTCGAGGGCGGTGCGGGCGAGGCCCGCCCCGGGGTCGAGGGCGGCCACGATGTCCGGCAGGGCCTGACGCAACCGGTCGCACAGGGCGTCCATGGCGGCGGGCAGGGCGCGTACGGCCGAGGGGGTGAGCACGCCGGTCGCCAGCAGGGGGCCGGCCAGGCGCCGGGCCTGGCGCAGGCCGTCGAGCGCGGCGAGGTCGGCCGCCTGCGGAACGGGCCACCCGTGCGCGGCGGTCCCCTCCACCGCGGCCTCGGCCGCGAGCCGGCGGGCCTGGACGTCCCCCAGCTCCAGGGCGTCCTCCAGCAGCGGGTTCCACAGCTCCAGGTCTCGCTGGAGCGAGCCGTGGAGCGCCTCGGTACGGGCCGACGCCGCGGCGGCGAGGTCGTCGGCGAGCCGGTCCTGCAGCGCGGTGACGACCGCGGGCCACCACGCCGCGTCGGTCGGGTCGGCCGAAGACGGGCCCGGGTCGGCCGGGAACCGGCCCGGACCGGCCCTCCGCCGATCGGGGCGTGCCCGCTCCTCGGCGAGGGCGCGGCCGGCGTCGAGCAGGATGAGGGTGTTGTCGCCGCCGGCGTTGTCGAAGGCGCGGGCGAAGCCGAGGTAGCCCGGCAGCCGGTTGTGGTCGAAGAGGCCCGACACCCCGCAGCGGTGCTGGAGGGAGTCGACGAGTTCCGCCACGGCCCGGGTGCTGTGCGCCTTGTGGAGGGCGAGCGAGCGGTCGACCGCGGCCCAGGGGGAGAAGGTCATCGCCGTGCCCGGCCCGTCGGAGGGCTTCGCGGCGCGCAGCCCCGCCCACGTGGACAGGGCCGCCCGGGCCGTGCAGCGCAGGGAGAAGGCGGCGGCCAGCGCTCCGACGACGGCGTGCTGCTGGGTGCGGTACTCCAGGACCGGGCTCCCGGGCGCCAGCCGGCCGTGCGAGCGGCGGCCCGCGCTGAACCGCCAGGCCATCGCCGCGCTGCGGCCCGCCAGGCCCGCCATCGCGGACGGCAGGGTGGCCCACAGCCCCTGGCCGCAGCTCAGGGTCCGCTGGAGGCGCGCGTCGGCGCTCGGCTGCGGGTCGTGCAGCACGCCCGTGGCGTCGATCCCGGCCCCGTCCGCCAGCCAGCGGTCGTACGGGATTCGGGCGCCGTGGAACCGGACGAGGCCGTAGGGCAGCGGGAGCGCGCCCACCGGGAGCGGGCCGGAGACGGACACGCCCGGTGCCGGGCGGCCGTCGACCCCCGTGATGTCGACGAGGAAGGAGAACACTCCCCCGTCCCGGGCGCCGGTCAGCAGCCGTGCGCAGACCACCGCCTGCTGGGGCAGGCCGAGCGCCGCGACGGAGGAGAACTTCGCGGCCCGGTGGTCCGGGGTGTGCAGCGTGAACGCGCGGCGGGCCGGGTCGAACCGGGCCTCGGTGCGGATCCCGAGGTGGCTGCCGGCGTCGCCGATCTCGGTGACCAGGAAGGATCCCTTGGTGCGTGCGTGTGCGAGGGCGCCGTCCGGGTCCGCGGCCTTGCCGCCCAGGAGGACCAGCGAGCCGACGCACAGGGTGTAGTGGGAGAGGAAGGTCTGGTAGAGCGATGGATCCGCCAGCGCCGTCGCCTCGCTGAGCGCGGCCAGCAGTTCCGCGTCGGCGACCACGTCGACCGCCGGCGGCAGCGAGGCCGCCAGGCGGGCCAGCCGCCGGTGCGCGCTGACGTCCGTGCGCAGGGCTGCCGCCCCGTGTTCGGCCCGGTGGTCCGCCAGGAGCTGTCCGAACTCCGAGGCCCGCCGGGGAGGGAGCAGCGCCGAGAGGCGGGTCAGGACGTCGATCGCGCCGGCCTCCTCGCCGGGCCTCCGTTCGGTGTTCAAGAGTCCCCCCGTGCGGCCGTCGTGGTCGGGTGGTGGTGGTGCGACGTGCCCTCCCCCGGCGCGGCGGGAGGCGGGCAGGAGCACGGGGGCGGCAGCGGCGTCTGGGGGCCGGTCGGCCACTGGCCGTCGGCGACCGGCGCGAGCGCGTCCTGCCGCGGGTCGATCCTGCGCACGCTGTTCGTCAGCGTGCTGCCGGTGCCCGCCTCGACGACCAGCGAGGCGTCCGCCATCGACGCGCCGAACACCGCAGGCAGGTCGAAAGGCCTGACCAGGCACGCGGACAGCGCGCTCGGCAGATCGCTGTCCGCGCGGTAGAACCGGCCGGCCACCGCCGAGTACACCGGTCGGCGCGGCGGGGACAGGCGCAGCCGCCGGGCGAAGTGCGCGAACGCACCGGCCTCGTGGACGAGAGCCGGGTGGTGGCTCATGAACGGGAGCCGCAGCCGCTGCGCCCCCACGCCGTGCGCCGTCGCCGACCGTTCGACGACGGCGAGCCCGTCGAGCGGGCCGGAGACCACCGTCTCCCCGCCGTGGTTGACGCAGGCCACGACCACGCCCGTGCCCGGCCCGGCGGCCGCGAGCAGCCGGCGGGTTGTGGCCGGGCCCGCGCCCAGCAGTGTCATGCCGCCGCCGTGGCCGGTCAGCAACTGCCCGAGCCGGCAGGCCAGACGGGCCCCGTCGGCGACCGAGCAGCATCCGGCCGCGGTCAGCGCGGGGATCTCGCCGAAGCTGACCGCCAGGAGACGGTGCGCCCGGCAGCCGTCGGCTTCGAGTGCGCGGTGCACCGCCAACGACACACCGAACAGCGCGAGTTGTACGGTCCCGGCCGGCTCGGCGGCCAGCGCGCCGGCACTGAGCGGGGAGTCGCCCGTCAGGTGGGAGCCGCCACCGGAACGGGAGTCGCCGGTCAGGTGGGAGCCGCCTGCCAGCCGGGGGCCGATCGGCGCCACCCCGAACTCGGCGGCGACCACGTCGGCCTCCTCGAAGACCTCGGCGACCGCGCGTGCCAGCGACCCGACGCGGGGAAGCGTCCGCAACAGCGGGGTCAGACTGAAATCCCCCTGCCCGGGGAACATGTGAACGAACTTTCCGGTGGCCGTGGGACTCTGCGGACGCTGCGGGCCGGACATCACGGATTCCGCCTCCACCCTGGGGCACGTTCGAAGGAAACGCCCCGACGCCACCGATGGTGGAGGCTGCGGCCGCCCTCGCGGGCCCTTTTCGACGGCCGGCCCGTCAAGCTTTTCCGGGCGTCAACTTCCCAGGAATTACATTGAGTTGAGAATCCCATTCGGGCATCCCGGCGGCGCTGCGAGCGGATAGCATGGCGGGATGTGCGCAGCGCGACCGCGTACCGCGGAGGCCGGACCGGGCCGCCGTGAGCGCGGCGTCGACGACCCGCCGGGAGAGACATGGCCGTCCGCCGTGTGCCGAACGCCCGCCTTCGCGAACTCCTCGAAGAAGCCCGATGGACCGGAGAGCAACTGGCCCGGGCCGTCAATCAGATCGGCGCCGAATCCGGATGGGCCCGGGCCTACGGGCGCGCCTCGGTGCACCAGTGGCTCACCGGAGCCGTTCCCCGCAAGCCCGCCCCCCACCTGGTCTGCGCGGCGCTGGGCCGTCGGCTCCGACGGCCCGTCACCCTGGCCGACGCCGGATTCGGAGATCCGCCGCCGGACACCCCGGCGCCGGATTCCCCGGCGGTGCTCGCGCGGCTCGCGGCGGCGGCCGTCGCACCCGATCGCCACGGGAACCTCCTCTCCTACCAGCCGCCGCCCGCACCGCCCGCAAGCCCGACCGGCCTGGCCGAAGCCCTGACCGGAGGCCGGACCGAAGCCCCGACCGGCGCGTCGGTACCCGCGGGCGCGAAGGCGCCCCCGCCCCAGCCGGACGCGCTCGCCCTGCTGCTGCCCGTCTTCTCCGCGATCGACCGCGTCCACGGCGGAGGCCAGGCCCGCACCGCACTCGCCGCGTTCCTCGCGACCACGGCGGCGCCCATGCTCGCCGCACCCGCCCCGCCCGTCCGGCACTTCGGCATCCTCGGAGCCACCGCCCGACTGTGCTACCTGTGCGCCTTCATGCACATCGACGACGACCTCAACGGCCTCGCCGGCCAGTACTACCGCCTCGCCCTCGACCTGGCCCGGCACGCCGGCGACACGGCCGCCCAGGCGATGACCCTGCGCGCCATGGCCACCCAGGCCTACGAACTCGGCCACCGGCGCCAGAGCCTGCGCCTGGCGCAGGCCGCCGCCGACTGCCGCATCAGTTCCTCGGCGCCGCGGCTGCGCGCCTCCGTCCTGGGGCAGCTCGCCCTGTCCGAGGCCGCCCTCGGCGATCGGACGGCCGCGCTGCGCCACATCGGCGACGCCCGCGACCTCCTCACGAACGCCACGGGCCCGCCACCGCCGATCGGCGACTACCACCGCGCCTCGTGGGACCACCAGCGGGCCCTCGTCGGAGTCGAACTCGGCGACCCCGCCGGGGCGATCAAGCTCCTGGAGGTGTCCGCCGCCCGCAGGCCCCGGGGCGAGTCCCGCTCCCGTGCCGTCGTCCTCAGCAGACTGGCCGAGCGCCAGCTGGCGGCCGGACACATCGAAGCCGCCTGCGCCACCTGGCACGAGTTCCTCGACGTCTACCCGCTGCTGGCCTCCCGCCGAGCCCACCTGGCCAGGGCGCGGATGCCCGGGCTCCTGCTCCCCCACCGCCGGCGGCCGGCCGCGGACCACCTCATCCAACGGGCCACCGCCCTGGGGCGTGCCTGACGATTCGCGCACGCGGCAGCGGCCGAGCCTTCTCCCCGTCAGGGCCGGCGCGGAGTCCGCGCGAGGACGTCGGTCGCGACCTCCGTGACCGTACGGTGGTAGGCCACACTCACCGGCCCCAGGCCGCCGATCGCCCCGACCACGGCATCCGTCGCGTCCACAGCGCCCTCGGCAGCCCGCAGCGGGGCGATCACACCGACGGTCGCCGCCGCCGCGATCTCCTCCGGCCGCAGGGCGTTCAGACCGTTGAACGCCACGAACGCGCCGGAGCGGATCGACGCCGCCAGGGTGCTGCCGGCGGAGACCAGCACCAGGTCGCTGGACTCCGCCACCGCGCGGACGGCGCGCCGCCGGTCGGAGGAGCGGTAGCACCACTGATCGGGGTGCTGGCCTCGAAGCAGCGGGAACCGCGCGCGCAGCACCCCGAGGATCTCCGCGACCTCCTCGACCGGTGAGCACGGGTGCTGGACGAAGGACAGCCGCTCGGGATCGACGGACCGCAGGGCCTGCGCCCCGGCCACGTCGGGCACCCGGACCCGCCCCGCCTGCTGCGCGGCGGGGTCAGCCGGGGCGAAACCGCCGCCGAGCACGAGGACCGTGTCCCCGCGAACCTCGTACTGCCGGACGGCGGCCCACGTCGCGGCCGCCCGCGGGCACTCGGCCTGCCCGGCGCCCCCTGCGGACGGGGGAAGCCGGTTCAGGGGCTGGGACGGGACGACCGGGGTCGGCCCGCACGCGGGCGCCGACGCGCAGACGATCAGCCGCCTGGTCCGCACCGTGGCCGACCAGACGCGGACGGCCTCCGCCGCCACCGCCTCCTGGCGGGCCGGAGCGATCACGGCGATCCCCACCACGGCCCCGTCCAGGTCGATGTAGGTCGTGGCGAACAGCCGCCCACCCCGGCCCGCCGGCAGGATCCCGCCGGCACCGATCCGGGCGGCGAACCCGCGCTCGTGGAGCCACCCGGCCACGAGCGGGGCCGCCGGACAGGTCACCGGTCCGCGCGTCGGATGGACGTAGCCGGACAAGACGGTGATCGGACCGTCAGGGCCCGATGCCACGTCGGACTGCTCCGTCAACCGGGACCGGTTCATGCCGGCTCCTCCCCAGGGTGGATGGCCACGTCGTTCGGCTCCGGCGAAGGTCGCGGATGCCGTTGGTGATCTTCCGAGTGTGCCCGGTGGAGCCGCGTCGGCGAGCTGCGGACAGCGCCGTGGACAGAGGTGTCGCCGGCGGGTGTCCGGCGGGCGCAGCCGGCAGCGCTCCGGCGGGGGCGGCGGGGGCTGGAGCGGGCGACGGGCCGGATGTGAAAGTCGGATTCTCCATGAATCCGACCCGCTGGTTCGCCGTATACGAATGGAAGTCGCATTGTCCGGACGGCCGGACGGCCGGAATCCACCCCACACCACAATGGTTCACCAGCGACAGGATTAACCTGAACGCCACATTCGGACAAGAGGCCGAGTCGACCAAGTGGGCCGCGAACACCCTTGCAGTGGAGATGAGTTGAACGAAGGGCCGACCGGTCGCGCCGGGCGCCCGGGCGAGTCTCCGGAGTTCGGGGCGCAGGTACGGTACGCACGCGAATAGTCCAGCCCGCGGCGGCCTGCGTGGCGCGATGCCACCGGCGCTGGAATATTGCTAGAAGTGACGGCAGTCACACGCAATGGAGTTCGATGTGCGCTTCGCGACGCGCGATGTCCGCCGCTCGGTCATCGTCAGCCTCATGGGTACCACGCTCGTCTGGTACGACTTCTTCCTCTACGTCAACGCTTCCGTGCTGGTCTTCAAACACCAGTTCTTCCCCTACCTCTCCCCCTTCGCGGCGACCCTCACCGGCATCGGCCTCTACGGGGCCGCGCTGGTGGCACGGCCGGTCGGCGGGGCGCTCTTCGGGCACCTCGGCGACCGCCACGGCAGGCGCCCCGCCCTGGTCGGCGCGCTGCTGCTGACCGGGGCCTCCACCGGCCTGGTCGGGCTGCTGCCCGGATACGGCCAGATCGGCTTCGCCTCCCCGCTCCTGCTGGTCACGCTGCGCCTGCTCCAGGGGCTCGGCCTGGGCGGTGCGTGGGGAGCCGCCACCGTCGTCGCGCACGAGTGCGCCGAACCGGGGCGCCGGGGGCTGGTGTCGAGCTGGGCCCAGATCGGCGCACCGGCGGGCAACCTGCTGGCGTTCGGGGCCATGACGGCGGTCTCCGGTGCGCTGACGCCCGCACAGTTCATGACCTGGGGCTGGCGACTGCCCTTCCTGCTCTCCGCCGTGCTGGTGGTGGTGGGGCTGTGGGCCCGGGCCCGGATCGAGGAGACCCCCGCCTTCCGGACGCTCGCCCTCACCGGGGCCCGCAGCAGGCGGCCGGTCGTCGAACTGATCGCCCGGCACCGCAGGCAGCTGCTCGTCACCACGGCGATCACCGCCGGAGCCGACGTCGTGCTCTTCGGCTTCTCGTTCAACTACGTCCTGACCCTGCTGCGCGTCGCCGGCCTGTCGCTCAACGCCCTGATCGCGCTCTCGCTCCTCGCTCCGCTCGCGCTGATCGCCCTGATCCCGTTCTTCGGCGCGCTGTCCGACCGCTACGGGAGACGACGGGTCTGCCTGGCCGGGACCATCACCATGGCGCTCTGGGCCGCCGCGTTCGCGCCCCTGCTGCGCTTCGGCTCTCCCCCGGTCCTGGTGCTCGCCTACCTGCTGTCGCTGGTGGGATTCGCCGCGATGTACGCCCCCCAGGCGGCCCTGGTCTCCGAGCTCTTCCCGAGCCGCGTGCGCCTCAGCGGAGCCGCCGTCGGCTACCAACTGGGCGGACTCCTCGGCGGCACCCTCGCCACCTACCTGACCGCCGAGGCCGCCGACTGGTTCAAGTCCCCGGCCGTGACCCCGCTCTACGTCCTCGCCGTCCTGGTGGTCAGCGGTACGGCGCTCCTCACCCTCGCGCGCCACGGCGAGGACGACGGCTCCCCCGCAGCGGCCGGGCCGTCGGGCTCCGGGCTCCCCACCCCGTCGAGCCGTCCCCCAGCACCGGCCCCCGGACTCCCCGGGTGATCCGGCCCGCAGCACCACCGGGTTCCCCCACCCCGAGAAAGGCACGACCCCATGAAACACCCCATCGGTATCGCGGCCGCCGCCCTCACAGCCGGCACCCTGGTCGGCGGACTGCTCGTGTACGACACCTCCGCCGCCGGAGTGCCCCAGGTCATCACCTGTGAGGACAGCTTCACGATGACCTTCAGCTCCGGCCTCACGCTCGTCCCCCAGGACAACATCACGGCCACCCTCGGCAACCCCAAACTGCTCAACTGCACCGGTGACGCCCCCATCACCCAGGCCGACTACGTGGGGACCGGCCTCGGCAACGGCGTGACCTGCGCGGCCGGCAACTACCAGAACGCGCCCGGCACCCTGCAGCGCGTCACCTGGGAGACCGCGAACGGCCAGCCCACCACGGAGGACCCGGGCACCACCGACTTCACCTGGGACATGCAGCCGATCCAGGACCTGCTCAAGTCGAGCAACCCCCTCAGCGGCGGCATCACCGCGGGCCGCTACAAGGGCGCCACCTGGACGGTGGTCCTCGACCCGGTCAAGTCCGACATCGACCTCACGGCCTGCAGCACCCCGACCGGCCTGAAGTCGATGACGCTGGACGGGACGGTCACCATCACGCTGCCCACCGGCACGCAGTCCCCCACACCGACACCGACCTCCACATCCAGCCCGACCTCCACCGCCACCCCCACGCCCACGCCCACGCCCACGCCCACGCCCACGCCTACGGTCACCCCCACCGCCACCCCCACGGCCAGGCCCATGCCCGTCCCCTTCGTCCCCGCGCAGGACGCCTGATCCCGAACGGGCGCCCCACCGCCGCGCTCCCGCAAACCCCGCCCCTCGCTGCGGAGCGAGCGGTGCCCGGCAGGCTCGGGCCGGGCGGGACGAGTCTCCTGGACACGGCGGCCTGACGAAGTGGCGGGGGGGGGGGGGGGGGGGGGGGGGGGGGGGGGGGGGGGGGGGGGGGGGGGGGGGGGGGGGGGGGGGCGGGGGGGGGGGGGAGGCGA
>NZ_JBWKEQ010000062.1:0-44805 GCF_056435365.1 Kitasatospora sp. NPDC043949 | reverse complement strand
CCCACCCCCCCCCCTCCCCCTCCCCCCTCCCCCCCCCCCCACCCCCCCCCCCCCCCCCGAGGGGGGGGGTGGGCCGCCGCGCCCCCCCCCCCCCCCCCCCGGCCCAGGGGTGGGGCAGCGTGAGCCTGCGGATCCTGACCTGACCGGCTCTGCCGTCGCGCCCCTTCCGGGGGGAACGCCTCACGACATTCAACCGGCCGAGGTCGCGCCGGCACCGACCTGGTGGACGTAGGTGGCCACAGTGTCAGGAGGCCTCCTCGACGGTGTCGGAGAGGCGGTGGGCGGTGGAGGTGTCGACGCCGAGGGCGGCGAGCAGGTCGAGGACGACGGTGAGGGGTGGGGCTCCGGCCAGGCGAGCGGCTGCAAGGTGGGTGGGGAGGCGGTCGGCGGCGATCAGGGCTGTCCACTGGGTGGCGGAGAGGGCGAGGTAGCGCAGGCCGGGGAGATCGGCCAGCAACGCCAAGTCCGCGGTGGGGCAACGGGACAGGTCGAGGGAACGCAGTCCGGGGAGGGTGCGCAGCGGGGCGAGGTCGACGGGTGACGGGGCGTCATTGAGGTGGATCGCCTGGACGCCCGGCGTGAGCCGTTCGTCCAGGGCTGAGGCCACCAGCTGGCGCGAGTCGTCCCCGGACTGCTGCGGGGCGTGCGGATCGGGCTGGCCCAGGATCTGGCCGAGCCAGGCGGTGACGGAGGAGGCGACGTAGCGCGGGCCGCTGTTGTCCGGAAGAAGGAGCCCGGACGGCTCGGCACCACGTACCCGCCGCCGGACAGGCCGACGCTCCCTCGGCTCCCGTGCCCGCGCAGCACGCACTTCGTCCAGCCCTCCGGCGCCTGTGCGACGACCTCCGCCGTGATCTGCCGCGCCGCCTGTTCCACCGTCAGGTCCACACCCACCCTTTTCGTCCCACTGTTCGGACGATCATGTCAGCAGGGTGTGACAGAGCGACCGGCAGTCGGCGCCGACGAGCCGCTTGCCGTCTCCGATCTCGTCAACGCCAACCCGGCCGACCTTCTCGGTCACGGCGCGGGCGTTTTGCGTCGGACGTCTGGGCGAACCCGTACCCGGGACCCACCGCGGCCACCGGCTGACGTGCGGGTTCCGGCTCCTCGGCGCTCAGGATTCCGGGAACCCGCGCGTGTTACCGCGAACCGGGGCGATGCCCGCCATGGGCCACGCGGGTCACACGGGTGACGCGGTGACCTTGGCGACGAAGCCGGCGACGTTGGCCACGGTGCGCCGGATCTTCTCCTCGACGGTGAGCGACTCGTGCAGCCGGGTACCGGTCTCCCGCTTGCCGCGCACGTAGAGCGAGCAGGCGAGGTCGCTGCACATGTAGGCGCCGACGGAGTTGCCCTGCTTGCCGGCCTTCCCGGCCAGGGGTGCGACCAGCAGCGAGACGCCCCCGGTGTGGGTGGTCACGCAGAGCGAACAGATGCTGCGGCGGGCCTGCCAGGAGGCGGCACCGGAGGAGCGCAGCGCGACCGCCACCGCGCGGCCGTCCGACTCGGCCGCGAGGTAGGCGCGATCGGGCGCCTGCGGGTCGCGCCACCCGAGGAAGTCCAGGTCGTCCCAGGGCTGTTCGGCCAGGTCGCGGGGGATGTGCAGTCGCTTCGCCTCGCCCTTGGTGCAGTTCACGAAGGCGGCACGGATCTCTTGGTCGGTCAACGGCTTCATAGGAGCCAACGTAAATTACCTAGGACTATTAGGCAAATGTATAATGGCCTCAGTCGATCGGAGGGAAGGCCATGGCGCGCGTAGGACTGAACGCGGAACGACTCACCCGGGCGGGAGCGGAACTGGCCGACGAGGTCGGCTTCGACAAGGTCACGGTCTCGGCGCTGGCACGACACTTCGGCGTCAAGGACGCGAGCCTGTACTCGCACGTCAAGAACTCCCAGGACCTCAAGACCAGGATCGCCCTGCTCGCACTCGAGGAACTCGCCGACCGGGTCGCCGCCGCCCTGGCCGGACGCGCCGGCAAGGACGCCCTGGCCGCCTTCGCCAACGCCTACCGCGACTACGCCCGCGAACACCCCGGTCGCTACGCCGCCGCGCAGCTCGAACTCGACCCCGAGACCGCGCGCGCCAGCGCCGGCGTCCGGCACTCGCAGATGACGCGCGCGATCCTGCGCGGCTACGACCTCGCGGAACCCGACGAGACCGACGCCGTCCGGCTGCTCGGCAGCACCTTCCACGGTTACGTGGCCCTGGAACGGGCCGGGAGCTTCCAGCACACCCCGCGCGGCACGGAGGACACCTGGGCGCGCATCCTCGACGCCCTCGACGCACTGCTGCGCAACTGGCCGGCGGCCTGACCGCCCGCTCGCAGGCTGCCTGCGCCCCGGGGCGGCCGGTAGGAGGCCATCACCGCGAGGCGGGTGAGCCCGAGTCCGCCCCGGGCCCGGCGGCAGGTGGCCGGCGGTCGGCGCCGGTGTCGGCGTCGGCGGCGCGGCCACACCGGCCCTCTGACGGGGTGACCCCAACCACCCCGAAGAACTCAATGGCGAGCGTCCGCTCCCGGGCCCCTCACCATGGAGCCATGACCGGATCACCGCACACCACGCTCGTTCTCGGCGGCACCGGCCGCACCACCGGTTGCATGCCGACCGCGTTCCGGGAGTTCGCGCAGCGCGACGCCCACGCCTGGACGGCAAAGGCGGGTGCGTGACCATGACCATCGGGAACCTCGAGGACTTCGCGGCGCTGGATCCGTTCTTCCGGATCGTTCAGGAAGGCCTCGCCGGTCTGGTCGACGGCGGCCACTTCTTCGACCTCCTGGCCGAGGACGTCGTCGTCGAGTACGTGGTCTCCGTCCCCGGCTACCCGCGCCGAGTCCAGGGCCGCCAGGCGGTCGCCGACCTGTACCGGGGCTACGGCGACGCGATGGTCCTGACCGGCGCGGACGAACTGGCCGTCCACCGGGACCCCGACACGTCCGTGGTCGTCCTGGAGTACGCCGTGCACGGGCACGCCGTCCACACCGGGCTCCGCTACGACAACCACTTCGTCTCAGTGATCACCGTCAAGGACCGCCGGGTGACGCACTGGCGCGACTACCTCGACCCCGTCGCCGTCTTCCGTGCCCTCGGATGGCCGTCCGATCACCGCTGACGGAGCGAGCCGCGGTCGCGCACGGGTGACACCGCCACGGCCGTGTCCCGGGCCGACCCGGCCGCCCGGGCCCGAGGCCCGCACCCGTTCCCGGGTCCTGGCCTGTCGCGACGGGCGCGGAGCGGCCGCGCGGTAGACATGGAGACCATGGAGCACGCGCGAGACGACGTCCCGGACCCGGACCGGGCCATGTCGAGGCCCGGTCGCCCCCGGGCCTGGGCTGGACTGTGGTACCCGGGCCGTGTGCGGCGGCGGGAGGAAGGTGGTCCGTGAACGTCGTGTTGAGCGAGGTGACGCCGCTCGCCCTGGCCATCGCGCTGTCGCCGCTGCCGATCGTTCCGGCGCTCTTCCTGCTGTTCACTCCTCGGCCCAGGGCGACGGGCGGAGCCTTCCTGGCCGGGTGGGCGGCCGGGATCCTCGTGGTGGCGTCGGTGTCCACGGCCCTCGCGGCCGTCATCGAGACCCGCGAGGAGACACCCACCTGGGCGTCCTGGACGAAGGCCGGCCTCGGCGTGGTCCTCGTCCTGCTCGCCGGGCGGCAGTGGCGCTCCCGCTCCAAGACGGGGACCCCGGCCTGGATGCGGAGCCTCACGGATGCCACGCCGGCCAAGGCCCTGCGGCTGGGCCTCCTGCTGTCGGCAGCCAACCCGAAGAACATCCTGCTGTCCGCGGCGGCGGGGCTGACCATCGGCTCCGCCGAACTGGGTCCGTCCCGTGGCGTCGCCGCCGTGGCGGTGTTCACCGCGATCGCCGTTTCCACCGTCGGGCTTCCCCTGCTGCTCCACATCGCGGCGGGGGAGCGGGTCCTCACTCCGCTGGGCAGGGCCAGGACGTGGTTGGAGACCCACAACAGCGCCGTCACCGCCCTGGTCCTGGCCGTGATCGGCGTGCTCCTCGTCGTCGAGGGTGTCACCGGACTGTGACCGGTACGAGGACCGCCTCCTCGGCGGTCCCTCTCGGACCGTACGGCCCGGCCCTCCCGGCCGTCGCACGATGCGGCAGGAGGGCCGAGGCCGTGAGCGCGCGAGGCTAGAAGAACGTGGGCCGGCGCGGGACGTAGGGCTCTTCGAGGGAGTCGGTCTCCTCGGCGGTGAGCGTCAGGTCGAGCGCGGCGACGGCGTCGGCGAGGTGGTGCGGCTTGGTCGCGCCCACGATCGGGGCGGAGACGACCGGGTTCTTCAACACCCAGGCCATCGCGACCTGTGCCATCGACACACCGCGGGCCAGGGCGATGCGCTGGACAGCCTCGACGACGGCCCGGTCGCTGTCCAGGAAGATCGGCCGGTCCTGCTGATCGACTGTCCGGTTGAGCTCCGCACGTGGCGTGGAGCGTTCGCCCCAGGGCCGGGTGACCAGCCCCCCGCCCAGGGGGCTCCACGGATTGCTTCCCACGCCCTGGTCGGCGAGCAGGCCGAACATCTCGCGCTCCTCCTCGCGGTGGATCAGGCTGTACTGGTCCTGCATGGAGACGAACCGGGTCCACCCGTGGGCCTGCGCGGCATGCTGCATCTTGGCGAACTGCCAGGCCCACATCGACGAGGCACCGATGTAGCGGGCCTTGCCCGCCTTGACCACATCGTGCAGCGCCTCCATCGTCTCCTCGACCGGCGTCTGCGGGTCGAAGCGGTGGATCTGGTAGACGTCGACGTAGTCGGTGTCCAGGCGCCGCAGCGAGGCGTCGATCTGTTCCATGACGGCCTTGCGGGACAGCCCCGACCCGCCCGGTCCCTGGTGCATCGGCGCCCACAGCTTGGTGGCCACGACGATGTCCTCACGCCGGGTGTACTTGCGCAGCGCCCGCCCGACGACCTCCTCCGAGGTGCCCAGACCGTAGATGTTCGCGGTGTCCCAGAACGTGATGCCGAGTTCGACGGCCTGGCGGAAGACCGGCTCGGCCGCGTCGTCGTCGAGCGCCCAGGTCGTCCTCCCGGCCGGGTCGCCGAAGCTCATGCAGCCCAGGGCGATCCGGCTGATCCTGAGCCCCGACGTTCCCAAACGCGTGTACTCCATGGCGTACTCCTCTTCCCCGGTGACGTGGACGTGTGCACCTGCTCCGAAAGGCTGCCGCCCTCACTCCCCCCACCGTGAACTCACCCTCGGCTACGAGGCCCTGGAACTCGCCGCGACACCGGACTGACCCTCATGGCCTACGGCGCCGAACCCGCCACACCCGCGTGCGACGCCCTGAACCTGCTGGCCGGCTGGGCCGCGACGATGGATCGGGACCATGATCTCCGGCTCGGAAGCTCATCCCTCTCCCATCCCGCGGCCCGGCACCTCCGCCTGACCTCGCGCTCTCATCGCGCGTCCTCCCCGGCGACTGGTCAAGGGCGATCGTCGGTATTCATCGGGTCTGCTCTGTCGTCGGAGGGCCGGAGCGGACGGCGGCCCTCGCGAGCGGTCAGGTGTCCGGGACGACGGCGACCGGGCAGCGGACGTGGTGGATCGCGGCGTGCGCCACCGGGCCGAGGTGGGCGCCGAGAGGCATCCGCCGGACGTGGCGGCCGAGGACGACCAGCCGGGCCGCCTCCGACGCTTCCACCAGGACGATGGCGGCGTTGCCCCGGACGAGCTCGGACGTCACGGTCACCTGAGGGTAGCGGGCCAGCCAGAGGGCCAGGGCGTCGGCGAACCGCTTCCGCTCGGAGGCGGACAGCTCCTTCTCCAGCCCTCCGATGGCGTCGAACGCCATGTACTCGCTGCCGGCCGGCGGCGCCCAGACGTGGACGATCCGCAGGGGTGCCGAGCGGTGGGCGGCCGCCTCGAAGGCGAACGCGAGGACGTCGTCCGGCGGATGCGCGAGGTCGACGCCCACCAGGACGGGGTCGGTGGCGGCGCCCCGCTCGCCCTCACCGGCCCGGACCAGCACCACCGGGCAGGTGGCCCGGCGCAGCACCTCCTGGCTCACCGAGCCGACCAGGAAGCCGCGCACGGGCCCCAGCCCCCGGGAGCCGAGCACGAGCACGGCGGAGGTCCGGCCGGCGGTCTCCAGTGCCTTGGCCGGGTCGTCGGGGACCTGGCGGGAGGAGACCTGGAGGCCGGTGTGCGTGGCGCGCAGCTCCGCCTCGCGGGCGGCCAGGGCGTCCCGGCTGCGGTTGTACACCTCGCTGGTGCCGACCGAGTCCCGCTTGGGCCAGGGCCAGGCCTGGAGGAGTTCGAGGGCGAGCCCGCGGCGCAGCGCCTCCCGGGCGGCCCACGCGGTGGCGGCGAGGCTCTCCGGCGAACCGTCGAAGCCCGCGACGACGGGACCGTTCACGGTGACGGGACCGTTCACGGCGACCTCCCAGGGGTCGGGTCCGGGCCGGTCGGGCCCGCAGCGAGTCGAGGGCGGCGGCGACCGTTTCGACCGCCCGCCGGAAGGGCGGTCGAGCCGGACGCCGCGACCGTGGTCCATGCCGCGTCCCGCAGGTCGTACGTGGCCCGGGCATCCCGGCCAGTATCGGCGGGAGCCGCTGCCGGCGCCTCCCGGCGCAGGGCCGCGCCCCGGGCGGTCCGGCCCCGGCTCGGCGGATCGGCCAGGGGAACGTGGGTGGTCAGAGCACCGGTCAGGCGCGCGGGGCGGTGTGCAGGACGGCGAACAGGCCCCGTGCGCGTGTGCCGTCGGGCAGCTGCCAGAGGCCGCCGAGGTGGCCGGCCGTCTCCGGGGCCGGGAGGGCCGCGTCGTCCGCGGCGGGGTGCAGCACCCGGTGCAGGCGCAGGGTCGCGCCCCGGGGTGCCGACAGCTCGGTGCCCTCCTGGTCGTCGGCGGCGGCGGTGGGGCTCAGGGGGGTGTCGCCGCGGTAGGAGCGGGTGACCTCCAGGTCGGGGGTGTCGCTGATGTTCTGGTCCTGGGCTTGGACCCGGCCCTCGATCAGGGCCGACAACTGGGCGACCAGCACCGGGTCGTGGCAGCCGTCGTAGGCCCAGCGCCGCCCCAGCTCGCCGTGCTCCATGGTGCCGACGAGCGCGTGCTCCGCCCCGTCGAGCGGGGCGCCGCGGTAGGTGAGCGGGACGAAGTAGGTGGCGGGGGCGGGGCCCGAGGTGTCGGTGACCACCATGAACTCGATCCCGACCTCGCCCTGGGGGTCGTCCAGCCGGAAGCCGCCGGCCTTGGCCAGGTCCGGGGCGCCCGCGCCGCCGCGGTACCAGGGGCGGGAGGGGAGCCAGGAGGCGAGCAGCTCCAGCTTGCTCGGCTGGAGGGTGGTCTGGTGGATGACGGACATGCCGGGGGTCTCCTCCGTTGTGCGAATGCGATGGTCATACCCTCCCACCCGTGCGGGGCTGACGGGCGGGCAGGTTCTGCCTCGACGCTCGTTGCCGTTCCGGCCCGGTCCTGGTCCTGGCCCTGCTCCTGCTCCTGGCCCAACTCGCCTCCTCGTCCTCCGTCGTCCACCGGCGGGCCTCCCGCCCGGCACCCGCGCGGCCGTCGGGCGGTAGGGCGTACCGGCACCAACTCGCCAGTCTGGCTGGAAAGATGGTTCCGGGTCGGCCGAACTTGCGATCTTTCGGACAAGCAGGCGATCAAGGTCTTGATCTGCTGAGGGGTCACCCTTAGATTGCAGTGCAATGTCACACTGAACCGACCGACACGGCGTGCCTGGGGGACCGGTGCCGGACACTGCACAGCAAGTACCGCACCAGAGCGCCGACAAGCTGCCCCGGGTGTTCTACCGGCTGGCACTGGGCGACGCCCTGTCCACGTACGGGAGCCAGCTCGACCTGGTGGCGCTCAGCCTGTTCGCCTACGAGGCGGCCGGGAACGCGCTCGGCACGGCCGGATACCTGATCATCCGACTGGCCGGCGGCCTCGTCGGCGGCCTGGTCTCCGGGCGCCTGGTGGCCCGGACCGACCGGCGGCGGCTGATGACGGGCTGCGCGCTGGCCCAGGCGCTGGCCCTGGTCGTGGTGGCCCTCGCGCCCGTCCCGGCACGCATCCCGGTGCTCTACTCGCTCGCGCTGGTCTTCGGCGGCGCGGCCGCGGTGTGCGCCGTCGCGCTGCGGACCAGCATCCCGGAGATGGTCGGCTCCGAACGCAGGGCCCGTGCCAACAGCCTGATGGCCAGCTGCCGTTCGGCCGCCATGGTGCTCGGCTTCGCCTCCGCCGGCGTGGTGGTGGCCTGGGCCGGGTTCCGCGCGGCGCTGCTCATCGACGCGTCCAGCTTCCTGGTGTTCGCGGCGGTGGTGCTCCGGCTGCCGCTGCGCACCCGGGCCGAGCCCGCCGAGCAGCCCGCCACAGAACCGGCTGATCCCGCCGGTCCCGCCGCGGGGGCGAAGCGGCGCGGGAGCCGGTGGCAGGCGCTGATCGTCCTGCGGGCCGCCCCGGTGGTCGGCGCGATGGCGGCGATCCGGCTGCTGGACGCCTTCGGCTCGGCCGCGCACAACATCAGCCTGCCGGTCTTCGCCAACCAGCACTCTCCCGGCAACCCGGCCGCGCTGCTGGGCATGTTCTGGGCCACCTGGGCGGTCGGCAACCTCGGCGCCCAGCAACTGGTCTCCCGGCTCCTGCTGCGCCGGGGCATCGAACCGGGCGAGCGCGCCTTCGCCCTGGGCACCTGTCTGATGTCCGGCTGTTTCATCCTGGTCTTCACCGGACTGCCGACCCCGCTGTTCCTGCTGGCGGCGATCGGTGCCGGGCTCGGCGACGGCTTCACCGAGATCTCGTACACCACCCGGATCCAGGCCCTCGCCGACGAACGGCGCGGCCAGGCCTTCGGGCTGCTGACCTCCGCCGAGAACGTCGGCATGGGCACCGGGATGCTGCTGAGCGGATCGCTGCTGGCGCTGCTCAGCCCGCTGACGGTGGTCGGCGTCTCGCACGCCGTTCCGATCGTGCTGGCGCTCGGCTTCCTGGTCGTGGTCGCCCGGTCCCGCAAACGCTGAACCCTCCACCCCGCCGCAGTCACCCCACCGCACCCCACCACACCCCACCACAAGCACCGCGCCACCGGATCCGCCGGCGCCACCGCGCCGCAGGCACCAGCCCGATCCGCTCACCCTCCGTACCCCGGGGCGGTCCGTACCCGCGCGCCCCGGCACCGATCCGAAAGGTGCCGTACCTGATGAGCTCCACCGGTCCCGACCGCGCCCGGCTGCGTGCCCTGGAGGCCCGGCTGCTGCTGCGTCCCGAGGTCGCCGACTGCGCGCTGCTGCCGGTCGAGCGCGCCGACGGCCGCCGCGGGCTGCTGGCCTACCTGGTGCCCGCCGCCGACACCGACACCGCCGCGCTGCGCCGCCGGGCCGCCGCTGCCCTGCTGGACGCCGACCCGAGCGCCGAGGTGCACCTCCTGGACGGCATCGTCCGCACCTCGCAGGGCGAGCCCGACCGCGCCGCACTGGCGGCCGCCGCCGCCCGGCCACCCGCCGAGCCCGGACCCGCCCTGCGCCACCTGTGCGAACTCACCGCGCACTGGCGGCCGTTCGGCGACACCGGGACGACGACGGGCCCCGCCCCGGACGGCCCGACGGCCGCCCCCGAGGGCGCCGGGACCGAGGCGGTCGGCGCCCCGCTGCCCGACCCGGCGCCGGACGCGCCCCGGACGCTGCCCGAGGCGCTGCTGCGCGCCGCCGAGCGGCACCCCGGGCGCGGCCTGCACCTGGTCCGGGCCGACGGCGGGGCGACCCGGCTGACCTATCGCCGACTGCTGGAGCAGGCCCGGGAGACCCTCGCCCTGCTGACCTCCGCCGGGCTGCGGGCGGGCGACCGGGTGATCCTCCAAGTCCCCGACCCGGAACGCTACTTCCCCACCCTGTGGGCCTGCCTGCTGGGCGGGGTGCAGCCGGTCACGGTGGCTCGCCCGCCGGCCTACGACGAGCGCAACCCCGTACTGGAGAAGCTCTGGCACGCCTGGCAGACCCTGGAGGAGCCGCCGGTACTCGCCTGCGGCCCGGCCGTGGCGGGCCTGGCACGGCTCGGGGAGCTCTACCCGGCGCCCGGGCTGCGGGTCATCGCGGTCGACCACCAGCCCGCCGATACCGGTGCCGCCACCGTCACCGGCCCCGCGCTCGACACCATCGGCGTGCCAGGCGCCGAGCACGCCCCGGACCCCGGCGACGTCGCGATCCTCCAGCTGTCCTCCGGCAGCACCGGCCGGTCCAAGGCGGTGCAGATCACCCACCGCGGCATCCTGGAGTACGTGGCCGGAGCCACCTCCCAGGGCAGCTCGCCCGAGGACGTCACCGTCAACTGGCTACCGCTGGACCACGTCGCCGGGCTGCTGATGTTCCACCTGCGGGACGTGGCGCTGGCCGCCGACCAGGTGCAGGTGCCCACCGAACTGGTGCTCGCCGACCCGCTGGTCTGGCTGGACACGCTGGAGCGCTACCGGGGCGCGCACTCCTGGTCGCCCAACTTCGGCTTCCGGCTGGTTGCCGAGGCGGTCCGGGCCGCCGGCCCCGGCCGGCGCTGGGACCTCTCCGCGCTCAAGTCGCTGATCAACGCCGGGGAGCAGTGCACCGAGGCGGTGCTGGACGAATTCCTCGCCGCCACCGGTCCGTTCGGCGTTCGCGCGGACCACGTCCTGCTCGGCTGGGGCATGGCCGAGACCTGCACCGTGATCACCTACAAGCGCTACCACGAGGACGGCGCCCGCCGCCTGGTGCGCACCGACTCGCTGACCGGACGGCTGGAGCCCGCCGACCCCGCCTCGCGCGAGCGCGGCACCGGCTTCCTCAGCATGGGGCGTCCCGCGCCCGGCACCCGGATGCGGGTGGCGGGCGAGGACGGCCGGGCCCTGCCCGAGCACTGGGTCGGCCGGCTCCAGGTCAACTCCGGCCGGGTGACCCCCGGTTACCTGAACAACCCGGCCGCCGACCGGGAGTCCTTCGTCGGCGACGGCTGGTTCGACACCGGAGACCTGGCCTTCCTGGCCGACGGGGAGGTGGTGCTCACCGGCCGTCGCAAGGAGATCATCATCGTCAACGGGGTGCACTACTTCTGCCACGAGCTGGAGGACGTGGTCGCCTCGGTGGCGGGAGTGCGCTCCGGGCACGTCGCCGCCTTCGGGGTCCCGGACGACCGCACCGGCACCGAGCAGCTGGTGGTCGCCTACGTGCCGAACGACCAGGACGCCCCCGCACCGCCCGTGGCCGCCGAGGTCCGGCGGCTGCTGGCCGCCCGCCGACAGCCCGCCCCCGCCCTGGTGCTGCCGGTGCCGCCGGCGGAGTTCCCGCGCACCACCAGCGGCAAGATCCAGCGCACCGCGCTGCGCCGACGGCTGCTCGACGGCGAACTCGACGAGCACATCGTGGCCCTGGACCTGGCGGAGGCCAACTCCCGGACCCTGCCGGACTGCGTGCGCCGACTCACCTGGGAACCCCGTCCGGTGCCGCAGGCCCCGGCGGCCGGAACGGCCCCGGGCGACGGGGCTCCGGCGGGGCCGACCCTGCTGCTCGGCCCCGCCGGCCCCGGCACCCTCGCCGAGGCGCTGCGCGCCGCCCTGCCGCAGGCCGTGGTGGTGGACCGGCCGCCGACCACCGACCCGGGGGAGTGGTTGCGGGCGCTCGGCGAGGAGCGCCCCGCGCGGGTGGTGCACCTGTGGGGCGCGGGGCCCGAGGGCGCGCCGCGGCCCTCGGACGCCGCTGCGCGGGACGAAGCGCTGCTCGCCCTGCTGCGGGCCCTGGCCGGCCGGCCGTCGATCGGCGAGCTGGTCACCGTCAGTGCCGGGTTGCATGCCGTGCTGCCCGGTGAACTCCCCGACCCGAGTGCGGAGTTGACGGCGGCGCTGACCGCGGGAGCCCGGGCCGAGCAACTGGTGCCGGCCGCCCGGCACATCGACCTGCCGGCGGGCGCACCGGCCGCCGAGCAGGCCGCTGCGCTGCTCGCCCTGCTGGCCGAGGCCCGGCCGGAGCCGGAGTGCGCCTGGCGCGAGGGCCGCCCGTGGGTGTCCCGGCTGGGACCGGCCGGGACCGTGACCGGGACCGCCACCGACCCCGACGCCGGGACCGCAACCGAGGGCTGCTCACTGCTCACCCCCGGCGCCCGCTACCTGGTCACCGGCGGCCTCGGCGGGATCGCCGCCGAGCTGCTGCCCGGCCTGCTCCGCGACCACGGCTCCCGGCTGCTCGTGATCGGCCGCACCGACCTGGACGCGCCGACCGCCGAGGCGGCCGAGCGCCGCGCCGCGCTGCACCGGCTGTCCTCCTACGGCGGCCGGGTCGACTACCGCCGCGCCGACGTGACGGACCCCGAGCAGCTGGCGGCGGTGGTCGCCGAGGCCGAACGGGACTGGCAGGCGCCGCTGGACGGCGTTCTCCACCTCGCCGGCAGCTACCGGCTCGCGCTGCTCGCCGACACCGGCCCCGACGACTGGCGCGAGGCGGTGCGCGCCAAGACGACCGGTACGGACCACCTCGTCGAGCTGGTCCGGAAGCGGCCCGGCGCCCAGTTCGTCGGCTTCTCCTCGATGGTCGGCTTCCAGGAGGCCGTCGGCTCCACGGCGTACGCCGCCGCCAACCGCTACCTGGAGAGCGCCGTGGAACGGCTGCACCGGGAGACCGGGGCCCCGGCCTGGACGGTCTCCTGGGGCCTGTGGAGCGGGGTCGGCATGAACCGCGCCACCGACCACGAGCAGGCCGCCGCCGACCGGGGCATCGCCGTGCTGAGCGCCGCGCACGGCCGCCGACTGGCCTCGCTGCTGCTGGCCGCCGCCCCGGGCCGCTGGTACGCCGGGCCCGACCCGAGCGCTCCGGCCGCGCGCCGCCGCCTGCTGGCCACCGCACCGCGACCGGTCCGCGAAGCGCCCGTCGCGCGGCCGACCGACGAGCGGGCCCCGCAGCGGGCCACCGAGCCGCCCGCAGCCGTACCGTCCGCCGCCACCGGGCCCGCCGGCCCCGTCCACCCTGCCACCCCTGCCGCCGCCGAGTTGCGCCGGGCCGTCCTGGACGCCTTCGAGGCCGTCCTCGACACCCCACTCGACCCGGGCCGCCCGCTCGCCGAACTCGGCATCGGATCACTCCAGTTGATGCGGGTGCACGGCGCGCTCGGCGCCGTCCTGCCGACGCCCCCGGCGCCCACCGAGCTGTTCCGGCACCCCACCGTGGACGCCCTGATCGCGCACCTGACCGAAGCGCCCACCGCGTCCACCGCCGCCACGACCGCCACCGCCGCGCCCGCCGCCCGGGACGGCGGCCCGGACGGCGGCGACCGCCGGGTGGCCATCGTCGGCCTGGCCCTGCGCTTCCCCGGCGCCGACACCCCCGAACAGTACTGGCGCAACATCGTCGACGGCGTCCGCAGCACCACCCGCTTCACCGAGGACGAACTGGCGGCGGCCGGCCTGCGCCCGGCGGAGTACCGCCACCCCGACTTCGTCCCGGTGACCGGCGCGCTGCCCGACACCGACCGCTTCGACGCCGAGGCCTTCGGCATCAGCGGCACCGAGGCGGCGCTGATGGACCCCCAGCAGCGCCTGCTGCTGGAGATCTGCCGCCAGGCCCTGGAGAACGGCGGCTACGACGCCCCCGACCCGCGCCGCCGGGTCGGGGTCTTCGCCGGCACCGGGATGACCCTGTACGCGCTGCGCAACTACTACCAGCACACCCTGGCCGCCACCGCCGACCCGGCCGAGCCGGTGGCCGCGCTCCAGACCGCGATCGGCAACCAGGCCGATTTCGCCGCCACCAGGGTCGCCTACCGGCTGGGCCTGACCGGGCCGGCGATCGGCGTGCAGACGGCCTGCTCGACCTCGCTCGTCGCGGTGCACCTGGCGGTGCAGTCGTTGCTGGCGGGCGACTGCGACCTGGCGCTGGCCGGGGCCGCCGCCCTGCACATCCCGCAGGCCGCCGGATACCGCTACGAGGAGGGGTCGATCCTCTCCCCGGACGGCGCCTGCCGGGCCTTCGACGCGGCGGCCGGCGGCACGGTCGGCGGCAACGGCGTCGCGGCCGTCCTGCTCAAGCGCCTGGACCGGGCGCTGGCGGACGGCGACACCGTGCACGGCGTGATCCTCGGCTCGGCCGTCAACAACGACGGCGGGCTCAAGGTCGGCTACACCGCGCCCAGCGTGGACGGGCAGGCCGCCGTGGTCGGCCGGGCCCTGGACCTGGCCGGGGTGCCGGCCGAGAGCGTCGGCTACATCGAGGCGCACGGCACCGGCACCCCGCTCGGCGACCCGATCGAGTTCCGGGCGCTGTCCCAGGCGTTCCGCGCCCGCACCGAGGCCGCCGACTTCTGCTCGCTCGGCTCGGTGAAGCCCAACATCGGCCACCTGGACACCTGCGCGGGAATGGCGGGGCTGATCAAGGCCCTGCTGGTGCTGCGGCACGGCACGATCCCGCCGCTGGTCAACTTCAGCCGCCCCAACCCCGCGCTGGAGCTCGCCGGAAGCCCGTTCCGGCTCTCCGCCGAGCGCCGGGACTGGCCGGCCGGCCCCACCCCGCGCCGGGCCGGGGTCAGCGCGCTGGGCGTCGGCGGTACCAACGCCCACCTGGTGCTGGAGGAGGCGCCGGCCGCGCCCGGCATCGCCGACCCGCGCCCCGCCCCGACCGTGCTGCCGCTGTCCGCCCGCACCGAGCAGGGCCTGACCGCCCTGGCCGGCCTGCTCCGCGACCGGCTGGCCACCGGGCCCGCCCCCGCCCCCGGCGACCTGCCGCTCACCCTCGGCGGCGGCCGCCGCGCGCTGCGCCACCGCCTCGCCGTCACCGGCGCCGACCCCGACGAGCTGCGCCGGGGCCTGGAGGCCCACCTCGCGGGCCGCACCTCCGGCGTCGCACCCGATGCGGGCCGCACCTCCGGCGTCGCACCCGATGCGGGCCGCACCTCCGGCGTCGCACCCGATGCGGGCCGCACCTCCGGCGCCGTACCTGTGACGGGCCGCACCTCCGGCGGCGTACCCGTCCACCGCGAGGCCCGGCGCGGCGACGTGCAGCCGGTGCTGCTCTTCACCGGCCAGGGCGCCCAGTACCGGGGCATGGCCGCCGAACTCCACCGCGCCTTCCCGGTCTTCCGGGCCGTGCTGGACGAGTGCGACCGGCTGCACCGCGACGCCTGGGGCGAGCCGCTGCTGCCGCTGCTGCTCGACGCCGTGCCCGAGGGCGCCGACGACGCCTGGACCACCGAGGCGGCGCAGCCCGCGCTGTTCGCCCTGCAAGCGGCCTACCTGCGGCTCTGGCAGGAGCTCGGGCTCCGTCCGGCCGCGGTCGCCGGGCACAGCGCCGGCGAGTACGCGGCCTTCCACGCGGCGGGTGCGCTCGACCTCGCCGACGGGATGTTCCTCACCGCGTTGCGCGGGCGGCTGATGCACCGGGCGACCGAGCCCGGCGCCATGACGGCGGTGATGGCCGGCCCGCAGCGGCTCGCCGCACTCGGTGACTGGCTGCCCGGGGTGGAGCTGGCCGTGGTCAACGGCGCCGGCCAGTGCGTGCTGGCCGGCGCGCCGCGCGAGATCGCGGCAGCCGAGGCCGTGCTGGCCGCCGACGGCGTGACCACCGAACGGCTCGCCACCGACCGGGCCTTCCACTCCCGCCTGCTCGACCCGGTGCTCGACCCGTTCCGCGAGCAGCTCGCCCGGCTGCGCCTGCGGCCGTTGACCGTACCGCTGGTGAGCAACCTGGGCGGCGAGGTGCTGGCTCCCGGCACCGTGCCCACGCCCGACTACTTCGTCCGGCAGACCCGGGAGACCGCGCGCTTCGACCTGGTCCTGGCCGCCCTGGACGGGCAGGGCCGCGAGCTCTTCCTTGAGCTCGGCCCGCACCCGACGCTCACCGGCATGGGCCGCCGGGAGCTGCCGCACCGCCACTTCGTGGCCGGCGCCCGGCGCGGCGCACCGCCGGAGCGGCAGTTCGGCGTCGCGGCCGCCGCGTTGTGGTCCCACGGCGTCCCGCTCGACTGGGCACGCTTCGCCGCCGCCCGCGACTGGCCGGACGGCCCGGCCCGGCGCGTTCCCCTGCCGACCACCGTCTTCCAGCGCCGCCGCCACTGGTTCACCGCCCCCGACCGGCCGACCACCGAGGACTCCGCCATGCACCAGGCACCGCCGCCCCGGCAGCCCGTTCCGCCGTCGTCCATACCCGAGGCCGTATCGACGCCCGGCCCGGTGCCCGTCGTATCGGCACCCGCCGCAGTGGCGCCCGCAGTGACGCCCGCAGCGAGCCCCGAGCAACTGGCCGAGGAGGCCGTGCTGCGCCAGGTGCTGGAGCAGACGGCCCGCCAGCTCGGCCACGACGAGGGGTCGGTCGGAGCCGACGAGCCCTTCTTCGACCTCGGCGCCGACTCGCTCTCGATGATCAACATGATCCGGGACCTGGAGCGGACCTTCCGGGTACGGGTCTCGATGCGCGAACTGTTCGAGGCGGCGGACACCCCGGCCCGGCTGGCCGGGCTGATCGCCGGCCGGCTGGAGCCCGCCGTCCGGGACGCGCTGCTACCGGCCGCCGCGCCCGAGCCGGCGGCGGCTCCGGCACCGGTCCCTGCCTCCGTCCCTGCCTCGGCCCCGATACCGGCTCCGATACCGGCTCCGGCACCCCCGCCCCAGGTGGTCGCGGCAGCCGCCGTCCCCGCTCCGCCCGTCCACCTCGCTCCGCCCGTCCCGTCCGTGCCCGCGTCACCGCCCGCGCTCGCCCCGGTGGCCGACGGCGCCGGTCTGATCGAGCGCCAGCTCGACCTGCTCGGCCAGTTCTCCGACCTGATGCGCGACCAGCTCGGCCTGCTGGCCGGGACCGGGGCGGCGCCGCCCGCGCTCCCCGGGGCTGCCGCCCCCGTCGCCCTGCCGCCGGCCGTCGCCCAGGTCGCTGCCGTCACCCCGGCCGCCGCTGCCTCCGCCGTCACCTCCGCCGCCGCCGCACCCGCGTCGGCCACCCCGCCCGCCCCGCAGGTGCACGGCCCCCGGGTGACCGTCTCCCGGGAGTCCGGCATGGCCTCCGGCGGCCTGACCGACCAGCAGCGCGCCCACGTGGACGAGCTGGTCGCCCGCTTCACCGCCCGGACCGCCGCCTCCAAGGCGGTCACCCGCCGCCACCGGCACACCCTCGCGGACAGCCGCGCCGTGGTCGGCTTCCGCTCCGCGACCAAGGAGATGCTCTACCCGCTCGCCGCCCGCCGGGCCCGGGGCTCCCGCCTGGAGGACCTCGACGGCAACACGTACGTCGACATCACCATGGGCTTCGGCGTCCTGCTGTTCGGCCACGACCCGGAGTTCGTCTCCGACGCCGTCCGCGAGCACCTGGCCGGCGGACTGCGGCTGGGCCCGCGCGGCCCGGAGACCGGCGAGGCCGCCGAACTGCTGGCAGAGCTGACCGGCACCGAGCGGGTCGCGTTCGCCAACTCCGGCACCGAGGCGAACGCCGGGGCGATCCGGCTGGCCCGCGCGTACACCGGCCGCGACAAGATCGTCATGTTCGAGGGCTCCTACCACGGCCACTTCGACCACACCCTGGGCCGGACCGTGGGCCGCGGCGCCGACCGGGAGACCGTCCCGGTGTCGATCGGCATCCCCGGCAGCGCGGTCGCCGACCTCGTGGTGCTGCGGTACGGCGATCCGGAGAGCCTCCAGGTGATCGAGGAACTCGGCGACCGGATCGCCGCCGTGCTGGTCGAACCCGTCCAGAGCCGCCACCCGGGGCGCCAGCCGGTCGACTTCGTCCGCTCGCTGCGCGAACTGACCGCCCGCCGAGGCATCGTGCTGGTCTTCGACCAGATGCTCACCGGCTTCCGGCCGCACCTGCGCGGCGCCGAGGGCTTCTGGGGCGTGACCCCGGACGTCTCCACCTACGGCAAGGTGCTCGGCGGCGGCTACCCGATCGGCGCGATCGCCGGGCGCGCCGACATCCTGGACGGGATCGACGGCGGCCACTGGGACTACGGGGACGACAGCTACCCGCCCAGGGACACCACCTTCTTCGGCGGCACCTACATCCAGCACCCGCTGGCGATGACCGCGGCGGGCGCCGTGCTGCGCCACCTCAAGGCGTCCGGCCCCGGCTTGCAGGAGCGGCTGAACGCCCGCACCGACGAGCTGGCCGCGACCCTCAACGGGTTCTTCGAGGAGGAGGAGTTCCCGCTGCGGCTGGCCCACTTCGGCTCGCTGTTCCGGTTCGAGCCGCGGGCCGACATGGAACTGCTCTTCCCGCAGCTGCTGACCCGCGGGGTCTACGTGTGGGAGTGGCGCAACTTCTTCCTCTCCACCGCCCACACCGACGGCGACCTGGAGTTCGTGGTCGACGCGGTCCGCGACTCGCTGCGCGACCTGCGGCACGGCGGCTTCTTCCCGGCCTCGCCCGGGGTACGGTTCCCGGCCCCGCGCCCGGTGGCCGCACTCCCGAAGCCCGCGGCGGACGACCGTACGAGCACCGGCACCACCGGCACCACCGGCACCACCGGCACCACCGGCGCGGGCCACACCGAGCCCGCCGGGACGCCGTACCACCCGGTCAGCGACCCGCAGCGCCCGGTCGACTTCAGCCTCTACTTCTTCGGCGACTACCCCCTGGACTCCCCGGAGGACGAGAAGTACCGCATCGTCCTGGAGAGCGCCCGCTTCGCCGACCGGCACGACTTCCACGCCGTCTGGCTGCCGGAGCGCCACTTCCACTCCTTCGGCGGGATCTTCCCCAACCCCTCGGTCCTGGCCGCCGCACTGGCCCGGGAGACCACCCGGATCCGGCTCAACGCGGGCTGCGCGGTCCTGCCGCTGCACCACCCCGTCCGGGTGGCCGAGGAGTGGTCGGTGGTCGACAACCTGTCCGGTGGCCGGGTCGGCCTGGGCTGCGCCAGCGGCTGGCACCCCAACGACTTCCTGTTCTTCCCCGAGAACTACGGCGGCCACAAGGAGCTGATGCACCAGCAGATCGACACCGTCCGGGCGCTGTGGCGCGGCGAGCCCTACCGGGGCCGCAACGGCAAGGGGGAGCCGATCGAGGTGACCCTGCACCCGCGCCCGCTGCAGGAGCAGCCGCCCATGTTCACCGCGATCGTCGGCAACCCGGACAGCTTCCGCGAGGCCGCCCGGCACGACCTGGGCATCATCACCAACCTGATGACCCAGGACGTCGCCCAGCTCGCCGAGAACGTCGCGCTCTACCGGCGCACCCGGGCCGAGCACGGCCTCGACCCGGAGGCCGGCCGGGTGGTCGTGCTCGTCCACACCTACCTGGGCGCCGACCTCGCCACCGCCCGCGAGCAGGCGTACCGCCCGTTCTGCCACTACCTGCGCTCCTCGCTCTCGCTGTTCGGGCAGATGGCCAACAGCCTCGGCCTGACCCTGGACTTCGAGAACACCCCGGAGGAGGACCTGGAGTTCGTGCTGGAGCGCGCCTACGAGCGGTACTGCGCCTCCCGCGCGCTGATCGGCACCCCGGAGAGCGTGCGGTCCGTCCTGGCCGAGCTACGGGCGGCCGGCGCGGACGAGATCGCCTGCTTCGTGGACTTCGGGCTCGCCCCCGACCTGGTGGCCTCCGGCCTGCCGCAGATCGACGCCCTGCGCCGCTCCGCCCAGCGCGGCGCCCCGCTGTCCTACGCGCAGCAGCGGATGTGGTTCCTGCACCGGATGCTGCCCGACACCGGGCAGTACAACGAGGTCAAGGCCATCGAGCTGGACGGCCCGCTCGACCCGGCCGCACTCGACACCGCGCTGCGCGCGCTGGTCGAACGGCACGTCGGGCTGCGCAGTGCCTTCCGCGAGCAGGACGGCGAACCGTTCCAGCAGGTGCTCCCGGTGCCCGAGGGCCCGCTGCTGGAGCGGGTCGCGGCCGACGGGCCCGAGCACGAGGCGGTGGCCGCGCTGGTCGCCGCCGAGGGCACCCACCGCTTCGACCTGACCGAGGGCTCGCTGTTCCGGGCCCGGCTGCTGGAGACGGGGCCCGACCGGCAGGTCCTGGTGCTGTCGATGCACCACATCGTGATCGACACCCTGTCCACCGTGGTGATCACCCGGGAACTGGGCGAGCTGTACCGGGCCGCCCGGGAGCAGCGCCCCGCCCGGCTGCCGGTGCTCACCACCACCCCGGCCGCCGAAGCCGCCCGGGAGCGGGCCGCGGTGGCCGCCGGGGCGTACGACGAGAGCCTCGCGTACTGGCGCAAGGTGCTCGGCGGCGACCTGCCGGTGCTGGCCCTGCCGACCGACCGGCCGCGCCCGGCGGTGCCGGACGGCCGGGGCCGCTCCCACGTCCGCCAACTTCCCGCCGAACTCTCCGACGGCCTGCGGGACTTGGCCCGCAGCCGCCGCTCGACCCTGTTCATGGTGCTGCTCACCGCCTTCGCCGGGGTGCTGCAGCGCTACGGCGGCCAGGACGAGGTGGTGCTGGGCACCCCGGTGGCCAACCGGACCGAGGGCACCGAGGACCTGGTCGGATTCTTCGTCAACTCGCTGGCGCTGCGGCTGGACCTGTCCGGGGAGCCGGACTTCGCCGAGGCGCTGGACCGGGTCCGCTCCAGCGCGCTGGACGCCTACGAGCACCAGCAGCTGCCCTTCGAGGTCCTGGTCCAGGAGCTCAACCCGCAGCGGGACACCAGCCGCAACCCGCTCTTCCAGGTCCTCGTCGAGTTCGAGAACCACGCCGTCTTCGAACTCGACCTGCCCGGGGTGACGGCCCGCCCGCTGGACCACGTGGTGGACCGCTCCGCCTTCGACCTGTCGCTCTTCCTCACCAACCTGCCGGACGGCATCCGCTGCCACGTCGAGTACGCCGAGGCCCTGTTCGACCGGGCCACGGTGGACCGGCTGTTCGACGCCTTCCAGCGGCTGCTCACCGCCGCCGTCGCCGACCCGGCCCGCCCGCTCGCCGAACTGACGGCCACCCCGGCCGACCCCGCCCTGGAGTGCGGGCCCGAGGCGCAGCCGGCGCCCGCGCACCCGCTGGCGGCGGTGGCCGCCGTCGCGGCCGCCCGTCCTGACGCCCTCGCGGTGGTCGCCGCCGACGGCACCGGGACCGACTACCGGACGCTGCACGCCCGGGCCGGCGAGCTGGCCGGCCGGCTGCTGGGCGCCGGGGTGCGGGAGGGCAGCCGGGTGGGCGTGCTGCTGCCGCGCTCGGTGGACCAGGTGGCCGCGCTGCTGGCCGTGCTGCGCCTCGGCGCCGTCCACGTGCCGATCGATCCGCTGCAGGGCCCGGAGCGCTGCCGGCTGATCGCCGCGGACAGCGCACCGGCCGTGCTGCTCACCGCCTCGGACACGGACCTGATGGGCCTGTCCCTGCCGACGGTCCTGACGGACTCCGATGCCGAGGCCGATGTCGCCGTCGCCGCCGAACTGCCGCCGCTGCCCGCCCCCTCCGCGCAGGCCCCCGCGTACCTGCTGTACACCTCCGGCTCCACCGGCCGCCCCAAGGGCGTGCTGATGCACACCCTCGGCCTGTCCGCGCTGCTGGCCTGGAACGTCGCCGAGCACCCGGCCGCCCGCACGCTGCAGTACGCCTCCTGCGGGTTCGACGTCAGCGTCCAGGAGGTGCTCACCACGCTGGCCGGCGGCGGCACCCTGCTGCTGATCGAGGAGGAGACCCGCTACGACGTGACGGCGCTGGCCGCCGTGGTCCGCGCGACCCGGGCCGAGCGGCTGCACCTGCCGTACACCCCGCTGGCCGCGCTGGTCGACGCCCTCGGCGGCGAACCGGTGCCCCACCTGCGCGAACTGATCACGGGCGGCGAGCAGTTGCTGCTCACCCCCGGGCTGCGGGCCTTCCTCGCCCGCAACCCCGGCTGCCGGCTGATCAACCACTACGGCCCCACCGAGACCCACGCCGTCACGGCCGGCGAGGTCGCCCCGGACGGACCGGACCACGCGGCGATCGGCCGCCCGGTGCCGGGCACCCGCATCCTGCTGCTGGACGCCGCCGGGCGCCCCGTCCCGCCCGGGGCGGTCGGCGAGATCCACGCGCTCGGCGTCCAGGTCGGGCTCGGCTACCCCGGCCGGGAGCAGGAGAGCGCCGCCGTCTTCACCGACACCCCGGACGGCCGCCGCTACCGCACCGGCGACCTCGGCCGCTGGCGGCCCGACGGCACCCTGGAGTACCTCGGCCGCGCCGACCGCCAGGTCAAGGTGCGCGGCTACCGGATCGAGCCGGGCGAGGTCGAGACCGTGCTGCAGTCCGTCCCGGGCGTGCGCGGCGCGGCCGTGACGGCCCGCCGCACCGAGACGGGCACCACGCTGGCCGGGTACGTGCAGTGCGCCGCCGCCGAACTGCCCCGGGTCCGCGACCACCTGGCCGACCTGCTGCCCGAGCACATGGTGCCGGGGCTCTGGGCCGCGGTGGCGGCGCTGCCCTTCACCGCGCACGGCAAGCTGGACGCCGCCGCCCTGCCGGAGCCGCTGCCGCTGGGTGCGGGCCGGGCCGCCGTCGCCCCGGCCACCGAACTGGAACGCACCGTGCAACGGCTGTGGGAGGAGGAACTCGGCCGCCCCGCAGGCGTGGAGACCTCCTTCTTCGACCTCGGCGGGCACTCGCTGGCCGCCACCCGGCTGCTGAACCGGGTCCGCGAGGCCACCGGGATCCGGACCGGCGTCCTGGACTTCTTCCGCCGCCCGACCATCCGGGCCATGGCCGCCCAGCAGCCGCAGACCGAGGACCGCCAGGCCCCGGCCTACGAGGAGGGCACGCTGTGACGACCCCTATCGACGATGGCTGGCACCGGCTCGTCCGGCTGCTCGACGAGCGCGAGATCGTCCTGCGCACCACCGGCGACCGGCTCGGCTACCTCGCCCCGCCCGGCGCGCTCGACGAGGAGGCCACCGGGCTCGTCCGGGCCCACCGGGAACGGCTGCTGACCACCCTGACCGGCGCCGGCACGGCCCTCGCCGCCGCGCCCGCCGGGGTGGCACAGCGCCGGATGCACCGGGCGCACGACCGGGCGGCGGACCCGGCGGTGTGGAACATCACCCAGCGGATCGCCCTGCGCGGGCCGCTGGAGCCCGAGCGGCTGGCCGCCGCGCTGACGGCGCTGACCGGGCGCCACGAGAGCCTGCGCACCAGCTACCGGGACACCGACCTGGGTCTGCTCCAGCAGGTGCTGCCGAACGCCCCGGTGCGGCTCCCGGTCGCCGACCTGCGCACGCTCACGCCCGGTGCGCGGGACGCGGCGCTCGCCGAGGCCGCCCGGGCCGAGAGCGACCGCCCCTTCGACCTGGCCACGGCCCCGCTGCTGCGCGCCCGGCTGCTGCGGCCCGCCGATGACGCGTGGGTGCTGCTGCTGACACTCCATCACATCGCGGTCGACGGCTGGTCGTTGGCCACTCTGCTGGCCGATCTGGGCACGTTGTACCGCCCGGACGGGCGGCTGCCGGAGGACCCGGGCCGGATGACCGACCACGCCTGCTGGGAGCGGACCGTGGTCACCCGCGCCGCTGTCGCCGAGGCCGCCGACCACTGGGCCAAGACCCTGGACGGCGTCGCGTCGGCGGTGGACCTGCCCACCGCCCGCCCCCGCCCCGCACAGCGCTCCGGGCGGGGCGCCACGGCCGCCTTCCGCCTCCCCTCGGCACTGGCCGAGGCGGTGGGCCGCTACGCCGCCGCCCGCTCCACCACCGCCTCGGCCGTCCTGCTCGCCGCCTACGCGCGGCTGCTGGGCGAGCTGAGCGGCGCGGCGGAGACCCTGGTGGTGCTCTCCCACGCCAACCGCACCCGGCCGGCCGACGAAGGGGTCGTCGGCCTGCTCACCTTCGGCCTCCCGATCCGGCTGCCCACCCGCTCCCCGGGCGGGTTCGGGGCGTCGGTCGACACGGCCGCGACGGCGATCGCCACCGCCCTCGACCACGCCACCGTCCCCTTCGGCCTGCTGGTCGAACCGCTGCGCGAACGCGGCGTCCGGCTGCCGGACGCCTACCCGCAGGTCCTGCTCACCGTGCAGAGCACCCCGCCCGCCGTCCTCGACCTCCCCGGCCTGACCGCCGAGGTCGAGGACGTGCCGGGCCCCTCGGCCCGCTCCGACCTCCTGCTGCTCCTCACCCCGGACGCGGACGGCTACGAGGGCCTGGCCGAGTACGACGCCGACCTGTTCGACCCGGACACCGTGCGCTCCTGGCTCGACACCCTGGTGAACGACCTGGCCCGGCACCTGACGGACCGGCCGGGCTGACCGGGCGGACTGGCCGACCGGCGGCTGACCCGGCCGAGAGGGCCGATGACCGGGTCAGCGCCGGGCCGGCTCCGCTGCGGGGGCCTGCCGGGGGAGTGGAGGCACTCTCGGGCAGTGCGGTCGGAGACCGGAATTTTCCGTGGAAAATTCTCCCAGCACGAGAGCACGCCGGGGAGAACCACCGGCGCCCCGCTCAGACACCCCGCTCACAGACGGCTGTCCTCCCTGGTCCAGGCGCCGACGCCGAGCCGTCCCGTGGTACCCAGGTCGATCTCCGGGACGACCATCACCGGGGCCGCGTCGGGGGTGGCTCGGACCCGCACGTACGGGGCGTTCACCGGGCTGCCCGCCTCCACGGTGTTGCGCCACACCAGCGTGGAACGGGCGCCCTCTCCGGGGCGCAGCACGATCTCCTGCGGCGGGTCGTCCGCGCCGGTGCCGCCGGCGATCCCGGCGCCGCCGGACAGGAAGCGGACCCCGTCGACCGGCCGGTGCCCCACGTCGAGCAGTTGCAGCTTCGGGTAGCCGTTGACGGACACCGCGGACGTCCCGCAGTTGCGCAGGTGCAGGCCGACCGCGCGCAGGCCCATCGCGGCGTCGCCGTCATCCGCGTACAGCCGCAGGCCCGAGGCCGGGCAGGGGCCGCCCGGCCGCGAGGCCTCGGCGCTGGGCACACTGCGGACCTGGACGATCTTCACCAGCGGTCCGGCGCCCGGCCGCGCCTGCCCGTGCCCGTCCAGCTCGATCCGACCCTTCGCGGTGGCCCCCGGAGCGAGCGAGGTGACGACCTGCGTCACGTTGTCCAGCGCACCCCCGGCCGCCGAGAGCCGGCTGAACACCGCTGTGACATCAGAGGCCTGGTCCTCCGGATTGGTGACCTCGTACTCGGCGCAGGCCGCACTGGCGGCCGTGATCCGCACCCCGCCCTGTGCGGGCCCGGGCGACGCCTGCGCATCGCGGGACGACGACGGCGACGGCGCCCCGCACGGCCCGGCACTGCCGGAGGCCGCCGGAATCCCCGTCGCCCCGTCCGCGCAGCCCACGAGCAGGGCCGCGCAGGCCGCGACCACCACAACCGCGGCAGCCGGCCGGCGGGCCGTCAGGTGATTCCCGGCGTTCTCGAACTGATGCATCAGCCGATGCGATCACGAACCACCCGGAACGACTATGAGCTGCGCCACTGCCCGCGCAACAGGACCGCAACGATCCGCCCGGCACCCGCCGAACCGAGCCCGGTCGGAGCTGCGGGCGCCCCTTCGCGCCGGCTGGCACCGTTGCCATCGGTGACCGGACCCCGCTGCCCGATGGTCCGAACCGGTCGCCTTCCGGCGCGGGGCGTGGTCTGCCGCGCGCGGTGGGGGATGTTCCGCGCCGGAGGCGACCAACAGAAAGGATTCTTCATGGTGGAGCACGTGTTCGCGCGCGTGGTACGGACGGTGACCGTCTCGGCCCTCGCCCTGGCGACGAGCGTCGGTGCGAGTGGTACGGCCGGCGCCGCCTCGCCGGAGGACCACCCCGTCGAGGTGAGCATCGGAGCCTCCGGTCTGCAAGCACCGGACACCGCGAAGGGCGGCCTGGTCAGTTTCCGGGTCAAGACGGACGACCCGAACGGCCGGCAGCTACAGCTGCTGCGTCCGCACGGGGGAGTGACCATCGACCAGGTCATCCGGGACCTCGCCGCCGCGGTCAGCCCGTCGCCGGCCACCGCGAGCGCCGGGATCCGGGCGGTGAACGGTGAGGCGGACCTGCTGGGCGGGGCGCTGGTCACCTCGCAGGTGCACGAGCAGTTCACCGAGGAGGTCAGCCCCGGGCCGGTCTACCTGCTGGACCTCACCGCGTTCCGGGCGGACCCGGCCCACCCGGTCTCCAGGCTGCTGAACCTGGTCGGTACGAACGGTCAGAACGACAACCAGGTCCGCTTCGACGACGGCATCGTGATCGAGAAGGACACGGCCGAGGGCCCGCGTTTCCAGACCGAGGACGTCGACCACGCGCACCTGGCCTACCTGGTGCACGACGGGTCCGAGCAGATCCACGAGATGCAGCTGCGGCCGATCGGTGCGGACACCACCGACGAGCAGATCGGGGAGTACCTGAGGGACGTCGCGCTGGGCGGCCTGCCGGCCCGGTCCCCGTTCACCGGGCCGGCCACCGGCCTCGGCGCCATGTCCGGCGACCGCACCGCCTCCGTGCAGGCCCACGGCCTGCAGCCCGGACGGTACGTCCTGCTCTGCATGATTCCCGACGAGCGGACGGGCGTCCCGAACGCCGGCCTGGGCATGCGCAAGATCGTCACCCTGAAGTGACCGGCCGGGCCCTGGCACGCCGGCGGCAGCGGGCTGCCAGGGCCGACCGCCCCGGTCGGCGCATCTTCGCGATGGCGGGCCGGGTCAGGCGCCGAGCACGTCGTCGGCGCTGCGGGGTTCCGTGCGCGGCTGCTGGTTGAGCTTGTGGCGCGCGATGGAGGACCGCCGGTAGACCTCCTTGCGGGCCCGCATGATGTTGCCCAGGGGCGCGTGCTCGGCGGTGACCCGCCAGGGCGTGAAGGACAGCGAGTCCATCCTCTCCAGGTTCCCGGGGCCGGAGATGTCCTGCTGCGGCAGCCGCAGCTTGGCCACGGTGACGGACGGCGAGAGCTGCTCGGGCCACTCCACGGTGGTGTCCTCCACCGGCATGCGCTCCAGGTCGGTGCAGAGCTGGACCTGGATGTCGAAGGCGTAGGGCCGCTCCTGGAGCTCGGCTTGCAGGGCCGGCCGGAAGACCTCCGCCCCCGAGGCCGGGTCGATGGTGCGCCGGACCACCGCCGCGGCGAAGGCCGGGTCGGGGGTGATGCGCACCTTGGCGATGTAGTCCCCGTGCCGGACCGCGCCCATCGTCCAGTAGCTGGACAGCAGCAGGTTCGCCGGAGGCGTCTTCGACAGGCGGAGGAAGGCCAGGAACTCGTCCCAGGCCCAGTCGTCCTGGTCCAGCGTTCCTTTTCCGGTCACGAACTCGGTGAAGAACCGATGTGCGCCGGGTCGGCCCTGGGAGAAGTACGCCGGCGCGTTCAGGAACAGTTCCTGGATGAACAGGTAGTGCTCGACCGTGTTGCAGAAGAAGACCGGCCCGTTGATGTTGGCGTAGTCGAACGTGCCCGTGTCCGGTTCGTCCTCCAGCAGGGTCGGGCCGGGGATGTCGAACATCTTCAGCGCCAGTCCGGTGGCGGCGCCCAGACGCGCGTCGGCTCCGGCGTGGGGCGAGCCGTTGGAGAAGCGGATCAGCGCGTCGTGGGTTCCCGCAGTCGCGTAGATTCCCTGGGCGTACTCGGGGGGCAGCCCGTCCAGGATCTCCACTTCCCCTCGGACCAGCCCGTAGCCCTTGGCGTGGGCGTCGCGCAGGGCCCGTCCGGTGCCACCGGCCTTGACCGACTCGGCGATGTAGCTCTCGGTCTTCTCGATCACGGTCTGCACGTCGCGGTCGAAGTGGGGGTCGTCGTCTTCGACGTCGGGCGTGTAGCGGACGAACTGTGCTGTCATGACTCCGACCTCTCCTCGGAGAGTGCGACCGGACCTCAGGGGGTGGGAATCGCCCTCAGCCCTCCAGCTCGGCGAGCCAGCGCAGGGCGCGCAGACCCGGCAGGAAGCAGTACTCGCCGCCGCGGGTGACCACGAAGCTGGGCAGGTTCCTCAGACGACGCCGGACCGGCTTCTCGGGGATGGTGACGCTGCCGGTTCCGCCGTGATGCCCGGCCACCGGGTCCTTCTCGCCGGGGTAGCCGATGAAGTTGCCGTCGTTGACCCACTCGGCCTTGATGAACTCGAACTGCCGTTCCAGATGGGCCCCCATGAACACTCCGACCAGGCCGCGGTCGGCGCCGTCGTCCTCCAGCACGCCCTCGGGCAGCGGCGGGCCGTAGGTCGTGCCGCGCCGGATGAGCCGGTGCATCCGCGCGTCGCCGATGATGGTGGAATCACGGGGGTTGGTGCGCCGGATGTGCGCACCGGCCGGGCACCGGAAGCCGCGGTCGTCGTTCTCCCGGTACAGGAAGTCGTTGACGCGGCGCGGATCGGCCGCCAGCTCCGGATCATCGTGCTCCGGCGCCAGCGTCAGCGGCGCCCCGCTCGGCCAGCGCCCGACCATCTTCGCCGCCAGCAGTGCCTCCTCCTCGGCGCTGGAGCTGTTCGCGCGCAGGTACCGGCGCCAGGCCGCCACGTTGGTGTGGATCTTGCGCACGGCCACGTAGGTCCCGTTGCGTCCCAGGACGTCGGGGCTCGGCATGGGCGGCAGGCTGCCGGTTTCGTCGGCGTAGCCGAGGATGAACTCGCCGGCCTTGATGGGAACTTCCTGCGGGTTGGAGCCGGGCAGCCCGACGCCCTCGATGTTCGGATGGCTGATGCCGTCACGGAAGCCGAAGGTGGTACGCCCGGTCGGGAGCTGGTGGACCTCCTGCTGCCAGATCACCTGGACACCGGGTGTGTCCTCGTAGGCGACACGGGCCCGCGCCAGCTCCCTCTCCAGCTGCGCCGCGTCGGAGGAGAGGGCGCTCAACGCGATGTGGACCTCACCGGTTCCGAACGGTGCCTCCCAGTGGGCCGGTGCACTCTCGCCCGCGTCGCCGATCAGCCCGGCCCGAGCGGCCATGCCCTCGCGGAACGCCCGCGGAAAGCTGTCCAGCGACTCCCGGGGCACCCCCAGGGCCCTCAGCCCCTGGTAGGTGAACGCCACGGTCACCCAGGCATCCCGGCTCGGGTCCACGCTGGGCAGACCGCCCGAGGTCAACGGGAGCAGCCGGCGCAGCAGGGCGCGCCCGACGTGGCGGTCATCCACGCGCAGGAAGACGAACCTTCCCTCGTAGGGCACGGGCCGTGGACGCAGGGCCCCGCTCTGGACGTCGTCGATCTCGACGCGCACGCCCGCCGCGCTGCTGCCGTCCGCTGTGTTCATGGTCGCTTGTGCCTCTCCATACCTGTCTCCACACCTGTCTCTGCATCTGTCTCTGCCTGGACAGCCCGGCAACGGCCGACTCGCACCGGCCGAGTTGGTCCACCGATGGTGGGTGGGCTCCGACCGTCGGCCGTGCCCGGGTTCTATGCCGAGGCTTCCTCCAGCAGCTTCCGGAACGCCGGCGTGGCCACCAACTCCGCGTTGGCCGGGTTGTCCAGCGCCGCCCGGAACTGGGGGGTGTCCAGCACCTCCTGGAACGCGTCGTCCACGCGGTGGTCCTTGTAGATCTGCTGAACGGTGAGGTCGGGATAGGCGCTGACGAAGACCCCCGCGGGCTCCTGGTGGGCGACGAACCAGTCCTTCGCCCCCGGATCGGTGACGCCGGGGAACCCTTCGCTGTGCGAGAAGATCCTGTCGAAGCGGGACCCGACCACCGTCTGGGCGAAGTCGTCGATGTAGGTGTCCCAGGAGCCGTCGAAAACGCTGGCGAACATGAACCGGGTGTCGTTGTCGAAGATCACGTGCCGTGCGTCGTGCAAGGTGCCGATCTGGCGCACTGCCGCATGGACCTTCTCGTCGTCCGCCGAGTCGGCGAGCGTGGCCAGGTCCTCACGCAGCGCATCCGCGTGGCCCGGCTTGATCCTGGTGAAGACGGTGAACTCGCTGCAGACCCCATCCGACCTGCCCGGGCGTTCGGGGTGAGCCGATGGCGTTGCGCCTGTCGTCGCGGTCATCATGACGTCCTCCTGCCATGGTCGGTGCGAGGGTCGCCAACCGCCCGAACATGAGGCGCCATCGCCCTCACCTCTTCATCCTGACCCGAGCGCGACGGGGGCACCACCGGGCAACGAGCAGGCCGAGGCCCTCAGAGCTCCGAGAAGCTCACGAGGACAGCTTCGTCAGAGCGCAGGATCATGGAACATGGGCCTGCCGGGTTCGTCGTCACGCGCTCTGACTCCCGTCTGGAGGCAATCATGGGCAAAGTTCTCGGTGACGTCCTGGGTCTCGCAGCCGGCGTCGCGATCAGCCCACTGCCGATCATCGCCATCATCCTCATCCTCGCCACGCCTCGGGGACGCCTCAACGGAGTCCTCTTCGCCGTCGGCTGGATCCTGGGGCTCTCGGCGCTGGGCGCGGTGATGCTGGCGGTCGCTTCCCCCGCAGGCGCCTCTGCCCACGATCACCCGGCCACCTGGGTGGGAGTCCTCAAGCTCGTTCTGGGCCTGCTCCTCGTCCTCTTCGGCGCCCGGCAGTGGCACCGGCGCCCGAAGGATCCGTCGCAGGCCCAGCTGCCGAAGTGGATGAGCGCGATCGACCGCCTCACGCCGGTCAAGGTCCTCGCACTCGGACTGGCCCTGTCCGCGCTCAACGCCAAGAACGCCCCGCTGACCATCGCCGCGGGCGCCGCGATCGGCTCGGCCGGACTGCCGGTAGGGCAGCAGATCGCCTCACTGGCGGTCTTCGTCGTGATCGCCACCCTCGGCCTGTTGGCCCCCCTGGGAGTCTTCGTGCTCGGGGGAGAGCGAGCCCAGACCACGCTCGGTAACTGGAAGGACTGGGCAGCCCAGCACAACGTCGCCGTGATGGCGGTCCTGTTCTTCGTCCTCGGATTGAAACTGTTCGGAGACGGGATCTCCGTCCTCACCTCCTGACAGGCCGCTCCGTGAATCCCTTTCCTGGCGCGGAAGTCCGTGACCATGGAGGCGTCAGGTCGCGCCGATCGACAGGGCGCGGCACTGCCTAGTTTTCGCGCCGGGTCTCACGCCGGGTCTCGCGCTGGAGGTCGGCCACGTGGTGGAGGGCGGTCTTGAAGGCGGCGTACTCCCGCGCGCCCAGCGCCTTCGCGTGGCGCTCCTCGATCGAGCGCATGATGGCGGCGGCCGCCTCCATCTGGAGCAGGCCGCGTTCGGTGGGGTGGATCAGTTTGGCGCGGCGGTCCGCGGGGTCGGGTCTGCGTTCGACGTAACCCAGGCGTTCGAGGTCGTCGACGAGGGTCCCGATGACCTGCTTGTGCTGTCCGGAGGCGCGGGCGAGTTCGCTGGCGCGGATGCCGTCGGTACGCAGGTAGGCGAGCACGGCGCCGGCGCGGGGCTGGATGTCGTCGAAGCCCTGCTCGGCGAGCACGGTGAACAGCTCGCGCTGGACGGAGAAGAGCACCCGGGCGGCGAGCACGCCGAGGTCCGGTTCCGCCGCCTGGTGTCCGCTCAACGCGTCTCCCGCTTCCGCCGTCTCTGGGCCCGCCCCGCGCTCCGCCCTGTGACCAGCAACTTTAGTCGCCCGCCCGGTGGGCTCGGGCGACACCCCAGGCGTTTCGGCGCCCCGCCCTGACCAGTGCTTGCGCCCCGGGGGACAGGGGTATAGCGTCAAAGTAGTCACTAATCTTGACTATCAATATCGGTGACTACTAGTGGCCAATGGAGCCGTGGCTCAACCCGAAGGAGCGCACGATGAGCGAGCACAGCAAGTTCCTGGAGCCGGTCACCCGGGAGAACGCCGCCGTGGTCCTGGTCGACCACCAGGTGGGCCTGCTGTCCGGCGTCCGGGACATCCCGCTCGGCGAGCTGAAGCACAACGTGGTCGCGCTGGCGCGCGCGGCGACCGTGCTCGGCATCCCGCTGGTCGTCACCACCACCGCGGCCGACAGCATGTGGGGGCCGACCGCCCCGGAACTGGTCCAGGGCCTGCCGGCCGGACAGCGGATCATCGACCGCAGCACGGTCAACGCCTGGCACGACGGCCGGGTCCGCGAGGCCATCGAGGCCACCGGGCGGCAGAAACTGATCTTCGCCGGAGTGTCCCTGGAGGTGTGCGCGGCGCTGCCCGCGATCGCCGCGACGGCCGCCGGGCACCACGCGTACGTCGCCGTGGACGCCTCCGGCACCTTCAGCCAGGCCAAGCGCGAGGCGGGACTGCTGCGCATGCAGCAGGCGGGCGTCACCGTCTCCGACTACGCCACCCTCATGGTCGAGGCCCTGGCCGACAACGCCGCCCCCGAGGCCGGCGACCTCTACGCCGCCCTCGACATGCCCTTCGCCGTCCTGGTCGGCCAGATCTCGGCGGCCGCCCGCCCCGCGTAACGGCCGGCGTACTCAGCTGATCCGGCCGTCACCGACCCACCCCACGGGGGGATGCGCCTCGCCCGTCGCCCGTCGCCTGTCAGTGCCAGCTGGCATGCTGCCGGACGGAAGAGGACGGCAACGGGTGGCAAGAGCTGTGTGCGATGGGTTTTGAGGGCGGGGTCTGGCGTCTGGTGCGCCGGGAAGAGCCGGTGGGCGAGATCGTGGTCGAGGAGACGGACTTCCCATGGCTCCACGGGCGCTTCGTGCCGGGAACGGCGTTCCCCGCCGTCCAGCCGCTCTTCGCCCGTTCGCTCGCGCTGTCCGAGGCGGAGGACTGGGAGGCCTTCGACGACGCGTACGACGAGATCGCGAGCACCGTGTCGATGCTCTCGCCCTCGGGCCCGGTCGCCGAGTTCCTGCTGCACATCCAGGACGACAGGGCTTGGTTCCGGTGGAGTGACGAGCCGTTCGAGGACGCGGACGGGCCGGGCGGAGGGGAGGCGGGCAGTGCCGGACCGTCCGCCGCCTGACCGAAGTTCTCGCACGCGAGCCGCTGGGCCGGAGCATCGGCTTCGGTGAGCGTCTCGCCGAGGCGCTCCACCGCCTGGACCAGGAGCAGTTCGGAACGCTGCCGATCACCGGGGCGGTGTTGCCCGACGGCTCGCCGTTCCCTCAGTCGAGCGACCACTTCCTGTACGCGCAAGCTGCGGCCGTGGCTGCGGGCCGCGACGTGTACGAGAGCGTGTTCCACGATCCCGAACGGTTCGCTCCGTTCACCGCGCGACAGTGCGAACCGCTGCTCTACGTGCACGAGGAGGCGTTCGAGCTTGTGACCGGGACGGAGTGGGACCGCCTCACCCGCTACGACTACGAGTCCTGCTCGAACGCGGACGGCTGGCCCGAGCTCCGCCGCTGAGCACCAACCGTCGCAGAGCACCGTTCACCGCAGAGCCGGTCTCCGGTCGCGGGCCGGTCCGCGTGGCGGCCGCACAGTGCTCAGCGGGATCGAGGAGCGGGCCCGGGCCCCGCTCGGCGGGCGAGCGGGGCCCGGTCCCCTGGCGGCCGCCGGTCCGGCAGGCAGGCAGGCAGACAGACAGGCAGACAGCTCAGGCTTCGATGTTCTCCAGGTCCGCGAGCAGGCCCGGGTGCGTCGGCTCCCAGCGGAGGGCGGTGCGGGTGTGAGCGCTGGAGGCAGGCTGGTCGGCCGCGAAGATCGGGCCGAGGGGACCGAAGCTCTCCTGCGGCACCGGCTCGACGGGAAGGTCGAGCCGCCGTCCGATGACCGCGGCGATGTCGCGTACCGCGTCGCCTTCGTCGGCGACGGCGTGCCACGCGCTTCCGGCCGGGGCCTTCTCCAGGGCGAGCCGGAACAGGACGGCGGCGTCGAGCGCGTGGACGGCGGGCCAGCGCTGCGCGCCGTCTCCGGGGTAGCCGGCGACGCCGGTGCCGCGGGCGATGTCGGTGAGCAGCCCGGCGAACCCGCCCTGGCCCCGGTTGTGGACCGTGCGCGGCAGTCGTACCGCCGAACTGCGTACGCCTCGTGAGGCGAGTGCGAGTGTGCGGTTCACCGACAGGCTGCGTCCGCTGACAGGTCCGTCCAGCGGCAGCGGGTCTTCCTCGGTCGAGGCGCGTCCCACCACGAGGGGCGTGCCGGACGCGGTGACGAGCGGCCTGTTCGTGCCGACGAGGGTGTCGCCGAGGGCCGCGAGTGCGGCGCTCTCCTCGGCGATCCCTCGCGCGAGTGCGTCGGGCGAGCTGAAGTCGTTGCTGAAGGCGAGGTGGATGACGCCGTCCGCCTGTTCCGCGCCGGTCCGCAGCACGTCGAGGTCGGCGAGCCCGCCACGGAGCACGTCGGCGCCGGCGGCTTTCGCGGTGGCCGCGGAGGCGTCGGATCGGGCGAGGGCGGTGACCAGGTGGCCTGCGGTGAGCAGTTCGGCGACGACGGCGGAGCCGATCAGGCCTGTGCCGCCGGTGATGAAGACGCGCATGGTGAGCTCCGAGGAGTGATGCGACTGTTGTCCCATCACTGTACGACGCGATGCGACACTTGTCCCGTCATCTAGACTGGCACTATGCCGCGATGGAAACCCGATGCCCGACAACGCCTGGTCGTGGCTGCGCTCGGCCTGTTCGCCGAGCAGGGCTACGACGAAACGACCGTCGCTCAGATCACCGAGCGGGCAGGGCTCACGCGGAGCACCTTCTTCCGCCACTTCACCGACAAGCGCGAGATCCTCACCATGGGACAGACGGCGCTCAGCCGCCTGCTGGCCGAGGGCATCGACGGCGCCCCTGCGGACGCGACGCCGATGACGGCCGTCGCGGCCGGACTCGAACGCGCATCGGGCGAGATGACGTCGTTCAACCGCGAGCTCAGCCCGCTGCTGCACGCGGCGATCGAGGCGAACGCGGAGTTGCAGGCGCGCAACGTGCTGAAGTGCATCGGCATGGCCACGGCGATGGTCGACGCGCTGAAGCGACGGAACGTCGCGGAACCCACGGCGCAGGTGGCCGCCGAACTCGGCGTCCTCGCGTTCAGGCTCGGCTACGCCCGGTGGGCCGACCCCAGCCGCGACGAGGACCCCGGCGAGCTGGCGCCTCACACGCGAGCCGCGTTCGACCAACTCCGCGCGGCAGCCGCTGAGCTCCGCTGAGCTCCGCATCAGCCGCCACGAGGAGTCCTGCCGCCGGTTGCCGCCGCGTAGAGTGGACACAGAGAGTGCTGGATCACGGCTTCCCTTTTCGGAGGGTCATCGGTGAGACGCACGGATGCCTCCGGTGAGGCGGTGCCGGTCCGGCCGTTCCTGGACTTGGTCGACGGCGGCGCGAGTTGCGCCCGGCCGATCTGATCTGCGCGTCGGCGCCTCGTCTCGGGAGAGGCGATCCTGCTCGCGGCGGTTGCGGCGCGCGGGAGGAGACCTTCGCCATGAAACTGACCGCCGAGCGGCTGCGGACCTCCGTCCGCAGTGCCGCTCCGACCTCCACGCATCCGCCGCCGGTGTCCGCCGCCGACGTCGGCCTGCTGGTACTCCGGCTCGCCGGCCTGCTGCTGGCCGGCCACGGTGCCCAGAAACTCTTCGGACTGTTCGGCGGCGCCGGCCTGAGCGCGACCGGCAAGGGCTTCGAGGCCCTGGGCTACCGGCCCGGTGTGCTCTTCGCCGCGCTGGGCGGCGCCTCGGAGCTGGGTGGCGGCCTGGGCCTCGCCCTCGGGCTGTTCACCCCGCTGGCCGCCGCCGCCGTGATCGGGGTGATGATCAACGCGATGTCCGTCAGCTCGGGCGGCGGCCTGTGGGCCGACAAGGGCGGCATGGAGTACCCGCTGTGCCTGGCGCTGATCGCGATCGCGGTCTCCGCCATCGGACCCGGACGCCTGGCGCTGGACCGTTCGTTCCGGTGGGGCCAGGGCGGGTGGTGGAGTGCGGCCGTCGCCCTGGGGATGGGCGGCATCGGCGCGGCCATCGTGCTGTCCCTGCAAGGGGTGACCCTCTAGCGCCACCAGCAACCAGGCGCACCCCTCACCCAGGACGTGCTCGGCATCGACCTGGACGGCGACCTGGTCGGCACCGTCGAAGCAGGGTGTGGCCGCCGGGCGGCAGAACCGCGTCCAACTCGCTGAGCCCGGCACGCGGGCGCGCTCATCCGGCGTGGTCGTAGTCCGGCAGGATCACGCCGTTGTGGGCGGCGCGTCCCTCGGCGCCCGCCGGGTTGGTGGGGTTGCGCAGGGTCGCGTTGCGGGTGTCGAGCAGGTCCTGGGTGCCGGGGACGAGGGTGGTGCCGCCGGAGGCGGCCAGCGCCTGGTTCCGCTCCACGAAGGGGCGTGCCTTGCGCTCGTAGGCCGCGAAGGCGGCCGCGTGGTCGGTGTGGCCGGCCAGTTCTCCGGCCAGGAGGTAGGCGCCGACGAGCGAGACGCTGGAGCCCTGGCCGGACAGGAACGAGGTCGCGTGGGCCGCGTCACCGGCGAGGGCGACGCGGCCGCGGGACCAGGTGGGCATGTGGATCTGGCTGACGACGTCGAAGAACAGGTCGTCGGCCTCGCGCATCGCGTTCACCAGGCGCGGGATGTGCCAGCCGCGCTCGGGGAAGGCGGCGGCGACGAGTTCGCGCTGCGCCTGCGGGTCCCGGAAGGCGTCGACGGGGGCGTCCTCCCGCTTGAGGACGAGGAACCCGTGTACGCGGTCGGCGGGTTCGTGGGCGTAGAGGACGGCCGCCCGGCCTGGCGTGTTCCAGACGATCCCTTCGTGGGCGAGGCCCAGGTCGTTCGCGAGGGTGAAACCGGCGAAGACGTGGCCGAGGTAGTGGTGGAACGCGTCCTCGGGGCCGAAGACCAGCCCGCGGGTGTTGGAGTGCAGCCCGTCCGTACCGATCACCAGGTCGAAGGTGCGGTGGGCGCCGCTGTCGAAGGTGACGTCGACGCGGTCCGCCCGGTCGTCCAGGGTGGCGATGGAGTCGCCGAAGAGGAATTCGACCCGGTGGCGGAGCGGAGCGTAGAGGGCGCTCGCCAGGTCGCCACGCCGTACTTCCAGGTCCAGGCCTGCGGCGCCTCCGTTGACGGTTTCGGGGGCGACGGAGCCGATGGGCGCCCCGTCGGCGTCCACGAACGAGAGCTTGCGCGTGTCCACGTGGGCCTCGCGCAGTTGCGGGAGCAGCCCCATGCGGTCGACGACCTCGCGGGCGGCGCCGCGGATGTCGATGGCGTACCCGCCGCCCCGGACGGCTGACGCCCGCTCGACGACGGTGACGTCGAAGCCGTAGCGGTCGAGCCAGTAGGCGAGGGCCGGGCCGGCGATGCTCGCGCCCGAGATGAGGACCTTGCGGTTCGCGGAGTGGTTGTTCACGGTGTGCTCTCCTCCTGGCGGTCGCATCCTGGCGGCCACGCCGAAGATGCGTACCTTAGGTATCTTTGTGGACGGCACAGCGCACCCGCGAGAGCGGGCGCAGCCCCAGGATATAGATACCTAAGTTAGGTATTCAAGTGGAGGTGGTGGTCCGATGACCGCGGACTCGCCGGACAACCCCGGCGCGGACGAGCAGGCGGCAGCCGTCTGGGCGGCCCTGCCCCGGCTGGCCCAGCTGAGCAACGCCATGACCCGCGGCCGCCTGGCCGAACGGGCGGCCGAGGCGGCGGGACTCGCCCTGGACCGCCCCGCACTGAGCGCGCTCATGACCCTGCACATGGCGGACCGGCCGCTGCGCATCGGGGAGATCGCCGAACGGATGCAGGTGGTCGGCCCGCACGTCACGCGACAGGTCCAGGCGCTGGAGCGGCGCGGCCTCGTCCATCGCGTCGGCGACCCGCACGACCGGCGTGCCAGCCTCATCGAGGCGACCGCTGAAGGGACGAGGGCCGCGAACGCCTACGCGACGTCCATGATCGGCTGGTTCACGGACGCGACGGCGCACTGGTCGGACCAGGACCGCGGGGACCTGGGCCGATTGCTCGCGAGGCTGGCCGACGACGTCATCGCCCGCTTGGCCCTCCTCGACGACGACAGGCCATCGCCCGCCACCTGACCGCACACGGCCGCAGCCGCGCCGTTGACCGTCGATCACCACCCGTCCGGTCCGCGGCGGCGCGCCCCGCCGTTGCGCCCCGCCGTTGCGCCCCGCCGTTGCGTCGCCTCCTATCGGGCGGCGGCCTCGTGGTGAATCATGGAGGCGGCCGAACGGAGCGAGGGCCTCGGGCGGACGGCACCAGGTCGGCCGTCGGGGGTCCTCATCGAGTGGGATGGGAACAGCATGCCTCTTAGCGGCGAATACCAGCCGAGCCCGGAGAAGTGGGTCAGCGACCAGGTCGCGTTGTACGAGGGCTCCGGGGGCACCGAGGGCACGACGCTCCGGGGCGTGCCGGTGGTCGTCCTCACCAGCCTGGGGGCCAAGAGCGGGAAGATCCGCAAGAACCCGCTGATGCGGGTGGAACACGAGGGGACGTACGCCCTGGTGGCCTCGCAGGGCGGCGCGCCCAAGAATCCGACCTGGTACCACAACCTGGTCGCGCATCCGCGGGTCGAGCTCCAGGACGGCGGCGTGCGCCAGGACATGACGGCCCGCGAGGTCGAGGGCGCGGAGCGGGAGCTGTGGTGGTCCCGCGCGGTCGAGGTCTGGCCGGACTACGCCGAATACCAGACGAAGACGGACCGGGTGATCCCTGTCTTCGTGTTGGAGCCGGAGACCGCCGGCCGTTGACCCCGAACGGCTCGGGCGGGGCCCGGACGGTCAGAAACCGCCCACCCGCCCGAGCCCTTCGGCCGGGACGGCAGCTCCAGTGCGCGACATGACACGACGCGACATGGCACGAACGGAGAACCCGGCCGAAGCGGGCGAACCACTCGGACGAGGTCCTGCCGCCGCTCAAGCGTGCCGTCGGTGGGGTGGCGGCCGTCGACGTCAGCGGGGCCGTCGGGGCCTGGAGCCCCTCGTACCTCAGGAAGGCCGTCGAGCGGTACACCGACGGGTCGGCCCCCGAGCCGACGGGTGACGCGAAGGGGATCGGTGACGTCGTGGCCGAGCTCCCGGGCGACCGCCACGGGCCGGCCCGGCCCGGATCCGACCCCGTAGGCGGTGCGTTCGGCGTCCACGGGTCAGTCCGCCGACGCCCGACAGCCGCAGGGCCGTTGTCGCCCCCGGCACCACACCATCCTCACCGTCAGATGGCGGTCGGCCGCGGCCCTGGAGATCACGACCCCGGCCTCGGTCGCGAGATCGATGCCGAACTCGACCTCCACCTCGGCCGGCTCCGCCTCGCGCAACCGGGCCAGCACGGTGCTCGCCGTCGCGGTGACCGGGCCCAGCACCGTGGACAGCCCCACCGGTAGATCGCGGCACCGGCCCGGCCCGCCTTCACCGGGTCGGCCGCTCCGTCCACGGCCTCGACGAGGATGGATCCACCGCCGTCGAGCGGGACCCGGACAAGCTGCTGACCCATGTCTGCACGTCCCAGCCTTCGCCGCGCAGCGCGGGTGTCAACGCCTTGGCCGCGAGCACCCGCGCATGGAGCTGATGAACAGTCAGATAGCTTGCCGAGCCTGACGATCGAACGTTCAAGGCCACATTCCGAACCGTCACCGGCCGCATTCCGGAACGTCGATCGCCCTGCCGTCGTATGCGCCGGCCCGAGGCACTGGGCGTCCGCATCCGACCACGGTGGACGGCTTGGGCCAATGCCGGTTCAGGCCAGCGCGGACCCCTAGTTGGGCCACTGGCCAGAGGGCAGGATCGTACCCAACGGCAGCGACAAGCAGCCGAAAGGAACCGGGGCAGCGTCACCGCGGGACGCACCGGATCCGGACCACCTCCTGTTGCGCGTGTGTTCCGAAGGAGCCCTGCCATGATCCGCACCCGCATCGCGAAGGCCGCCGCGGTCGCCGCCCTCGTCACCCCGCTCGTCACCGCCACCCCGCTTCCGACGCCGCCCCTTGTGAGCATCGACACCATGGGCCGGCAGTAGCAGCCCACTTCGGGCCCACCCGCACGTCACCGGCCCGGGCGCCGCGTCCGTCGCCGTGACGGCGCCGCGCGGCCGGGGCGGTCGCCGGACCGGGGCGTTCTCACTCTGCTCTCACGTGTTGCACACCGGGCTCGTCCATGCCCTGTCCGGCGCACGGTCGAGGCGAATTCCCTCAGTGCCCTCGAGACCTGTCGTGGCCCGGATCTCTGGCGACGACACATCCGACCCGCGAACGAAGGAAACATTTCACGATGAAGAAGGCTGTGCGCAATGCCCTGCAACTCCTCGTGGTGAGTGCGGTGCTGGCCGGCGGGGCGATGGCCGCGACGAGCCCCGCGCACGCGACCCTGCCCGATGTGTCCTGCGGCACGATCACCTCCGCCGACACCACCGCCGCCGCCCAACTGAACCAACAGCTCACCGGCAGCCTGCGGAACGCGATGAACGCGTACCGGATGTCCTGCGCCCGGGCCATCGTCAACACCGTGCGGGCCAACGGACTACCGCAGCAGGCCGAGGTCATCGCGATCACCACGGCGATCGTGGAATCCACCCTGCGGAACAACCCGAACATGGAGGACCACGACAGTGTCGGCCTGTTCCAGCAGCGGGCCTCGTGGGGCACCACCGCGCAGCGGCTCGATCCGGCGACGACGACCCGCAAGTTCATCAGCGCGATGCTCTCGACGTATCCGAACAACACTTGGCAGAGCAAGCCGATCGGCGAGGTCTGCCAAGGCGTCCAGCAGTCGGCCTATCCCGACCTCTACCAGGTTCAGGCGGCCGACGCGCAGAAGATCGTCAACGCCATCGGCCAGAGCCCCGCAACTCCGGTGGGGATGACGGGTTTTGCGTCGGCTGACTTCAATGGTGACGGGAAGACCGACCTGGCGGCGGTGGACGCGGCGACGGGGAAGATGTATCTGTACCCGGGCACCGGTGTCGGTACGTTCGGTGAGCGGAGTCTGATCGGTACCGGTTGGGACACGGTCAGCAACGTGACACCGGGTGACTTCAACGGTGACGGGAAGATCGACCTCGCCGCGGTGAACACCGCCAACGGGAATCTGTACGTCTATCCGGGCAATGGCGCCGGCGCGTTCGGCGCGCCGTGGTCGGCAGGTACCGGCTGGAACAACCTGGACCACCTCATCGGAGGTGACTTCAATGGTGACGGTAAGTCGGATATCGCCGCGGTCGGCACTGGCGACGGGAATCTGTACGTCTATCCGGGCAACGGCGCCGGTTCCTTCGCGGCGCCGATCAACGCCGGTACCGGCTGGAACACCCTGGGCAAGTTCGCCGGCGGTGACTTCAATGGTGACGGTAAGTCGGACATCGCCGCGGTCGGCACTGCTGACGGGAATCTGTACGTCTATCCGGGCAACGGCGCCGGTTCCTTCGCGGCGCCGATCAACGCCGGTACCGGCTGGAACATCATGCGCGACCTCATCGGCGGTGACTTCAACGCCGATGGCAGGACCGACCTCGCCGCCGTCCAGGCCCCCCAGGGATCGACGGGTGACATGTACTTCTACCCCGGCACCGGCCAGAGCACCTTCGGCAACCGCACCAACATCGGCACCGGCTGGTAGCCGCCCCCCAACCCAGTCGCCTGCACACACCATTCACCAGATCGAGGTAGACAGCCATGCCCAAGAACAGCCGCTTCCGCCGCGTGTCCGTTCTCGTTCCGTTAATCGCCGCCGTGGCCGCCGCGGGCCTGACCGCGCCGCCCGCCCAGGCCGGCTCCTCCCTCGGAGGCCCCGTCAACCGATCCGAGATCTTGCAGCGCGCCCAGTACTGGGACGCCCAGAACGTCCAGTACAACCAGGGCGCGACGTACGGGGACGGCGACGGCCATACCTACCGCACCGACTGTTCAGGATTCATCTCGATGGCTTGGCACCTGTCGGCCACCGGGCTCGGTTCGCCGACCACCAATACCCTCGACAGCCGATCGCTGAGCACGCGCATCAACAAGAGTGAACTCCGCCCCGGCGACGCGCTGGACAACATCAGCGACCACGTCGTGCTCTTCGTGAGGTGGAACAACCAGGCGACCGGGGACTTCACCTACATCCACCAGTCGAACCCGAGGACCGACGTGACCTATGGGAACGGGAACGTCTACAGCGGAAACATCTCAAGCTACCCGGCAAGCAGCTACGTGGCCCTCCGTCTCAACAAGGTCGTTGAAGACAACACCACGCCTCCGCCGGCTACTCCGGTGGGGATGACGGGTTTTGCGTCGGCTGACTTCAATGGTGACGGGAAGACCGATCTGGCGGCGGTGGACGCGGCGACGGGGAAGATGTATCTGTACCCGGGGACCGGTGTCGGTACGTTCGGTGAGCGGAGTCTGATCGGTACCGGTTGGGACACGGTCAGCAATGTGACACCGGGTGACTTCAACGGTGACGGGAAGATCGACCTCGCCGCGGTGAACACCGCCAACGGGAATCTGTACGTCTATCCGGGCAATGGCGCCGGCGCGTTCGGCGCGCCGTGGTCGGCAGGTACCGGCTGGAACAACCTGGACCACCTCATCGGAGGTGACTTCAATGGTGACGGTAAGTCGGATATCGCCGCGGTCGGCACTGGCGACGGGAATCTGTACGTCTATCCGGGCAACGGCGCCGGTTCCTTCGCGGCGCCGATCAACGCCGGTACCGGCTGGAACACCCTGGGCAAGTTCGCCGGCGGTGACTTCAATGGTGACGGTAAGTCGGACATCGCGGCGGTCGGTACTGGCGACGGGAATCTGTACGTCTATCCGGGCAACGGCGCCGGTTCCTTCGCGGCGCCGATCAACGCCGGTACCGGCTGGAACATCATGCGCGACCTCATCGGCGGTGACTTCAACGCCGACGGCAGGACCGACCTCGCCGCCGTCCAGGCCCCCCAGGGATCGACGGGTGACATGTACTTCTACCCCGGCACCGGCCAGAGCACCTTCGGCAACCGCACCAACATCGGCACCGACTGGTAGACCCTGAGTTCCGCTCCCGCTCTGAGCTTGGCGTTTATCGTCGCAGGTCACTCGACCTGCGACGACGAACGCCAAGCTCAGAGCTCGGGGAGCGGGCAGCCCCGGCCGCTGCCGATCAGCTTGTTGACGATGCTCAGCGCGTCCTCGTGGCGGAACAGCACGGCGTACGGCAGTGCCGCCGCCGAGTGCCGTCGGACCAGTGTGGTCTGGTCCTCGGGAAGTTCCGGGTCCGCGACCAGCTCTGCCTGTGCGAGCAGTTCGGGTTGGTCGGTGCGGACCAGCTCCGCAGCGCAGAACCGTTCGAGTTGGTCCGGCCACGCCACGGCGACGCTCGGGCGCGGCCCGGGGGCAGCCGCCGGGGTCGCCAGCCAGGCCCGCACCGGGTCGTCGGAGGGGACGCGGCCGGGTTCGAAGAACGACCAGAACGTTCCCGGCCACATGGCGGAGGCGCGGTAGGCGGTGATCGACACATGGCTGCCCGTGGTCAGGTCGACTGCCAGGTGCACCGGTACGCCTTCCTCGTACCAGTGCGCTCCGTACTCACAGACGGCGAAGCGACGTCCGTCGTGGTCGAGGAGTACGAACGAGGTGTTACGGTGGCGCTCGGTGGCCAGGTCATGCCGTGTCACCAGGACGTCCAGCAACTCCTGGTGCCGTTCCGGTAGTTCCTCGCGGGAGAGGTCGAGCACGGGAGCCTCCAGGTCGACTGTTCGGTAGATCGGGTTCCCACTCTGCCCGTCCGGGGGCGATGAGGTGTGCGAATTCGATGTTTCCGGGACGTCCCGTCTCGGCTGGTCCGGTCCGAGCACCCGGCGGTGGCCAGGTGGCGAACCGGCCGGTGGGGCGGCAGCTGTTCGGGCGGTGTCGGCGCCCGAAGCCGTGGGTTGTCCTGAGGTCCCCGGTGACCGGCGCGACGACTGACGGCGGGTCATCGCAACTCCCGGGCAGCGAGGCGGAGTTCCTCTGCTGCCGGTCTGCCGAGGCCCTGACCCGCCGTCGAGGGATCACCGCTGGCGGAGGCCGGCCTGATGGTCGATCCACGGGCCGATCGAGGCGGCACCGTCCGTCAGGACGCCGAGGTGGTTGTCATGTGCCACGGTCTGGAAGGTGTCGTCGGCCGGGCGGCCGGCTTGTGCCGCGTAGGCGATCACCCGGGCCGGGTTGAACACCTCGTCCTGGGCGCCGATCCACACGCCGAGCGGCTTGGTCAGGCCGCGCAGCACGGCGGCGCTGTCGTCGGCGTTCTGCGCCAGTGCCATGTTCACCGTGTAGCGCGGGACCAGCTTCGCTGACTGGACCTCCCGGGACGTGTACGCGAACCCGAGCGCCGGGGTGTGTCCGTCGAGCACGTGGTTGCTGACCGCGTTGACCACGAAGGCGCGCTGGCAGACGGTGGCGAAGTTCGAGCCGCCGCTCACCTGTTCGGTGTCGGAGTGCAGGCCGAAGTCCGGGGCGAGGAGGACGTAGCCGGCTACCTGGTCGTCGATCCGGTCGAGGCTGTTGAGTACCAGGCCGGCGCCGGCCGAGTGGCCGCCGACGAAGAGCGGCAGTTTCGGCTGCTGCCGGTGCACGAAGTCGACCATGGTCCGGGTGTCCTGCCAGACCTGTTCCGGCGTCGGCGCGTCACCGCGCGGGCCGCCGGAGGCGCCGTGGCCCCGAATGTCCACCAGGTACGTCGCGATGTGGTGGTCGTCGGCGAGTTCGCGGCCGAGCGGGAGGTACCCGGCCGCGCTGTTGGCGCCCGAGCCGTGGTAGAACACCAGGCTCGCGACCGGGTCGGCGGGGAGGTACGCGTGGTACGCGAGCGGCACCCCGTCGGTCGCGGCGACCCGCCCGGTCGGGTCGGCGTTCGTGGCTGCGGTGGTCTGGTCCTGCTGCAATCCGCCCACCGCGGGCGTGGGGAAGGCGCAGGGCATCAGCGCGGCGGCGGCGCCCGCACCGGTCAGCACGCCCAGCGCGGCGACGGTGACACCCAGCACGCCCAGCGCCCCCACCCATCGGCGCAGCAGCGGCGCCCGACCGGCTGCTGTGCGCTGTGTCGCGGGCCCGTCCGCGGCGCCCTGCTCCAGCCAGCGGCGGACCGCAGGTTTGCGCAGCCGCCCGTAGGCCAGCAGCGGCAGGACGAGTCCGGCCGCCGGCAGCGCGCTGCCGAACCGGAGGGCCTGGTAGACCCGGATCGCCGCGAGCAGCCCGAGCAGCACCAGTACTGACATTGGCGCTTCAGGGTGATGGCGGCGGGAGGTCGAGGGAGAGGCCGGTCCCGGCGAGGAATCCGTCGAGGATGTCGGGGCGGTACTG
>NZ_JBWKEQ010000061.1:5329-45043 GCF_056435365.1 Kitasatospora sp. NPDC043949 | reverse complement strand
GCTGGAGGCGGCGCGGCAGCTGACGTATGCGGCGGCGGCGAAGTCGCAGCGTGGGGACGGGGATCTGACGTTCTTCGGGGCGGCGGCGAAGTGCTACGCGTCGGATGCGGCGATGGAGATCACGACGGACGCGGTGCAGTTGCTGGGTGGGTACGGGTACACGCGGGACTACCCGGTGGAGCGGATGATGCGGGACGCGAAGATCACCCAGATCTACGAGGGGACCAACCAGGTCCAGCGCATCGTCATGGCCCGCAACCTGCCGTAGCCGGACGACCGCCCCCGCTCCGGCCTCTGGCGCCTGCTCGTCGACGCCGACCGGCGAGACGAGCGGCGACCAGACGGTGGCGGAGCGGGAGTTGGAGCCGGCCGCGCGCCAGACCCGGCGGTGACGGGTAGGGTGCCGGACCATGGCCGAGCCGGACTTCCTCACCACGACCAGGGCGTTCTACGACGCCATCGCCGTCGACTACGCCGACCGCTTCCGCGACGAACTGGCCGGCGAACCGCTGTCCCGGGCGGTGCTCGCGGCCTTCGCCGAGCTGGTCCGCGCCGAGCGCGCCGACGGACTGGCAGCCGAACTGGGCTGTGGCCCCGGCCGGGTGACGCACCACCTGCACGGCCTGGGCCTCGACGTCCGCGGCATCGACCTGTCGCCGAGGATGGTCGAGCTGGCCCGCGCGACGTACCCCGGGCTGGACTTCACCGAGGGTTCGCTGTTCGACCTCCCGCTGCGGGACGGCGAGTTGACCGGCGCGGTCGCCTGGTACTCGATCATCCACACCCCGGCGGAGCGCCTGCCGGAGGTGTTCGCCGAGTTCGCGCGGGTGCTCGCCCCGGGCGGCCACCTGCTGCTCGCCTTCCAGGTCGGTGACGAGCCCCTGCGGATCGACCAGCCCTTCGGTCACCCGGTGGCGCTGGACTTCCGCCGCCAGCAGCCGGACCGGATCGCGGAGTTGGTCCGCGCGGCCGGCCTGCGGCTCACCTCCCGCACGCTCCGCGAGCCGGAGGAGGGCGTGCAGCCGACCCCGCAGGCCTACCTGCTGGCCCGCAAGCCCGCCTGAGCCGCGCGGGGCGGCGGTGACAGCGGCATGACAGTGGTGCCGGTGGGATGTGAGAGGTCTGGCAGCGGGCGCCCCGATCCTTGGTGACTGCACGTCAGTCCACCGAAACGGGAGGCCCTGCCCATGCCCCGACCCCGTCTCACCTCCGCCCTCAGAACCGGCGCCGCCGCGGCCACCGGGCTGCTGCTGGCCGGTCTCGCCCCGGCCGCCGCGGCGGCGGATGCCCTCGCGGCGCCGGTGCCCCGGCTGGACTGGCGGTCCTGCGTACCGGACTTCGACTGCGCCCGCGCCACGGTGCCGATGGACTACCGCGACCCGGCCGGGCGCACCGTCGAGCTGGCCGTCATCCGGCACCCCGCGACCGACCCGGCGCACCGGATCGGCTCGCTGTTCTTCAACCCCGGCGGCCCGGGCGTGCCCGGCACCCAGGCGCTGCCCGCCGTGTACGGGATGCTCCCGGAGCAGGTGCGGGAGCGGTTCGACCTGGTCAGCTTCGACCCGCGCGGCGTCGGCGACTCCACCGTGCCGCAGTGCTTCCCGGACGCGGCGGCCGAGCAGGGCCTGCTCGCCGGGCTGCCGGCCGGCTACCCGGTCGGCGCCGCCCAGGAGTCGGCCTGGGCGACGACGTACGCGCGCTTCGGCCGCCAGTGCGCCGACAACGAGCGGACCGGCCTGCTCGCCCACCTGTCCACCGCCGACACGGCCCGCGACCTGGACCTGCTGCGCGCCGCCGTCGGCGACCGCCGGCTGAGCTACCTCGGCACCTCGTACGGCAGCTACCTGGGCGCCACCTACGCCAACCTCTTCCCGACCCGGGTGCGCGCGATGGTGCTGGACAGCGCCCCCGACCCGGTCGCCTGGTCCACCGGGCGCTCGCCGCAGCAGCGCGCCCTGCCGCCGTTCCTGCGCACCGGCAGCGACCTCGCCGGCGTCCGCACCCTCGACGCCTTCCTCGACCAGTGCGCCGACGCCGGCCCCGCCGCTTGCGCCTTCGCGGCGGCGGACCGGGACGCCACCCGCGCCAAGTTCGCCGAACTGCTCGACCGGCTGGGCCGGACGCCGGTGACGCTCGGCACCCCGCCGGCGGCGGTCACCTTCGACCAGGCCTCCACCGCCTCCACCGTCCTGCCGATGCTCTACGCCGCCACCCCGGTGCCGAACGCCCCCGGCACCGGCTGGCCGGCGCTGGGCGGACTGCTCCAGCAGCTGTGGACCGCCGCCCCGGACGCCTCGGCGCCGCTGCCGACCGGCGGCCAGCCCAAGCAGGCGCAGACCCTCGGGGCGCTCTGCGCCGACACCGTCAACCCGCCCGTCTCCGGTGCCGACCCGGCCGCCGACACCACGTACCCGGCGCTGTCCGCCCTCGTCCGGGCCCGTGCGGGCGCCACCGGCCCGTACCTGGTCTGGCAGAACCAGCGCTGCGCCGCCTGGCCGGCCGAGGCCGCCCGGGACCGCTACACCGGCCCGTGGAACCGGCCGACCTCCGCGCCGATCCTGGTCGTGGCCCTCACCGGCGACCCGGCCTGGCCCTACGAAGGGTCCCGCGCGCTGGCCGACACCCTCGCCCGCGGCCGCCTGCTGACCGTCCACGGCTACGGCCACACGGCGCTGGGCAACCCGAGCGCCTGCGCCTGGGACCGCGAGCAGCGGTACCTGGTCAGCGGTGAACTCCCGCCGCCCGGCACGGTCTGCGAGCCGGACCACCAGGCGTTCTAGCCAGGACGCTCTGGCGGTGCAGCCGCCGGAGTCGTGCGCGTGCGCGGAGTCCGTGCACGCGCACGCACCTCGGTACGATGAACGTCATGAACCGTGCCGACCTCTCCCTGGGCCCGCTGTCCGAGCAGGACCACGCCTTCTACGGCCTGGTCTGGGCCGGCACCACCCTCGCCGCCCAGGTGGACCGCGAGCTCACCAGGGTGCACGGGCTGTCGCTGTCCTGGTTCGAGGTGATGCTCTGGCTCAACGGGCAGCAGGAGCCGGTCGCCGCCTCCGACTTGGGCGCGAAGACGATGCTCAGCCGCAGCCAGGTCTCCCGGGTGGTCGACGCCCTGGCCGCACGCGGCCTGGTGGCCCGCACGCCCTCCGCCTCCGACGCCCGGTCGGTGCGGATCGAACTGACCGGGCAGGGCCGCGCCGCCTTCGCCGAGGCCGACGCCACCCGGCGGGCCGTCCTCGCGCCGGTCTTCACCGACCGGCTCGACGAGGGCGACATCGCGGCCCTGGAGGCGGTCTGGCGCAAGCTGAAGGCCTGAGCCCTGAGCCCTGAGCCCTGAGCCTCCGCGGTCTCCGCGGTCTCGGGCCTCCGCCGTCTCGGCTACACCGCGTCGGCCTCCGCCGCCCCGGCCCGCGGCAGGCCGGAGGCGGTCGCGATCACCTCGTCCAGCACCTCGCGGGAGCGGAGCAGGTCGGTGATCATCCGGTCGATCCGGTCCCGTTCGGAGGCCAGCTCCTCGACCAGCAGCGGGGTGGCGATCTCGTTCGGGCCGCCGTCGGAGTCGCGCATGCAGGGGAGGATCTTGTAGATCGTGCGGCTGTGCAGCCCGGCCGCGAACAGCTCCTGGATCAGCACGACCCGGTCCACCGCCGGCTCCGGGTACTCCCGGTGCCCGCCGTCGGTCCGCCGGGCGACCAGCAGGCCCTGCTGCTCGTAGTAGCGCAGCGAGCGCTCGCTCACGCCCGTCCGCCTGGCCAGTTCACCGATCCGCATGCCGTCCACCCCGTCGCCGTGACCGAACGCCTGAACCCGACGGCGATGGTAGCTTCCGCGGTCCTCGCGCCGGCCGGATAACACGGGGACGCCACCCGGCGGCGGGCCGGGGGTGACGCGCGTCGGCCGACGGGTCGTGCCATGATCCCTGCATGGCTTCCAACGTTTTCTTCGACATCGAGATCGACGGCGTTCCGTCGGGCCGCATCGTCTTCAAGCTGTACGACGACGTCGTCCCCAAGACCGCCCGGAACTTCCGCGAGCTCGCGACCGGCCAGAACGGCTTCGGCTACGAGGGCTCCGGCTTCCACCGCGTGATCCCGCAGTTCATGCTGCAGGGCGGTGACTTCACCAACCACAACGGCACCGGTGGCAAGAGCATCTACGGCGAGAAGTTCGCCGACGAGAACTTCAAGATCAAGCACACCCGCCCGGGCCTGCTGTCGATGGCCAACGCCGGCCGCAACACCAACGGCTCGCAGTTCTTCATCACCACCATCGTCACCGACTGGCTGGACGGCAAGCACGTCGTCTTCGGCGAGGTCGTCGAGGGCATGGACGTCGTGACGGCGGTCGAGAAGCTCGGCTCGCAGAGCGGCCGCACCTCGGCGAAGGTCACCATCGCCAAGTCCGGCATCGTCGAGTAGTCACCGGTTCATCAGTTCGAAACCGCACACCGCCCCGGCCGGGGAAGTCCGATCAGCCGACTTCCCGCTCCGGGGCGGTGGCGTGTCCGGGGGCAGGGTAGCCCGGTGAGCAGGCGGGCGGGCCGGAACCGCGCAATCACTCCGTGTGCCGACCCGGTCGCTCTAGGCTCTCCGTGCGCGGTCGGAGCCGCGGCGAACTCGACACTCCGGCAAGGTGGTTCACCGATGGAACAGGACGCCGACGACGGCGCGGTGACGTACGAGCAGGTGACGGTGGTCTCGCTGGCCTCGTGCGAGCCGGTCAATCCGGCGCGGATCGCGGTGCGGGTCGCCTGCGAGGTCATGACGGTCAAGCGGGTGGCGGGCTACTGGGTGCGCTGGGACGAGCGCTGGGGGCCGGAGGAGATCCGCCACCACTCGCGCTGGGTGCCGGACGAGGAGTACGTGCGGCCGGGCACCGGCGGGGTGGACGGCGCGCTCACCGTGACGGTGGCCGCGTACTGGACGTACCGGGAGGGCGGCAGCCCGCGCCGGCCGGCCACGGAGACCGCGGTGGCCTTCCGGCCGGGCGAGGCCGAGCACGAACTGGTGCTGGAACGGCCCGACCCGCACCGCCCGGCGGCCCTGACCGTGCACCTGACCGGCGCCCGCTGGCTGGCGGGCGGCGAGGGGCGGCTGATCCACTACGGCTACGCGGGCGCCACCGAGGCCGCCGGCGGCGAGGGGGAGTGGCTGGTCCGCTTCCCCGAGTGCGGCACCGGCCTGCTCCCGCAGGCGGGTTAGGCGACCGCGGCCCGCGGCCCGGGCCGACATCCACCCATGGTGTCGGCGTGGCCACTTCACGTCACGACGGGCTACTTGATGTCCGGTACCGCGGTGTCGTTCTTGAAGGCGTCGAAGACCTGCTTGGACTTGGCGGCGTCCCACAGCACCGCCGACTCCCCGGTCTTGGTCCGGTAGTCCGGGTTGCCGATCGGGACGGTCAGGGTCTTGCCGCCGCCGCCGTTGACGTCCTTCATGGCGAGGAAGAGCGAGCCGAGGTCGGTGAGGCCGGCGTCGTCGTCGACGATGAGGGTGCCGAGGGCGGAGTCGACCAGCGGGTAGAAGGTGAACGGGTTCAGCACGGTGCCGGGGGAGGCCGCCTGGTGGGCGAGGGCGCCGAGGAACTTCTGCTGGTTGCGCATCCGGCCGAGGTCCTGGTCGGCCATCTGGTGGCGCTGGCGGACGAAGGCGAGGGCCTGCTTGCCGCTGAGGGTCTGGTCGCCGGCCTTGAGGTCGAGACCGGAGTCCTTGTCCTTGAGGTCCTGGTCGATGTGCATCTCGACGCCGCCGATGGAGTCGACGATGCCGACGAAGCCGGCGAAGCCGATCTCGGCGTAGTGGTCGATGCGGATGCCGGTGTTCAGCTCGACGGTCTGGACGAGGAGGCGGCCGCCGCCGTTGCCGAAGGCCGAGTTGATCTTCGAGGTGGTGCCCTTGAGGGTCTTGCCGCTGCTGCTCTTGTACTCGGGGATCGGCACCCAGGAGTCGCGCGGGATGCTCATCAGGGTGTTCCCGTTGTCCCCGACGTGCAGGATCATCATCGAGTCGCTGCGCTTGCCCTCGGTGTCGTGACCGGTGTGCAGGTCGTCCTGTTCCGAGTCGGTGAGGCCCTGGCGGCTGTCGGAGCCGACGATCAGCCAGTTGGTGCCCTTGCCGGCCGGCGGGCGGCCGGGGTAGTCGGCGAGCACGTTCTCGTGGTTGAGCTTGGAGTCGGCCCAGAACCAGGTCGAGACGGCGGTGACCATGACGGCGATCAGGAGGCCGAAGACCGACCACTTGACGATCCGGCGCCGCGGCCACCGCTTGGTCTGTATACCGCCCGGCTGGGCGCCGCCCGGCCCCCCGGGCCCACCCGGTCGTCCGGGACCACCGGGACCGCCAGGACCGCCGGGGCCCCCAGGCCCACCGGGGCGGACGGCGGGCTGCCCGCCCGGACCCTGCGGCGGGACGCCGCCGAGCCGGGACGGCTCCGGCTGTCGTGGCGCGGGCGCACCCGGCCCGCGCGGGTTCATCGACGACGGCAGCGGCGGTTCGGCCGCCGCGCCGCCCCCGCCGCGCCCGTACGCGCCGCCGTTGCCGCCGCCCCCATACGGGTTCCCGTCTCGGTACGGGTTCCCGCCGCCTCCCGGGCGGCCCTCCTGCCACGTGTTCATGTCGTCGAGGATGCCCGACCCCGCTCGTGCTGACTCCCCCCGGGGTACTCCACCAGGTCGCTTGTAGCAGTTTTGATGCACGGGTCGGATCGTTCCGCCGCAACTTCCGCGCCGCCGTACGACGGTGGGGACGGGCGGCGCGGGCGCCGGGTCGACGTGAGCCCGGTCACCACGCGTCACGTCACCCGCCGTTCAACTGGCGAAACGATTCTTGACCGGCTCGAACGCAGCGTGTTTGCATTTCGGGTATGGATCAGCGTTGGGCACTCACGCGTCGGCGGCACGTCGACCTGCGGCGTGGTGTGGCCTGTTCGCTCTGTCGCGGCTGAAGCGCGCCCACCGGATCACCTCGGCGTCACCCCACCCGCGCCGAGCACCTCACCTCGAACGCGTCGAGCACGTCGAGCACGTCGAGCACGTCGAAACACCTTCCAGGGCTCCGACCCGCAGCGGTCCTCCTGCGCCGCGTGGCGCCGCCCCCGCTTCCAGCCAAAGGTGAACCCCATGGCCACCGTCCTGTCCGTTTCCGGCTCCCCGTCCGCCACCTCCCGCACCACCCGCCTGCTGCGCCACGTCGACGCCGGGCTGGAGGCCCGCGGCCACCACGTCGTCCCGTTCGAGGCGCGCAGCCTGCCCGCGCACGCGCTGCTGTCGGGCGACTTCGACCACCCGGAGATCGTCGCCGTGACCGAGTTGTTCGCCCGGGCGGACGGCGTCGTGATCGGCACCCCCGTCTACAAGGCCGCCTACTCGGGCCTGTTGAAGGCCCTGCTGGACGTGCTCCCGCAGTACGCGTTGGCCGGCAAGGCCGTCCTGCCGCTGGCCACCGGCGGCTCGCCCGCGCACGTGCTGGCGGTGGACTACGCGCTGCGCCCGGTGCTCAGCTCGATGGGCGCCGGCCACATCACCCAGGGCTGGTTCGTGCTCGACCGCCACATCACCACCGGGGAGGACGGGACGACCCTGGTCGAGCGCGAGACCGACGCCCTGCTGGCCCCGGTCGTGGAGGGTTTCGCGCAGGCCCTGGAGCGGCTGGCCGTACCGGCGCTGACCGGCTGAGGGACCGGGGCCCGGGCCCCGTACGGGGCGTCCCCGAGACGGGGCGCGGCACCCCTTAGGGGGAGGGGGTGCCGCGCCCCGTAGATCCTTGGTTGGACGGCTTCATTCCGGCGGATGACGAGCGCGCCCGCCGTTGCTCCTAACGTTGTGGACGTCCCCGCTCGTGCCGACGAGGGGCGAGGTTCTCCCGGGAGCCGGCGCCCGCCGGGCCCGGTGGGTGGGGTCAACTCCCGGTCGACGACCCTTCCCGCGCCATGCCCGCGTCCTGCGGCATGCCCGCGCACGGAGGGCCGGCCGGGGTCGACGGTCGGGCCCACTTCTTAGGAGACTCCAGTGACGACGGCAGCCACAGCCGTGTACGACCCCCAGCTTCCCGGCGGCGCACCCGCCGTCGCCGCCGCGGCCCGTCAGGTCAGCAAGGCGTACGGCGCGGGCGAGACCAGGGTCACCGCGCTCGACGCGGTGGACGTCGACATCCAGCGTGGCCGCTTCACCGCGATCATGGGCCCGTCGGGCTCCGGGAAGTCGACCCTGATGCACTGCCTGGCCGGCCTGGACACGGTCAGCGACGGGCGGATCTGGATCGGCGACACCGAGATCACCGGCCTCAAGGACAAGCAGCTGACCAGGCTGCGCCGGGACAAGATCGGCTTCATCTTCCAGGCGTTCAACCTGCTCCCGACGCTGTCCGCGCTGGAGAACATCACGCTGCCGATGGACATCGCCGGCCGTCGGCCGGACCAGGCCTGGCTGGACCAGGTGGTGGAGACCGTCGGCCTGGCCGGCCGGCTCAAGCACCGCCCGGCGCAGCTCTCCGGCGGCCAGCAGCAGCGCGTCGCGGTGGCCCGGGCGCTGGCCGCCCGGCCCGAGATCATCTTCGGCGACGAGCCCACCGGCAACCTGGACTCCCGGGCCGGCGCCGAGGTGCTCACCTTCCTGCGCCGCTCGGTCGACGAACTGGGCCAGACCATCGTGATGGTGACCCACGACCCGGTCGCCGCGGGCTACGCGGACCGCGTGCTCTTCCTCGCCGACGGCGTGATCGTCGACGAGATGCACGCGCCCACCGCCGACTCCGTCCTCGAACGCATGCGCCGTTTCGACGGCAAGCGGACCAGCTGAGCGGGCGGGACGGGACAGATGCTGCTCAAGACCGCTCTGCGGAGCTTCTTCGCCCACAAGGGCCGCATGGCGCTCTCCCTGATCGCCGTGATGCTGTCGGTCGCGTTCGTCTCCGGCACCCTGGTCTTCTCCGACACCGCGACCAGTACCTTCGACAAGCTGTTCGCCGCGACCGCCTCCGACGTCTCCGTCCAGCCGCCCAAGCCGGCCGAGGACGACGACCAGCAGGCCTCCGACAAGCCGCGGACCGTCCCGGTGGCGGCCGCGCAGCAGGTCGCCGCGGTGCCGGGGGTGAAGTCGGCGGTCGGCCAGGTCATGGTCGAGAACGCGACCCTGGTCGACCCGGCCACCAACAAGCTGGTCGGCCCGACGTCCGGCGCGCCGACCCTGGTCGGCAACTGGACCGAGACCCCGCGCAGCGCGGTGCACCTCACCCAGGGTCACGCTCCCCAGAACGCGGGCGAGTCGGTGCTGGACGCGGACACCGCGAAGAAGGCCGGGCTCGGCCTCGGCGCCAAGCTCCGGGTCGACAACGCCGACGGCCGGCACGAGTTCACGATCTCCGGCATCGCCTCCTTCACCACCACCAACCCCGGTGCGGCGCTGGCCTTCCTGGACACCCCGACCGCCCAGCAGGTGCTGCTCGGCGAGCAGGCGTACACCTCGGTCGAGGCGTTCGGCGACGGCAGCCGCGGCAACGACCGGCTCAAGGCCGACGCCCTGGCCAAGCTGGGCGCCGGCTACCAGGTGAAGACCGCGGCCGAGCAGAAGGACGAGAACACCAAGAGCATCGGCAGCGGCCTCGGCTTCATGAAGAACGCGATGCTCGGCTTCTCGCTCATCTCGGCGTTCGTCGGCTGCTTCCTGATCATCAACACCTTCTCGATGCTGGTCGCCCAGCGCACCCGGGAGATCGGCCTGCTGCGCGCCATCGGCGGCAGCCGCCGGCAGGTGAACCGCTCGGTCCTGGTCGAGGCGCTGATCCTCGGCGTGCTCGGCTCGACCCTCGGGGTCGCGGCCGGTCTGGGCATCGCGGTCGGCCTGATCAAGCTGATGAACGCGATCGGCATGAAGCTCGACGCGGGCGACCTGAAGATCGGTCCGACGGTGTTCCTCGCCGGGTACGCCCTGGGCATCGTGGTGACCCTGGTGGCGGCCTGGGTCCCGGCCCGCCGGGCGAGCCGGATCGCGCCGATGGCCGCGCTGCGCGACCACGGCACGCCGGCCGAGGGCCGCGCCAACCTGGTCCGCACGGTGGTCGGCCTGGTCCTGACGGCGGGCGGCGGCGGTCTGCTGGTGCTGGCCGCGCAGGCGGAGAAGGCGGCCACCGGCGGCCAGTACCTGGGTCTCGGCGTGCTGCTCACCCTGGTCGGCTTCGTGGTGCTCGGCCCGCTGCTGGCCACCGCCGTGGTGCGGGTGCTGGGCGCGCTGCTGCCGGCGCTGTTCGGTCCGTCCGGCCGGCTCGCCCAGCGCAACGCGATGCGCAACCCGCGTCGTACCGGGGCCACCGCAGCCGCGCTGATGATCGGACTGGCGCTGGTGATCGGCTCCTCGGTGTTCAGCGCCTCGACGGTCACCTCGGCCAACGCGCAGATCGACCGGTCGGTGGGCGCGGACTACATCGTCCAGGGCGGCCGCACCTCGATCACCCCCGAGATGCTGGACGCCGTCCGCCGGACCCCGGGCATCGACCACGTCACCACCCAGAAGTTCTTCAGCCCCAAGCTCCAGCTGCCGGACGGCCGGAGCGTGAAGACCAACCTCACCGCCGCGCCGCCCGCCTTCTTCGGCACCGACTTCCACCTCCCGGTCACCGCCGGTTCGGTGGACGCGATCGGGCGGGGCGAGCTGGGGATCGGCGAGGCCTTCGCGAAGGACCACGGCCTGAAGGTCGGCGACCAGGTGACCGTCGCCTACGGCAAGGGCCGCACCCAGGTGCTGCCGGTGGGCGCCGTGTTCGCGAAGGGCTCGCTGTTCGGCGACGGCTCCTTCGTCGACTTCGACACCATGGCCAAGGCCGTGCCCGCCGCCGAGCAGCCGCCGGTCTGGACGTTCTTCGCCAAGGCCTCCTCCGGAGCCGACGTCGCGAAGACGCTGACCGCCCTGGAGGGCGCGCTCAAGGAGTACCCGCAGCTGACCATCAAGGACCAGGCCGGCTACAAGGAGGTCGTGCAGTCCCAGGTCAACACCCTGCTCTACCTGATCTACGGCCTGGTCGGCCTCTCCATCACGGTCGCCGTGCTCGGGGTGGTCAACACCCTGGCGCTGTCGGTGGTCGAGCGGACCAGGGAGATCGGCCTGCTGCGGGCGATCGGGCTCTCCCGCCGCCAGCTGCGCCGGATGATCCGGCTGGAGGCCGTGGTGATCTCGGTGTTCGGCGCGGTCCTGGGCACCGGGCTCGGGCTGGCCTGGGGCGTCACCGCCCAGCGGGTGCTGCGTGACCAGGGTCTGGCCACGCTCTCCGTCCCGACCACCACGCTCGCGGTGACGCTGGTCGCCTCGGTGGTGATCGGACTGGTCGCCGCCCTCGTCCCGGCCTTCCGGGCCGGGCGGATGAACGTCCTCGCGGCCATCGCGACGGACTGACCGGGGCCGTCGCGACGGACCGACCGCGGCCATCGCGACGGACCGACCGGGCGGCGCGGGCCGCAGGACCCGGCGGTGGGGGGCCGCCGAGGGGGGAACGGGGGCAGGGGCCGGGTGCGGGCAGCACCCGGCCCCTGCGGCACGGGCCGCCCCCGGCCGACTGAGATGATCGTCCGATGTTCGCCCCGGATACCCCGGACGCCCCGCCGCTGCCCAGCGCCGCGCCCCTCACCGCCGCCGCTGCCACCCGCTGGCGCGCCGCCCGCACCGCCTGGCGCCTGGACAGCCGCTGGTCGGCGCTGCTGCCGGCCGCCTTCGTCATCCTGGCCACCGCGGTGGAGCCGACCCCCGGTGACTGCAACGTCCAGGGCGTCTGCCGGGACACCTGGGGCTCCTCGCTGGCCGCCTGGTCGGTGCTCGCCGAAGTGGTCCTGCTGGCCGGCCGGTTCTGCGGCCGGGCGCTGGTCCCGCCGGCCGTCCTCGCGGTGCTCTGGTACGCCCCGCACGGCCTGGTCACCCCGCTCGGCCGCTGGACGGCCGTCCTGGTCCACCTGCTGCTCTCCGCCGCGCTGATCGGCGCCGAGCTCGGCCGCCGCCGCGCCCGCCAGCAGCTCGACGAACTGATGGCCCCGCCCGTCCCCTTCCCCTGGACCGCCGCCGGAGCGCCCTCACCCGTCCACCCCGACGGCCCGCCGGTGCTGCGCCGCGCGCTCGGCGGCCTGCTGCTCGCCGCCGCCCTGGCGTTCCCGCTGTACGGGCTGTGGGGACAGGCCCGGCAGCAGGCGAGCGCCGAACGGGCCGACCAGGTCACCGGCACCGCGGGCGACACCGACCAGGACGGCGTCCTGACCGTCCGCTTCCACCCGCCCGGCGGCGGCCCGGAACGCACCGCCCGGCTGGACGTCTGGTGGGCCCGGCCGCCGCAGCCCGGCGAGGCCGTCCCGCTGCTGGTGGACGGCGCAGCCGTCCGCGCCGCCGGCGACGACTACGACCTCACCGGCGCGCTGACCGCCGGCGGCCTGCTCGCCCTGCCCGGATTGCTGCTGCTCGGCTCGGCCGCCACCGCGAACGCCCGCCGCTCCCGGCCCTCCTTCGCGGGCTCCGCGCCCGCCCTCGCCGTCCGGGTCCGCGCCGACGCCCGGGGCGACCTGCTGGTGCAGCCGCTGGACGGCCCGCCGGACGGCCCCGCGCTCTGGCGGCTGGTCGAGCGCGACCGCTACCGCTGGGCCCGCTACGGCGCCCCGGGCGGCGAGGGCCCGGCCTGGGTGCCCGAACACCTGGAGACCGAGGACGACGACGCAGACCACCTCGATCTCGAGGTCTCCTACGACGAGGAAGAGGAGGAGCTCGGGGACGTCTTCGACCGGCTGACCCCGGAGCAGGCCGCCGCCTGGCTCGCCCGCGCCGGCCGGAGCGTGCCGGCCGTGCTGTACCGGGGGCCCGACGGGCCGGAGCAGCAGCTCCTGGTCCGCCCCGGACTGCTGGACCACGACCCGCGCTGGGTGGCGGCCGTGGTCGCCCCCGCCGCCCGGGCCCCACGGCCGGGCCGGCGCACCGAGGGCTACCGGGAGCGGGAACTGGCCGTCGCCGCCCTGACAGCGGGGACGGTGGCCGCCGCCCCCGCGGCCGGGCCGGACGCCGAACCGGTGCCCGCCCGGCGCTGGGAGATGCCGCTGCCGCTGCGGGCGGTGGCCGGTCCGGTGCCCGCACTGCTGCTCGCGGGCCTCGTCGTGCTGCTCGGCAGGAGCGGCTGGTGGGGCGGGCTGGTGCACCCGCTCCTGACCGGCACGGTGGCGATCCTCGCCTGCGGCCGCACCCTCTCCTGGCAGATGGTCGTCGACCGGGACGGCCTGCGGATGGCCACCGCGCTGCGCACCCGGACCTTCCGGTGGCAGGAGATCAACGCGGCCGCGGTCCACCGCAACCTGCTCACCGTCCAGCTGCGCTCGGGCGAGGAGGTCACCGTCGGCAGCCGCCCGGCCGCCTGGCTGGCCGGACACTTCGGGGACCGCTACGACCCGGTGGAGCTGGCCCGGGCCGTCGCGACCGCCGCCCACCGGCCGGACCTGCGCCCGCACCGGTCGCTGCCGGACCGGCTGGGCGGCCCGCAGCACCTGCTGAACCGGTTGTCGCTGGCCGGCTACGCGCTCTTCACCATCGTTCACCACCTGCTCTGAACCTGCGCCGAACCTGCACCGAACCCGCGCGGCCGCCGCCGAACCCCGCCGGGGGCGCCCTCCCGGGCTCCGTCCCGTCCTCCGGAAACCGCCCGTTCCGACCCGGCTGCGGGCCCGTACGGGGAGCGGAGTACGGTGGGCGTGATCAAGGAGCCCAACCGGGCGTCGCGGGCTGCGTGCAGCGGCCCGGACCGGGACAAGACGGAGACGTGTCCGCACCGGTACGGTTGGCCCCGATGAACACCAAGGCTGCTGAGGAGCTGCCGGCTGTCTCCGTGATCATGCCGGTGCTCAACGAGGAACGACACCTGCGGACGGCGGTCCGGCGCATCCTGGACCAGGAGTACCCCGGGCCGATGGAGGTGGTGATCGCCCTCGGTCCGTCCACCGACCGGACCGCGGAGATCGCGGCCGAACTGGTGGCGGAGGACCCGCGGGTACGGACCGTGCCGAATCCCACCGGTCGCACCCCCGCGGGGCTGAACGCCGCGATCCGTGGCTCGCGCCATCCGATAGTGGTGCGCGTGGACGGCCACGGCCTGCTCACCCCCGGCTACATCACCACCGCGGTCCGGCTGCTCGACGAGATGGACGCCGCCAACGTCGGCGGCATCATGCACGCCGAGGGCGAGACCGAGTGGGAGAACGCGGTCGCCGCCGCGATGACCTCCAAGATCGGTGTCGGCAACGCCGCCTTCCACACCGGCGGCCTGGCCGGCCCGGCGGACACCGTCTACCTCGGGGTGTTCCGGCGCGAGGTGCTGGAGAAGCTCGGCGGCTACAACGAGGAGTTCATCCGCGCCCAGGACTGGGAGCTCAACTACCGGATCCGCCAGGACGGCGGGCTGGTCTGGTTCACCCCGCAGCTCAAGGTGACCTACCGGCCCCGGCCGTCGGTGAAGGCGCTGGCCAAGCAGTACAAGGACTACGGCCGTTGGCGCCGGGTGGTCACCCGCTACCACCGCGGCTCGGTCAACCTCCGCTACCTGGCCCCGCCGACCGCCCTGCTGGCCGTCACCCTCGGGCTGGTGCTGGGCGTCGCCGTCCACCCGGCCCTCCTCGCGGTGCCCGGCGCCTACCTGCTGGGCATCCTCGGCGGCGGGCTGGTCGGCGGCCGCGGCCTGTCCTTCAAGGCCAGGGCGATGCTGCCGGTGGCGCTCGCCACCATGCACCTCAGCTGGGGCTTCGGCTTCCTCACCTCGCCCCGCTCACTGGCCCGCCGGGTGATAGGCAGCGTCGGACCGGCCGCCAAGGACGTGCTCTCCAGGGCGAGCTGACGCCGACCCGGCAGGGTTTGTCCGACAATTTCCGCCGGGCGCGCGAATTGTCGGACGAACCCTGAGAGTCGAGCCCGCACCGCTATCGTCGGTGCGCATGGCGACAGTTGAGGGCGGGCCCGGCGCGGCCCGGATCGAGCCGAGCGCGGACGTCGACGAACGGGCCGTCATCGGCGCGGGGACGACGGTCTGGCACCTCGCCCAGGTCCGCGAGGACGCGGTGATCGGCGCCGAGTGCGTGATCGGCCGCGGCGCCTACGTCGGCCCGGGCGTCCGGATCGGGGACCGGGTCAAACTGCAGAACCACGCGCTGGTGTACGAGCCCGCGCTGGTCGAGGACGGGGTGTTCATCGGCCCCGCGGCCGTCCTCACCAACGACCGCCACCCCCGCGCGGTGACCCCGGACGGTCGGCCCAAGCGTCAACAGGACTGGCGCGCCGAAGGGGTGACGCTCCGTCAGGGCTGTTCGATCGGCGGCCGGGCGGTCCTGGTCGCCGGGGTGACGGTCGGCCGCTGGGCGCTGGTCGCGGCCGGCGCGGTGGTCCACCGGGACGTCCCGGACTTCGCCCTGGCCGCCGGCGTCCCGGCCCGCCGGATCGGCTGGGTCGGCCGCGCCGGCGAGCCGCTGGAGCCCGCCGGCGACGGCCGCTGGCACTGCCCCCGCACCGGCGAGCACTACCGGGAGACGGACGGAACCCTCGCGCCGGCGTAGGGCCTGACCACTCGGCGCACACGTCCTACTTGGCGCACGCGTCGGTGTCGTCCGCCTGCACCCGCTGGAGGTCCTTCGGTGCCTCGGTCGGGGCCGCCGCCGGAGCGGCGAGGACGTCCTTGCCCAGCACCAGCACCAGCGGGCCCTTCGGATCCGCCTTCGGGTCCGGCCGGACGGCGTCGCCCGGCAGGCCGAGCGCGGCGGCCAGGGCGGCGGCCGCGGCGTCCTGCCCGGCCGGGAAGGACACCGCGGTGGTCGCGGTGACGGGCGCGTCGGGGGCGGTCGTGGCCTTGGCGAAGCCCTTGCTGCGGAGCTTGTCCACGGTGGGCCCCGACTGCCCGCGCGTCCCGCTGCCGTTGCGCACCGTCACCCGGACGTCCTTGGGGTCCACCGTCGGGGCGGCGGCGGTCGGGGCCGCCGCCGCGGTCTCCGGTGCGGCCGTGGCGGCGTCGGCGGGCGCGGCGGTCTCGGTCAGCGAGCGGTCGCCCGCGACCATCGAGAACAGCTGCCCGGCGTCCGGCTGCTTGAGCACCAGCCGGTCCTTGTCCTTGGGGTCGTCCAGGACCGGCACGGTGGCGAAGGTGATGTTCTTGGTGTCGACCTTGCTGAGGTCCAGCGCGAGGTCCTTGAGCTTGTCGACGCTGCCGATCCCGGAGTCCACGGTGAGCGCCTTGGTGGCGGCGTCGGCGAGCTTGTAGAGCTTGCTCGGGCTGGTCAGGGTGTCGTCGCTCTTGATCTTGCGGATCATCGAGCTGATGAACTGCTGCTGGAGCGGGATGCGGGTGAGGTCGCCCCCGAAGCCGACGGCGTGCCGGGTGCGGACGAAGGCCAGCGCCTCGTCGCCCTGGACCACGTGCCGGCCCTTGCTCATCTTCAGGTGCGAGTCCGTGTCGTTGATGTCCTTGGCCGCGCAGACCTCGACCCCGCCGACGGCGCTGGACAGCGTCTTCACCGCCTCGAAGTTGACCTGCACGAAGTGGTCGACCCGGATCCCGGTCATCTTCTCGACGGTCTTCCAGGTGCAGCCCGGGTCGCGCCCCTCCTGGCCGAGGCTGTTGTTGAACATGTCCCGCGCGGAGCCGGGGATCTTCTTGCCGTTGCTGCTCTGGCACTCCGGGATCGGCACCATCAGGTCGCGCGGGATGCTGATCGCGGTCGCGTTGGAGCGGTCCTTGGAGATGTGGAACAGCAGCGTGGTGTCGGCGTGCCCGGCGCTGCCCTCGTCGCCGTAGTCGCGGCCGAGGCCCTGCCGGCTGTCGGTGCCCAGCACCAGGATGTTGAGCGCGTCCCCGGCGGCCTTGGGCCGCTCCTCCTCGTTGCCCAGCTGGACCTTGACGGAGGTCAGGTTGCTGTTGAAGTGCTGGTACAGGTAGTACGCCCCGCCGCAGCCCGCGACCATCACCAGGGCGCCGGCCCCGGCGGTCCACTTGAGCGCCCGGCGGCGCCGGGTCCGCTTGGCGGCGGCGGCCGCCCGGCGCCGGGAGTCGCGGCGGCCCGGCCCGGGGGTGCCGGCGGTCCCGGTCCCGGACTCGGTGGCCGGCGTCTCCTCGGCGGCTCTCCGTTCGGCCGTCCGGCGGCGCTGCCCGGGGATTCCGGCGGCCGGGTCGAGGCGGTACTGGCCGGTTTCCGGGTCGCGCGTCCACTGGTCGGCGGGATCGACCTCCGGTTTGTCCTGCTGCACGGGGGTTCCCTACCTCCGACCGGTCACGGCTCCGGCTCGCCCGTTCGGCGGGCCGATCCGGACACACTAGACGAGCCGAACGGCGGAATCGCGCCGGTGTGATCTGCGCCATGTTCAGGTAATGGCCGGGTAAAGTTCCCTGGGTGTGCGGGATTTCCGGAAAACCCGTGCCGACCTGCGGCGCAGCCGCGGTCAGTGCTGCGCGCAGGCGTCCACGTCGGCCGTGCGTCCCTCGAAGGTGGGCGAGGCGTCCGCCGAAGGTGACGCCTTCGCCGGTGCCCCCGCAGCCCCCACGGCCCCGGCCGCCCCGTCCGACCCCGCGCCCGCACCTGCACCCGTCGCCACCGGGCTCGGGCTCGCACCCGCCCCGGCCCCGACGCCCGCCCCGGCCCCGACGCCTGCCCCGGCGAAGGCGCTCGGCGACGGCGCCGAACCGGGCGGCCGGACGGCGACCGACCGGTCGTCCCGCAGCGCGGTGAACAGCTGGGTGGTCTGCGGCTGCACGAACTCGTCCCGGTCCGAGTCGTACCGGTACGGGCGGCGCGGCGCGGTCAGGAGCACCACGTCCGCCGAGGGGATGTCCCGCAGGTCCTGGGTGAGGTCGTACAGCGCCCCGAGCGAGGACAGCCCCCCGTCCGCCTTGACCGAGGAGGTGGCCGCGTCCAGCACCGGCCACAGCCGCGCCGGGTTCAGCAGCACGCCCTGCGACTGCACCTTGCGGATCAGCGCGGCCAGGAACTGCTGCTGACGGCCCATCCGCTGGGTGTCGCTGCCGTCGCCCAGGCTCTCCCGGGCCCGGACGTAGCCGAGTGCCTGCTCGCCGTGCAGGGTCTGCCGCCCGGCGGGCAGGTCGAGTCTGGCGTCCTTGTCGTGGATCGCCTGCGGGACGCACACCTCGACCCCGCCGATCGCGTTCACCATCGTCTTGAAGCCGTTGAAGTCGAGGATCACGTAGTGGTCGATCCGGATGCCGCTGAGCTGCTCGACGGTGCGGATCGAGCAGGCCGCGCCGCCCATCTCGAACGCCCAGTTGAACTGCATCAGCCCGGCCTTGCTGCGGGTGCCGTCCGGCTTCTCGCAGACGGGGACGGTGACCATGACGTCGCGCGGGAGGGAGACCGCCGTCGCGTGCTTCCGGTCGGCGGCCAGGTGCAGCAGGATCGTGGTGTCCGAGCGCTGGGTGCCCGGCTCGCCGCCGTACGAGGAGTTGGTGCCGGAGCGGTCGTCGCTGCCGATCAGCAGGATGTTCTCGGAGCCCTTGGCCCCGGCGGTCCGGCTCGGCCGCTCGGCCTCCAGTCGGGCGAGCAACCGGTCGGTGGCCGAGTCGGTGCGGATGTTGCCGTCCAGCTTGCGGTAGGCGATCCAGAGCAGTGCCCCGGTGGCGACCAGCAGGAACGCGACGACGCCGGCGGTGATCATCAGCCACCGCCGGCGCCGACGCGGGCGTTCGGGTTCGGAAGGGTGCGCATCCGTCGGGGGCGGGTCGGTCGGGAGGTGCGCGGTGTCGTCCTCGGCCATGGCAGGGATCCCTACCCGCCCGGTCCGACCCGGGGGTTACCCGAGGCGCAGTGTCACCCGTTCGGATTCGGTCCGCTTCTCCCACTGCTCGGGTTCGAGCCCCTGCGAGTTGCGGCACAGCACCACCGAGGCGCCGGCCGCCAGCGGCGCCAGCAGACCGGCCTCCAGACCGGTCCAGTCGTCGAACGAGAGGGTGGACAGCACCCGGTCGCCGGGCTTGAGCCCGAGCCGGGCGGCCCCCTCCCGGGCCAGCGCGACGGTCTGCTCGCCGGTCAGCTTCAGCGGCAGCCCGTCCACGGCGGTCTCCAGCGCGTGGCCGTCCGGGGCGACGGGCGAGTACGGCGCGAAGCGGTCGCCCTGGCCGGGCACCTCGGCGGCGTAGTCGAGGAAGCCGTCGGGGCGCTGCGGGAAGCGTCCGCCGAGCGGGCGCAGGGCCAGGGCCACCCGCTCGCCCTCGCAGGCCTGGGCGGCCGCCAGTCCGTCCGGACCGCTGACCACCAGGTCGGCGTCGGCCGGGTCGCCGCCGGGCACCGCCGTCACCCCGACCGACCAGCAGGCCAGCAGCCAGACGGCGCTCTGCCAGTGGGCGGGGAGCAGCAGTACGGCCCGGTCGCCCGGGCCGGCGTTCAACTCGTCCTGGAGGAGGTTGGCCGTCTTGGCCACCCAGTTGTCGAAGGTCCGGGCGGACAGCTCCACCCGTTCGCCGGTGGCGTCGTCGTAGAAGGTGACCAGCGGGGCCGCGGGATCGACCGTGGGCGTGCCGCCTCGCAGATATGCGTGCAGCAGTTCGACGGGGGTGCGGGCATCGGCAGCGAAATGCGCAGTCATGGTGCGCCCCAGCCTACGGCCTTCGAGTGGGCCGTCGGGAGGGGTGGCGGACCGGGCGCGAGGCGACGTGGCGAGCGGCCCGATTTGCCGCCACCATCCGGTTTATGCGCCTTTCCCTCCCGGCCGCCGTGCTCGCCGGCTGCACCGTCGCCCTGCTCCTCCAGCCCGCCGCCACCGCCGGCCCGGCCGACCCCGACGGCGCCCGGCGCCGCGGCTCCGCCGGCGGCGGGTCGGTCACCTCGCTGCCGCTCGGCCCCGGCCCCGCCCTGGCCCCGCGCACCACCCGGCCGTTCGAACTCCTCGGCGTCGGCTGGGACGGCCCGGCGGACGCGCTGGCCGGCGGCGCCGTCCGGGTCCGCACCCGGGACGCGGCCACCGGCCGCTGGGGCGACTGGCACGACCTGGAGGCCGACACCGAGGACGGCCCCGACCGCGCCCCGCGCGGCGCCACCGCGCCCCTGTGGACGGGCCGCAGCGACGGCGTCGCCGTCGAGGTGCGTCCCGGCCCCGCCGGGCCCCCGCCCGGCCTGCGGCTCGACCTGGTCGACCCCGGTCAGGGCGCGCCCTCGCCCGCCGCCCGGGTCCTGCCCCGCCGCCCCGCCGACGGCCGCCAGGCCCCGCGCCCCGCCATCGTCGCCCGGGCCGGCTGGGGCGCGGACGAGTCCCTGCGCGACCGGACCTTCGAGTACACCGGCCCGGTCCACGAGGTGTTCATCCACCACACCGCCACCGCCACCGACTACGCCTGCTCCGACGCCCCCCGGGTGATCAGGTCGATCTACCAGTACCACGTTCAGAGCAGCGGCTGGCGGGACATCGGCTACAACTTCCTGGTCGACCGTTGCGGCACCGTCTACGAGGGCCGGGCCGGCGGCGTCGACCTGCCCGTCCACGGCGCCCACACCCTCGGCTTCAACACCGACTCGGCCGGCGTCGCCGCCATCGGCACCTACGTCGGCGACGCCCCGCCCCAGCCCCTCCTGGACGGCCTGGCCGCCATCGCAGGCTGGAAGCTCGGCCTCGCCGGCCACCCCGCCGACGGCCGCACCAAGCTCACCTCCGCCTCCGACGCCAGCCGCTACCCCAAGGGCACCGTCGTCGACTTCGACGCCGTCTCCGGCCACCGCGACGCCTTCAACACCGAATGCCCCGGCAACGCCCTCTACGCCCGGCTCCCCGCCCTCCGCACGGCCGCGGCCCACCTCCAGGCCCCCTGACGCGCCGCACCGCACCGCCCTACGCCGGCCCGGGCCCCCGCCCGACCAGCCCCCGCAGCTCCGCCGTCAACGCCGCCGCCAGGTCCGGCCGGAGGTCGTAGCGCGCCGGCGTGTTCTGCAGCAGTCCGATCCGCCAGCCCGCCCCGGCGTTCACCGCGATCACCGTCTGCACCGCGTTGAGCGCCGGGTCCAGGTCCTCCGCGGCGTCCGGCACCAGCCCCGCGACGGCGTCCAGCTGCGCCACCCCGGGCCCCAGCGCGCGGACCCGGCGCACCCTGGCCACGTACTCCGGCGTCGCGTGGTCCGCGAAGAGCCGCCCCAGTTCGGCGGCGATCACCGACCGCCCGCAGTGCCGGGTGCCGTCGAAGCCGATCACCTCCCCGTCCTCGGCGAACGGCCCGGCGAAGGCCGAACCGTCCCGCTGGTTCCACCCGTCCAGCGCCCGGTGGTACAGCGCCCGCACCGCGCTCTCGTCCCCGGAGGACAGCTCCGGCAGCCGCGTATCGTTCATATCCCCATGGTCGACGAAGGCGGTGGAGCCGGACAGCGGAGGAGGTGCGCGGCGGTGACGGGCGAGTCGGTACGGCGCTGGCGGCCGGGTTTCCCGCTGGACGTCGCCCGGACGCTGCTGCCGCTGCGCCGGGGCCCCGCCGACCCGGCGTACCGCACCACCGGCGACGGCGCGCTCTGGCGGGCGTCCCGGACCCCGGCCGGGATCGGCACGCTGCGGGTGCTGGCGCGCCCGGCCGCCGGCGAGGTGGAGGCGACCGCCTGGGGCCCGGGTGCGCCGTGGCTGTTGGAGCGGCTGCCGGTGCTGCTGGGCGCGCAGGACGACCCGGAGGCCCTGGTGCTGCCGCCCGGCCCGCTGCGGGACGCCCAGCGCCGCACCGCCGCGGTCCGCCTCACCCGCACCGGGCTGGTCCTGGAGTCCCTCGTCCCGGCGATCCTGGAACAGAAGGTGACCACCGACGAGGCCTACCGCGCCTGGCGCACCCTGCTACGGGACTTCGGCACCGCGGCGCCGGGCCCGGCCGAGGGCATGCGGGTGGCGCCGTCGGCCCGGGAGTGGGCGCTGGTGCCGAGCTGGGAGTGGCACCGCGCGGGGGTGGACCCGAAGCGCTCGGCGACGGTCATGCGCGCCGTCCGGCTGGCGCCCCGGCTGGAGGAGGCCGCCGCGATGGACCACGCCGAGGCCTTCGCCCGGCTCACCGCCGTCCCGGGGATCGGCCCCTGGACGGCCGCCGAGACCCTGCAACGCAGCAACGGCGATCCGGACGCGGTCTCGGTCGGCGACTTCCACCTGCCCAACCTGGTCGGCTGGGCCCTGGCCGGCCGCCCCCGCAGCGACGACGCCCAGATGCTCGCCCTGCTGGAGCCCTACCGCCCGCACCGCCACCGCCTCTGCCGCCTCCTGCTGGCCACCACCCCCCACGCCCCCCGCTACGGCCCCCGCCTCACCCCCAACGACCACCGGCGGCGATGAGCCGGAAGCGCTGTGCGGTGTACACGCCGGTGTGTACGCTCGACGCGTGACTGACGCACTGAGCATCCGGGAACTGCGTGCGAACATCGCCGAGGTGGTCAACCAGGCCGAGGCCGGCGAGATCACGGTGATCACTCGGAAGGGCGAGCGGGTCGGAGCGGTCGTGCCGATCGAGATCCTCGACGCCATCGAGGATGCCGCCGACGAACTGCTCGCCCGTGAGGCCGAGCAGCACCGGAACGATCCCACCGTGACCATGGCCGAGCTCCTGGCCGACCTGTTCGACTCGCCCAGGGACCCGTCCGGGAGCGCTGCGTGAAGTACGCGTTCCGCTTCACCGCGCATGCCAGGCGCCAGCTGCGTGACATCAGCCAGGTCGACGCGATGCGGATCCTCACCGCACTCACCGTTCTCGGCGAGGACCCGTACGTCGATGGCCATGCCAAGATGCTGGCGGGTCACGTCGGCCTCTACCGTCTCCGCGTCGGCGTCCACCGCGTGGCCTACGAGATCCACGACGGCGTGTTGGTGATCCTCGTGGTGGCCGTTGGAAATCGCCGCGAGATCCATCGCGGTCTCTGAACCGCTACCGCACCTCGACGAAGGCGTCGGCGTCGCGTTCCGGGCGTTCGCGCGGGGGTTCGGCGGGGCGGCCGACGGCGATGGCGCCCATCGGGTCCCAGCCGTCCGGGAGGTCGAGGGCCGCGCGGACGGTGTCGCGGCAGAACATGGTGGACGACACCCAGGCGGAGCCGTAGCCCTCGCCGGTGAGGGCGACCAGGAGGTTCTGCACGGCGGCGCCGGCGGCGACGGTGAACATCTCCCGTTCGGCGGCGGCGCGCCGCTGGTCGGGGTAGTGGTGCGAGCCGTCCATGACGAGGCAGGGCACCACCAGGTAGGGCGCGTCGCGCAGGACGTCGCCGCGGGCGGTGCGGCGGGCGATCCGGGCGTCGTCCCAGCCGTCGAGTTCGCGCAGGTCGCGCTGCCAGGCGGCGAGCATCGCGTCGAGCAGCCGGGTGCGGGCCCGCGCCGTCTCCAGCAGGACGAACCGCCACGGCGTGGTGTGGTGCGGGGCGGGCGCGGTGACGGCGGCGGCGACGGCGCGGCGCACGGCGCCGGGGTCGACCGGGGCGTCGGTGAAGGAGCGGACGGTGCGCCGCAGGGTGACGGCCCGGCGCAGCGCCTCGGAGGTGCCGAGCCGGAACATGTCGTCGACGGCGGGGCGGACCAGCGGCCGGGTGCCGTCGCCGTCCTCGGCGGTGACGAGGTGGCCGAGCCCGCGGACGACGGCGACCGGCACGCCGCTGGTCTTGCCCTTCACCAGGTCGGCGGCGGCGGCGAGTTCGTCGGCGGTGGCGGTGACGGTGAGCGCCAGCTCGTTGCCGTGGCTGTCGGTGCGCCCGCGGTGGTCCTCCAGCACGGACAGCCCGGCGGCGCCGATGGCGACGTCGGTGAGCCCGTTGCGCCAGGGCCGGCCGAAGGTGTCGGTGACGACGACGGCGAGCCGGCGGCCGGTGAGCTGCTGGAGCCGCCCGCGCAGGGCGCGGGCGGAGGCGTCCGGGTCCTCGGGCAGCAGCAGGACGGTGCCGGGGGCGGTGTTGGAGGCGTCGACGCCGGCGGCGGCCATGACGAAGCCGTTGCGGTTCTCGACGATCCGGGCGTGGCCGCGCCGGGCGACCACCCGGACGGTCTCGGCCTCGATCGCGGCCTCGCGGTCGGCGGCGTGCAGCAGCCGGCCCTCGGCCTTGCTGACGATCTTCGAGGTGACGATCAGGATGTCGCCGTCCTGGTACTCGCCGGCCTTGGCGAGCAGCGCGGCGAGGTCGGTCCCGGCGTCGATCTCCGGCAGCCCCTCGACCGGCAGGATCCGCAGGCTCATGCGCCCGCCCCGCTGCGCCCGCGCCCGCTCACTTGCGCACCTGCTCGGCGAGGGCGAGGGCGGCCCGGGCCATCTCGGCGGTGGCCTCGACGTCGGTCATCAGCAGCGGGACGGCCCGGCAGGCGATCCCGGCGGCTTCGACGGCGGCGACCGAGGCCTGGTCGGCGGTGTCGACGAGCCAGCCGTCGATGAGTGCGGCGCCGTAGTTCAGCGCGACCGCCTCCGCGGTGGCCTCGACGCCGACGGCGGCGAGCACCTTGTCGGCCATGCCGCGCACCGGGGCGCCGCCGATGATCGGGGAGAGCCCGACGACGGGGGCGGGGGCGGCGGCGACGGCCTCCCGGATGCCGGGGACGGCGAGGATGGTGCCGATGGAGACGACCGGGTTGGACGGCGGGAAGAGGATGACGTCGGCGGCGGCGAGGGCCTCCAGGACGCCGGGCGCGGGCTTCGCGGTGTCGGCGCCGACCGGGATGATCGCCTCGGCGTCGACGGCGGCGTGCAGCCTGACCCAGTACTCCTGGAAGTGGATCGCCCGGGTGCCCTGCTCGTCGGTGATCCGCACGTGGGTCTCGACCCGGTCGTCGCTCATCGGCAGCAGCCGTACGCCGGGCTTCCAGCGCACGCACAACGCCTCGGTGACCTGGCTGAGGCTGTAGCCGGCGGTGAGCATCTGGCTGCGGACGAGGTGGGTGGCGAAGTCGCGGTCGCCGAGCCCGAACCACTCGGGGCCGACGCCGTACTCCTTCATCTCGGCCTTGATCGACCAGGTCTCGTCGGTACGGCCCCAGCCCTGCTCCTCGTGGATGCCGCCGCCGAGGGTGTACATCACGGTGTCGAGGTCGGGACAGACCTTGAGGCCGTAGAGGTGGATGTCGTCGCCGGTGTTGCCGATGACGGTGATCTCGTCCTGCGGTCCGACCGCCGCGAGGAGTCCGCGCAGGAAGCGCGCTCCGCCGATTCCGCCTGCCAGTGCCACGATGCGCATGGGTTCATCCTGCCACGGTCCGACTGCCCGTCAGCCCGGTCGCCGGCCCGGCCGTCGGCGGGTGCGACGGCCGGGCCGACGTGGGCGGGTGCTCAGTGCGCCTCGGCCTGGGCCTGCGGGTGCTGCTCGGGGACGGCGGTGCCGCCGTACTGGTTCATCTCGGTGAGGCCCGGGGTGTAGAGGTGGATGGAGACGGCGGGTTCGAGCGTGCCGTTGACCACCTCGTGGAGGTAGCCGGAGGAGAAGACCCGCTGCCCGCCGGGGCGCAGGGTGCGGGCTCCCTCGCCGGCGCGGGTGAGCGAGCGTTCGATCAGCTCGCCCTGGACGACGGTCATCACGCCGGAGGACTCGCCGTGGTCGTGGAAGCCGCTGCTCTGGCCGGGCAGCCAGCTGAGCAGCCAGACCTCGTAGCCGGGGCCGGTCTCCAGCCGGGCGTACCAGCGGGTGAGCGCGTCGTAGCGGACCAGGGGTTCCCAGCGGGCGCGGTCGGCGGCGATCTCGCGGATCAGCCGGGCGTGGCCGGCCACGGTGGTGGGGTGGCGGGGCAGGTCGGTGCGGGCCAGGTGCGGGAAGGCGAGCGGGTCGCCGGCGATGGAGACGTCGCTGAGACCGTCGGTCCAGCCCCGGGCGGGCGCGGTGGGGGCGGTGGGCGCGGGGCTTCGGCGGGCGATTTTGCTGCGGTCGCGGTTCCGCTTGCGGATACGGGTCATACGCACGGGAGTCGTCCTCGGAGTGGCGGCTGTTCGTCGGGGATCAGCCGGATCCGGGATGTCCTGGGACGGGAATCGCGGGCGGCCTCTGTGCTTCCTGGGGGCGGCGCGCGGTGGGACGCGGGCGCCTAGATACAGCAGGAACAGAGGCGACAACAAGAGCTCACGGCACGGCGGAGCGTGGAACCGCTCCGGGGGCTGGCGAACTCTGACATAGGGGAAAGGAGACCGCATCCGTGGGGCCGGTGTCAAACACAGGGATGCGGCATTCGAGGGGGTTACGCCAAGAAGTTGCCCGGATGGGGTGATAAATCACGCTCTATGTTTCGATGGGAAGATCGCCGGGAAGGCAGGGCGATGACCGGCCTGTGATGGTGACCGAGCGTCACTCGCCGAATGGTTGTGGCTGGTTCGACGCCGTTCGGGGCTTTCGGATCGAAGGTCCAATGTGTCCGAATATGTACACTATTCGTAACGGCTTGGTGCCGGGGAGTGAATCCTCGCCCCAATACCAGAGCTCGGCTTGACTGAGCCAGAGTGACGCAACTGTAATTTCACTCGTGTCGTCGGCCGCACGAGGCAACGGCAACCACGGGGACGCCAAGTAGGGGCAGAGGAGGCGCGCCACATGAGCGAGCTCTTTGAGCTGTTGATCGGTGACGGCATCACGGAGGAGGAAGAGGAACTCGGTTGGCAGGAGCGCGCGTTGTGCGCCCAGACCGACCCCGAGTCCTTCTTCCCCGAGAAGGGCGGCTCCACGCGCGAGGCCAAGAAGGTCTGCCTCGCCTGCGAGGTCCGTTCGGAATGCCTGGAGTACGCCCTCGCCAATGACGAGCGGTTCGGCATCTGGGGCGGCCTCTCCGAGCGCGAGCGCCGCCGGCTCAAGAAGAGCGCGGTCTGACCGGGGCGGCCGCCGACCCCCGCTGACCCTTCGACAACCACACGGCAGTACGGGCGCCTCACCGCGGCGGTGGGGCGCTTTCGTGTTCCCTGCCGGCTCTTCACCGGTCCCGCACCGGCACCGCGGACGAAGCCGCCATCCGGAGCCGTTAGTGTGGTGCGCCATCCGGTTGCCGTTCACCGGCTGTGTCCACCGAGAACTGAGGCCCGCGCACTCGATGACCGTCTACAGCCACCAGAGCGGCTTCACCGCTGCCAGGCCGCCCGCCTACCCGCGCCACCTGGTCACCGCGGTGATCGTCTCGCACGACGGGGCCCGCTGGCTGCCGCAGGCCCTCGCCGGCCTGCTCGGCCAGGACCGCCAGGTCCAGCGGGTGCTCGCGGTCGACACCGGTTCCACCGACAACTCTCCGCAACTGCTGGCGGACACCCTCGCGGACTGGCTGCCCGAGAGCGGCCCGCTGCTCCTCGGCCGCCGGGCCGGCTTCGGCACCGCCGTCGCCGAAGCCGTCTTCGGCAGCCCGCCGCTGCGCCCGGAGGACCTGCCGTACCGGCTCGACCCCTCCGGCTACGACCCGGTCACCGGCGGCTGGGACGACTTCGGCGACCCGCTCGCCCAGGAGGACGACCTCGGCCGCGGCGGCCCGCGCGAGACCCAGCCCGTCGAATGGCTCTGGCTGCTGCACGACGACTGCGAGCCGCAGACCGACGCGCTGCGCCGGCTGCTCCAGGTCGCCGACTCCACCCCCAGCGCCGCCGTGGTCGGCCCCAAGCTGCGCAGCTGGTACGACCGCCGCCAGCTGCTGGAGGTCGGCGTCACCATCGCCCGCTCCGGCCGCCGCTGGACCGGCCTCGACCGCCGCGAGCAGGACCAGGGCCAGCACGACCAGGTCCGCCCGGTGCTCGCCGTCTCCAGCGCCGGCATGCTGGTGCGCCGCGACGTCTTCGAGGAACTCGGCGGCTTCGACAAGGCGCTGCCGCTGATGCGCGACGACGCCGACTTCTGCTGGCGGGTCAACGCCGCCGGCCACCGCGTGGTGATCGCCCCCGACGCCGTGCTGCGGCACGCCGAGGCGGCCAGCCGCGAGCGCCGCGCCATCGACTGCGGCCCCGCCCACCCGCACCGGGTGGACAAGGCCGGCGCCGTCTACACCCTGCTCGCCAACTGCAAGGGCGCGCTCTTCCCCTACGTCCTGCTGCGGCTGGTGCTCGGCACCCTGCTGCGGGCCGCCACCAACCTGCTCGGCAAGGACCCGCGCCAGGCCTTCGACGAGCTCACCGGCCTCGGCCACGAACTCGTCCGCTTCCCCCGGCTGCTGGCCGCGCGCAAGCAGCGCGCCCGCACCCGGGCCGCCGACGCCCTGGACGACCGCACGCTCTTCCCGCCGCCCGGCGCCACCGCCCGGCTCGCCGTCGAGGGCGTGATCGGCTCCCTCGGCATAGGGGGAGAGGACGACACCGGCCGGCACGGCTCGGTCGAGGCCGGGCCGGGCGGCGAGGACGACGAGGACCTGGTCGTCGAGCAGTTCACGCTGATCAAGAAGCTGGCCCGGCGTCCGGCGCCGGTGCTGTTCGCGGCCCTGCTGGTGTTCGCCCTGATCGCCTGCCGAGGCCTGTTCGGCAGCGGCGAGCTGTTCGGCGGCGCCCTGCTGCCGGCCACCGACGGCGCCGGCGGCCTCTGGTCGATGTACGCGGACGCCTGGCATCCGATCGGCACCGGCTCCACCGCCGCCGCGCCGCCGTACCTCGGCGTGCTCGCGGTGCTGTCCTGGGTGCTGTTCGACCACGCCGACCTCGCGCTCACCCTGCTGGTCGTGCTCACCGTGCCGCTGTCGGCGGTCAGCGCCTACCTGGTGTCCCGGCCGCTGCTGGACTCCAAGCTGGTCCGGGCCTGGGCCAGCGCCGCCTACGCGCTGCTGCCCGCCGCGACCGGCGCGCTCGCCCAGGGCCGGATCGGCACCGCCGTCCTCGCCGTGCTGCTGCCGCCGCTGGCCCGCGCCGCCGCGATCGCGGCCGGTCTCGGCATCCGCGACGAGAGCGCCGCTAAGGGCGCCCGCCCGGGGTGGCGGCCGGTCTGGATGACCGTCCTGCTGCTCACCCTGGCCACCTCCTTCGTGCCGTTGACCTGGGCGCTCGCGCTGCCGCTGTGCCTGGCGACGCTGGTCGTCGCGGTGGTCCGCGGCGGCGCCTTCGGCTCGGGCGGCGCCGCGCTGCGCCTGCTCGGCCTGCGCGTCCTGGTGATCCTCGCGCTGCCCGTCCTGGTGCTGGCGCCGTGGTCGCTGACGGTGCTGACGCACCCGCAGTGGCTGCTGCTGGAGGCCGGCCTGCCCGGCCTGCACGGCACCGGTGCGAGCGCGGCCGGCCTGCTGCTGGTCAACCCCGGCGGCGCCGGGGTGCCGCCGGTCTGGCTGTCGGCCGGCGTGGTGCTCGCCGCGCTCGCCGCACTGCTGCGCGCCGACCGCCGCCGCGCGGTGCTGGCCGCCTGGGGCGCGGCCGGTGCGGGCCTGGTCTTCGCGGTCGCGGTGGCGGGCACCTCCGTCACCCCGGCCTCCGGCGGCCCGGCGGTGCCCGCCTGGGCCGGCCCGGCCTCGCTGATCGCCGGGATCGCCCTGCTGGCGGCCGCCGCGATCGGTGCCGACGGCGCCAACGCCCGCGTGGCCGGGATCGCCTTCGGCTGGCGCCAGCCGGTGGCCGCGCTGGTGGTGGCCGCCGCGGTGCTGGCCCCGCTGGGCACCGGCCTGTGGTGGGCGCTCACCGGCGCCGGCAAGCCGCTGCACCGGGCCCAGGCCGGCCAGGTGCCCGCGTTCATCGCGGAGGAGGCCGGCACCACCGACCGGTCCCGCACCCTGGTCGTCACCGGCGACCCGGGCGGCGGCGCGGTCCGCTACACCGTGGTCCGCGGCGCGGGCCTGACGCTCGGCCAGGCCGAGTCCACCGTCGACCCGGCGACCGGCACCCAGGACGGCCTGAACAAGATGGTCGGCAGCCTGCTGGCCGGTTCCGGCGCCGACCAGGCCGGTGCGCTCTCCGGCTACGGCATCGCCTACGTGCTGGTCCAGAAGTCGGTGATCGCCACCTACAAGGACGTCCTGGACACCACCCCCGGCCTGGTCAAGGCCAACCAGGACGGCGACTCCGCGCTCTGGCAGGTCACCGGCGCCCCCGCCGTCCGCGCGGTGATCACCGCCCCGGGCGCCGCCCCGGTGGTCGTCCCGGCCGGGGCCCGCGACCTCACCGCCACCGTCCCGGCCGGCCCGGACGGCCGGGTGCTGCGGCTCGCCGAGTCCGCCGCCCCCGAGTGGAAGGCCACCGTGGGCGGCACCGCGCTGGAGTCCGTCACGGTCGACGGCTGGGCGCAGGGCTTCAAGCTCCCGGCCGGCGGCGGCAAGCTGTCCGTCACCCGGGAGGACGGCTTCGCGCACACCGGCTGGATCTGGGCCCAGGTGCTGCTCGGCCTGACCATCCTCGTGCTGGCCCTGCCCGGACGCCGCAGCCACAAGGACGACGACCTGCCCGAGGAGGTGGTGGCCGCCGCCGCGCTGGCCGCCGCGGCCCAGGCGCAGGCGCCCGCCCCCGGCAGCCGCCGGGCCCGCCGGATGGCCGAGCGCGGCGAGGGCGGCGAGGACGGCGGGGTGTACGAGGGCCCGCCGGGCGCGATCCCGGCGCAGCCCGCCGGCGAGCCGGTGGCCGAAGCGGTCCAGGCGGCCGCGGCCGTCCAGGAGACCGAGCCGTACACCGACCCGTACCAGACGTACCAGCAGGCCGACCCGTACAGCTACGACCAGTACGCGGCCCAGCAGCCGGTGGCCGCGCCGTACGGCGGCCAGGGGTACGACGGCCAGGGCTACGAGGGCTACCAGCCGCAGGCGTACCCGCAGCAGGGCTACGAGCAGCAGCCGTACCCGCAGGAGCAGCAGTACGGCTACGAGCAGCAGCCCTACCAGCAGACGGAGCACCAGCAGCCGTGGGTGCCGGGGCAGCCGCAGGCCGAGCCCTACTACGACCCCAACGACCCGAACGACCCCAACGGCACGGGCCGGTACCCGCACCAGCACGGATCGGGGAGCTGACCCGCGATGAAGAAGCCCGCATTCAGGAAGAAGTCCGCGCCCGAGGCCGTCGAGCCGACGGAGGCCGCCGAGGCCGGGCAGTCCGGGCACGCCCCGGCCCAGGCGCCGGAGCCCGCGGCCTCCGCCCGGCCGGCCGGGCGGTCCGGGGGCACCAGGACCACGCAGTCCCTGCTGGCCGCGGCCGTCGTGCTCGCGGCGGTGTTCGGGATCGCCGAGACGCGCCCGCCGGCCGCCCCCGCCAAGGCGGACGGTGGCGTCGCCCCGACCACCGCGCAGGTCGAGCGGACGGCGGCGGTCTGCCCGCAGCCGCTCCAGGGCCTGACCGGCTCGACCACGCTCACCGCCTACACCCCGCCCGGGACGGGCGGCGCCACCGGCGGGGCCGGCTGGCTCTCCGACGCCGCCGCGCCCGCGACCCCGCCGACCACCGCGCCCTCCGCCCCGGCGGCCGGCGCCCCCGCCGCGCCGTCCGGCTCGGCCGCCCCGGCCGCCCCGGACAAGGGCGCCGCGCCCGCCGACGCCCGGCTGACCCTGGCCAAGCCCGGCACCCCGGCCACCGGCCCGGCCGCCAACGGCGACACCGCGCCCGGCACCGGGGCCGTCGCCACCGGCGCCCTCGCCCCCGGCTTCACCGTCACCCAGACCACCGTGGTCACCGAGCAGCGCGGCCTCGGCCTGTCCGGCCTCACCTGCACCCCCGCGGGGACCAGCTTCTGGTTCGCCGGGGCCAGCACGGCCGGCGACCGGGTCGACTACGTCAGCCTGGTGAACACCGAGTCCTCCGCCGCCGTGGTCGACATCAAGCTGTACGGCGACAAGGGCCTGATCGAGAACGACGCCGCCAACGGCATCACCGTCGCCCCCGGCAGCTCCCAGTCCGTGCTGCTGCCGACGATCAGCAAGGGCGCGGTCAACGACCTCGCCGTGCACGTGGTCGCCCGCAGCGGACGGGTCGGCGCCGCGCTGCACGCCGCCGACGGCGGCAGGGGCGCCGACTGGATCCCGGCCTCGGCCGAGCCGGCGGCCACCCAGGTGCTGCCCGGCCTGCCCGCCGACACCTCCGCCGCCCACCTGGTGGTCTGGGCGCCGCCGGAGGACGACGCCGACCTGAAGATCCAGCTGTCCGGCAAGAACGGCTGGTTCACCCCGGCCGGCAACGAGTCCATCCACATCAAGGCGGGCATGGTGGCCGCCGTCGACCTCGGCAAGGTCACCCGCGACGAGGTCGCCGGGCTGCGGCTGTCGCCCACCGACGACAAGCACCCGACCCCGGTCGTGGCCGGCCTGCGGGTCGACCGGGCCGGGGGCGGCGGCAAGAGCGACGCCGCCTGGCTCACCGGCACCGGCCCGGTCGGCGCCCGCGCCACGGTCGCCGACAACCGGGCCGGCGCGTCCACGCTGTTCCTGACCTCCGCCGGCGACGCCGCCACCGTCCGGGTCACCGCCTCGGCCGGCAGCGGCGGCGGCACCCCGGTGAGCAAGGACGTCCAGCTGCCGGCCGGCGGCACGGTCGCCCTCCCGGCGCCCGAGCCCGGCGGGCTGAACGGCAGCTTCGCGCTCACCGTCGAGACCGTCTCCGGCGGCCCGGTGATGGCCGCCCGGATGCTCTCGCTGCCCGCCAAGGACGTGCCGATGTTCACCATCCAGTCGCTGCGCGACGACCACAGCACCGTCAGGGTCCCGCGGGCCGGGCAGGATCCGGGCGTCGTCCTGCGCTGACCGGTCGGACGGGGCGGTACCCGGCAGGCCCGGGTACCGCCCCGTCCGCGTGCTCAGTCCTCGTCGTAGCGCGGGTCGATGGCGTCCGGGGACAGCCCCAGCAGCTCCGCCACCTGCTCGATCAGGATCTCGTGCACCAGCGCCGCGCGGTCCTCCCGGGTCTTCGCCCGGATCTCCACCGGCCGCCGGTACACCACGATCTGGCTCTTGCGCCCCTGCTTGCCCGGCAACACCCGCCCCAGCGGCACGCCGTCCTCGCCGTCGGCCGCGTCGGGCTCGTGCAGCGGCACCTCCTGGACGGCGAACTCCACTTCGATCAACTGCGGCCAGCGCCGTTCAAGACGCTCCACCGATTCGCGCACGTAGTCGTCGAACAGTTCGGAGCGGGTGAGCGAGATCGGCACCTGGGGCGGCGCCAGCGGGCCGCGCAGCCCCCTGCCGTGCCGGTCGCGATGCCGGGGACGGCGCGAGGGTCCCGTCGATGACTGCGGTGCAGAGCTGTCCATATCACTGCCGAGGGTAGTCCTTGGACGGTCGGAAGTGGACTACTCCGACGGGGAAACGCCCGGGGCGGCGGGGCGCGGACCGGCGTGCGGACCGCGACACGGCACACCCGCCGGACAGGCGGTCTTCGCTCCCCGGCGAGGAGTGCGGTACCGTCCACCCTCGTGAGCTCTGTACGTCGTTGTTCGCGGACCGCGTGCGGCCGGCCGGCCGTCGCGACGCTGACGTACGTCTACGCGGACTCCACCGCCGTCCTGGGCCCGCTCGCCACCTACGCCGAGCCGCACTGCTACGACCTGTGCGCAGAGCACGCCGAGCGCCTCACCGCCCCGCGCGGCTGGGAGGTCGTCCGGCTGGCCGCCGAGGCCGGGCCGCTGCGCCGCAGCAGCGACGACCTGGAGGCCCTCGCCAACGCCGTCCGCGAGGCCGCCCGGCCGCAGACCCCCCGTCAGGGCCGCGGGTCCGAGGGCGAGTCCACCGAGGGCGGCCGCCGCGGCCACCTGCGCGTCCTGCGCTCGCCGGACAACTGACGCCGCACAGCCGACGCCGTACCCCGCCCGGGCCCGCACCGGGCGTTCGTCCGACTTGGGTACGCTGCCCGTCTACCGTCACCGCGGACCGTCGACCGAACGGGCGGTGACCCCGACGTATCGTGACCGTGGGCGGCCAGCCGCCGATCACACGCACACCGACCAGTACAGAGACCAGGGTGGAGCCGCAGTGCGCGACCTCAAGCAGCTCGTGAAGGCCTACGACGTCCGAGGCGTCGTCCCGGACCAGTGGGACGAGCACCTGTCCCGGGCCTTCGGCGCCGCGTTCGTGCAGGTCACCGGCGCGTCCGCGATCGTCGTCGGCCACGACATGCGCCCCTCCTCCCCGTCGCTCACCCGGGCGTTCGCCGAGGGCGCCGCCGCCTACGGCGCTGACGTCGTCCAGATCGGCCTCTGCTCGACCGACCAGCTCTACTACGCCAGCGGCAAGCTCGACCTGCCCGGCGCGATGTTCACCGCCAGCCACAACCCGGCCCAGTACAACGGCATCAAGCTGTGCCGGGCCGGCGCCGCCCCGGTCGGCCAGGACACCGGCCTCGCCGAGATCCGCGAGCTGGTCGAGTCCTGGACGGGTGAGGACGACACCGTCACCGTCCCGGCCAAGGACGTCAAGCCGGGCGCGCTGTCCGAGCAGGACACCCTGCGCGGCTACGCCGACCACCTGCTGGGCCTGGTCGACCTCACCGCGATCCGTCCGCTCAAGGTCGTCGTGGACGCGGGCAACGGCATGGGCGGCCACACCGTGCCGACCGTCTTCGACGGCCTGCCGATCGAGCTCGTCCCGATGTACTTCGAGCTGGACGGGACCTTCCCCAACCACGAGGCCAACCCGCTCGACCCGAAGAACATCGTCGACCTCCAGGCCAGGGTCCGTGAGGTCGGCGCCGACCTCGGTCTGGCCTTCGACGGCGACGCCGACCGCTGCTTCGTCGTCGACGAGCGCGGCGAGCCGGTCTCCCCGTCCGCCATCACCGCCCTGGTCGCCGCCCGCGAGATCGCCCGCGCCCAGGCCGCCGGCGAGGCCGAGCCGACCGTCATCCACAACCTGATCACCTCCTGGACCGTCCCCGAGGTGGTCCGCGAGCTCGGCGCCAACCCGGTGCGCACCCGGGTCGGCCACTCCTTCATCAAGCAGGAGATGGCCGTCACCGACGCCGTCTTCGGCGGCGAGCACTCCGCGCACTACTACTTCCGCGACTTCTGGCGCGCCGACACCGGCATGCTGGCCGCGCTGCACGTGCTGGCCGCGCTCGGCGGGCAGCCCGGCACGCTGTCCGCGCTCACCGCCGAGTACGACCGCTACGCCGCCTCCGGCGAGATCAACAGCACCGTCGCCGACCAGGCCGCCAGCACCGCCGCCGTCCGCGCCGCCTACGCCGGCCTGGAGGGCACCACCGTCGACGAGCTGGACGGCCTCACCGTGGCCGGCCCGGACTGGTGGTTCAACCTGCGCGCCTCCAACACCGAGCCGCTGCTGCGCCTGAACGCCGAGGCCAAGGACCCGGCGAAGATGGCCGAGCTGCGCGACGGCGTGCTCGCCATCGTCCGCGCCTGACCGAGGCCTCCTGTGCCCCGGCCGGTAGGGTTGCCTATCGGCCGGGGCACCGCCGTGCCACCCCCCGACTTTTGGAGAGCCCCATGAAGCTCGAATCCTTCCTGCTGGAGATCCTGGTCTGCCCGCAGTGCCGGGCCGCGCTCACCGAGGGCGGCACCGAGGAGCAGCCCGAGCTGGTCTGCACCGGCGCGGACTGCGGCCTCGCGTACCCGGTGCGGGACGGCATTCCGGTCCTGCTGGTGGACGAGGCCCGCCGCCCGGCCTGATCCTTGGGGCGAAGCCCCCACCCCGTCAGCCCAGCGCGCACAGGACAGCAGCCGGAGGCCCGCCGCATGCTCGACGACACCCTGCTCGACGACCCGGCCGCCCTGCAGCGCGCCGACCGCGACCGCGCCCTGCTGGCCCTGGCCGGCGCCGGTGCGCGGGTCCGCACCGCGCTGCGGCTGGCCGACGCGGCCGGCCTGGACCGGCTGCGCCCGGACGGCCGCCCGCGCGCCGTCCTGGTCGCGGGCCACGGCAGCGCCCTGACGGCGGGCGAGATCCTGACCGCGCTGGCCGGCAGCGCCGGCCTGATCACCACGCTGCCGCCGACCGAGGCGGCCGCCCCGCGCGCCGACCGGGCCGGCGCACCGCCGGCCTTCACCGCCGGGCTCGGCTGGCAACTGCCCGGCTGGGCCGGCCCGCTGGACCTCCTGGTGGTCAGCTCCGCCGACGGCGGCGAACCGGGCCTGGTCAGCCTCGCCGAGCAGGCCTACGCGCGCGGCTGCGCGATCGCGGTCACCGCCCCGGTGGGCAGCCCGCTGGCCGAGGCCGCGTTGCAGGTGCGCGCGCTGCCGCTGCCGTACGTGGCCTCCGCGCTGCCCGAGGACGAGGCGCCCGCCCGCCCGGCCGCCGAGCCGGACCTCCCCGCCGAGGACCCGGCCGCGCTGTGGTCCCACCTCACCCCGCTGCTCGCGCTCGCCCAGAAGATCGGCATCACCCAGCTGCCGTACGACGCGCTGCCGGCCGTCGCCGACCTGCTGGACGCGACCGCCGTCCGCTGCCGCCCCGACGCCGCCGCGTACACCAACCCGGCCAAGGGCCTGGCCGCCCGGCTGGCCGGGACGGTCCCGCTGCTGTGGGCCGAGGGCCCGATCGCCGGGGCCGTCGCCACCCGCTTCGCCGCCCAGCTCGCCGAACGGGCCGGCCGCCCGGCGCTGGCCGGGCCGCTGCCGCAGGTGCTCACCGCCCACCGCGGCATGTTCACCGGCCAGTTGGGCGCGGGCGCGGACCCGGACGACTTCTTCCGCGACCGGGTCGACGAGCCGGATCCGCTGCACCTCCAGGTCCTGCTGCTGCGGCACGTCCCGGGGGCGCCCGGCGGTCGGCCCGGGGCCCAGCCCGGCGGCGCGGCCGACGAGGCGGACGGGCCGGCCGAGGTGCCGGAGGACGACGCGGGCCCGCGCAGCTTCGGCGTCACCCGCGCGCACCGGCTGGCCGGCGCCCACGACGTCCGGCTGACCGAGTACGCGACCACCCGGCCGGACCCGCTGCACGCGCTCGCCGACCTGGTCGCGCTGACCGACTTCGCCGCCGTCTACCTCGGGCTCGCCGCCGCGCAGTCCTGAGCCGGCGTCGCACGGCCGGTACGGTAAGCGCTCGACGGAGCAGCGCGACCAGCCATTGCGGCGGAGGGACCCGGAGCATGAGTACAGAAGGCGGCACCAAGGCACTGGTCGCGGCACTGTCCGCGAACCTGGCGATCGCGGCGGCCAAGTTCACCGCCTTCGGCTTCACCGGCTCGTCGTCGATGCTGGCCGAGGGCGTGCACTCGGTCGCCGACTCGGGCAACCAGGTGCTGCTGCTGATCGGCGGCAAGCGGGCGCGCCGGGCGGCGGACGAGGAGCACCCGTTCGGGTACGGCCGCGAGCGTTACATCTATGGCTTCCTGGTGGCGATCGTCCTCTTCAGCGTCGGCGGCCTGTTCGCGATCTACGAGGGCTGGCACAAGGTCAACCACCCGGAGAAGCTGGACTCCTGGGGCTGGGCGGTCGGCGTGCTGATCTTCGCCGTGGCGATGGAGGGCTGGTCCTTCCTCACCGCGATGCGCGAGTCGGCGAAGGCCAAGGGCGGCCAGGGCTGGGTGCAGTTCATCCGCACCGCCAAGGCCCCGGAGCTGCCGGTGGTGCTGCTGGAGGACGCCGGCGCGCTGATCGGCCTGGTGCTCGCGCTGCTCGGCGTCTCGCTCACCGTGATCACCGGCGACGGCGTCTGGGACGGCGTCGGCACCCTGGGCATCGGCGTCCTGCTGGTGCTGATCGCGGTGGTGCTCGCCCTGGAGACCAAGTCGCTGCTGCTCGGAGAGTCCGCCGACCGGGATTCGGTGCGCCGGATCCGCGAGGCGCTGGTGGACGGCGAGGCCGTCACCGGCGTGATCCACATGCGCACCCTGCACCTGGGGCCGGAGGAACTGCTGGTCGCCGCCAAGATCGCCGTCAACGCGGAGGACAGCGCGGCCCGCGTCGCGCGGGCGATCGACGCGGCGGAGGAGCGGGTCCGGGCCGCCGTCCCGATCGCGCGGGCGATCTACCTGGAGCCCGACGTCTACAGCGCCGAGAAGGCCGCCGCGGGCGAGGACCCGGCGGCCACCCCCGGCGGGCCCGGGCCCGGCGCCTCGCACTGACCGGCGCCGGTCCGCCGCCGGCCGGGGCCGGCTGGGATCCGCTTGAGGACCCGTCCGGTCCGAGGCCGAAATCGCTCATCGGCGGACGGCCGGTGGGGCCGCCGGTGTAGATTCGTCACCAGAGCCAGAACGTCGCTGCTGATGGCGGTTGATCGGCGGTCCGCCCCTGTGGGGTGTGCCCCGGTCGAGGGAGAGAGGTCCTCCGACGGTTTGTGCTGCGCAGCAGGGAACCGGTCCGCCACCACGGATCCGGCCGCCCCGGCGTAGCCGTGCACCCGTACGGCCCCGCCCCCGCTGCGACCGCACACACAGGACCTTGGCCACGCCCACCCCATCAGCGAGGAGCAGACGCATGTCGACCGACACCACCGGTGACTTCAAGGTCGCCGACCTTTCCCTGGCGCCGTTCGGCCGCAAGGAGATCCAGCTGGCCGAGCACGAGATGCCCGGCCTGATGTCGATCCGAGCCGAGTACGCCGAGTCGAAGCCGCTGACCGGCGCCCGCATCACCGGCTCGCTGCACATGACCGTGCAGACCGCCGTCCTCATCGAGACCCTGACCGCCCTGGGCGCCGAGGTCCGCTGGTGCTCCTGCAACATCTTCTCCACCCAGGACCACGCGGCCGCCGCCATCGCGGTCGGCCCGGAGGGCACCCCGGAGAACCCGCAGGGCGTGCCGGTCTTCGCCTGGAAGGGCGAGACCCTGGACGAGTACTGGTGGTGCACCGAGCAGGCCCTGACCTGGCCCGAGGGCAAGACCCCGAACATGATCCTGGACGACGGCGGCGACGCCACCCTGCTGATCCACAAGGGTGTCGAGTTCGAGAAGGCCGGTGCCGCGCCGGACCCGTCCACCGCGGACAACGACGAGTTCCGGATCATCCTGGAGCTGCTCAACCGCACCCTCAAGGACTCCCCGAACAAGTGGACCGAGGTCGCCGCCACCATCAAGGGCGTGACCGAGGAGACCACCACCGGTGTCCACCGCCTGTACGAGATGCACCGTGACGGCCAGCTGCTGTTCCCGGCGATCAACGTCAACGACTCGGTCACCAAGTCGAAGTTCGACAACAAGTACGGCTGCCGCCACTCGCTCATCGACGGCATCAACCGCGCCACCGACGTCCTGATCGGCGGCAAGGTCGCCGTCGTCTGCGGCTACGGCGACGTCGGCAAGGGCTGCGCCGAGTCGCTGCGCGGCCAGGGCGCCCGCGTCATCGTCACCGAGATCGACCCGATCTGCGCGCTCCAGGCGGCGATGGACGGCTACCAGGTCGCCACCCTGGAGGACGTCGTCGAGACGGCCGACATCTTCATCACGACCACGGGCAACAAGGACATCATCATGGCCTCCCACATGGCCCGGATGAAGCACCAGGCCATCGTCGGCAACATCGGCCACTTCGACAACGAGATCGACATGGCCGGCCTGGCGCAGCTGCCCGGCGTGGTGAAGACCGAGGTCAAGCCGCAGGTCCACGAGTGGCGCAAGGCCGACGGCCGCACCATCATCGTCCTCTCCGAGGGCCGCCTGCTGAACCTGGGCAACGCGACCGGCCACCCGTCGTTCGTGATGTCCAACTCCTTCGCGAACCAGACGATCGCCCAGATCGAGCTGTTCACGAAGACCGAGCAGTACCCGATCGGCGTCTACGTGCTGCCCAAGCACCTGGACGAGAAGGTCGCCCGGCTGCACCTCGACGCGCTCGGCGTGAAGCTGACCACCCTGAGCCAGGAGCAGGCCGACTACATCGGCGTCCCGGTCGAGGGCCCGTACAAGGCGGAGCAGTACCGCTACTGATGCGGTGAGCCGTACGCCGGTGGGGGGGGGGGGTGGGGGGGGGGGGGAGGGGGAGGGGGGGGGGGGGGGGGGGTGGGGGGGGGGGGGGGAGGAGAGGGGAGG
>NZ_JBWKEQ010000061.1:0-5319 GCF_056435365.1 Kitasatospora sp. NPDC043949 | reverse complement strand
GGACCTCCACCCCACACCCGCACCCCCCCCTCTTCCTTGTTTTCCCCCCCCCCCCCCCCCCCCCCCCCCCCCCCCCCCCCCCCCCCCCCCACCGCCGCGTTCGGTCGGCCGTCGGCGGTTCAGGGCACGATGACGTCGGTGGTCCAGTCGGTGGCGTCCGGGCCGAGGGCCTCGGTGTGGGCGAGCATCCAGGGGAGGCCGCCGAGCTGCTCCAGGGAGGGCGGATCGCCGGCTCCGGTGCCGATGGAGATCTCCACCCCGTTCTGGACGGACTCCAAGGGCGGGTGCGGGTCGGTGTAGGGCGAGCCGTCCGTGCTGGTGTAGACCGGGCGCGGCCCGATCGGCCGCAGGGTGACCGAGACGTTCTTCCCCTCGACCTTGAACATCAGCCACAGGCTCCAGGCGCCGACGCCGTCCGTGTCCGGCCGCCAGAGCGAGATGTCGGTGGCCTTGAACGTCTCGGGCAGGCCGGTGAACCGCACCGGCAGGGGGACGTCCCAGTGGCCGTACCGAACATCGGCCGCGACCCTGAGCAGAACCTCCTGGGAGAGGTTTTCGAGGCGGCCGCCACCGTTTCCGCTGATCTCCGCCCACCGGCCGTCGGGGGTCAGCCAGCGCAGCGTCGGGGCGGCCATGCCGCCCGAGTCGACCAGCCAGTAGGCCGGCCGCCCGTTGACCGGCGGGGCGTCCTGCCTGGTCAGGGCCGAGCCCCCGGGGCCCTTCCCCACCGGCGGTTCGGCGCCCGCCGGGTACTGGGAGAGCAGGATGCGCGCGGCGTTCTCGCCCGCGCCTCGGGCCTGGGCGTAGATGCCGTGGTAGCCGGTCTCGTAGCCGATGTGCTGCTCGCCGCCCACCCAGTCGGGGAGCCAGCCGAAGTGGACCTCGGTGGTCAGCGGGTCGATGCCGCTCACGGTCGGGGTCGGGGTCGGGGTCGGGGTCGGCGTCGGGATCGGGGAGGTCGAGGTGGTCGGGGTGGGCCCCGCCGGCGGTGCCGGGGTGACGGTGCTGCTTCCCGGGGCCAGCAGCGCGGTGGTCGCCACCACCGCCACCGTCACGGCGGCGACGGCGCCGATCGCGGCGCGATTGCGACGGCGCAGCCGGGCGGTGCCCTCGGCGATCGAGCGGTCGGCGTCGAACCGCGCAGGTGGCGCCGACTCGTCGGCGAGGGCCGTCAGCCGGGCGGTGAGGTCGTGGTGATCCTTGCTGGTCATGGCGTCCTCTCTGCGACGGTGGGGCGGGCGGCGAGCCTGCCGCGGAGGGTGTCCAGGGCCCGGGAGCTCTGGCTCTTGACGTTGCCCGACGAGCAGCCCATGGCGTCGGCGGCCTGGTCGATCGTCAGGTCGCAGTAGTACCGGAGCACCACGGCGGCCCGTTGGCGGGCCGGCAGCGTCGCCAGGGCGTGGCGCAGGTCCAGCGAGGCGTCGAGGTCGACGGGCACGGACTCGGTGTCGAGGGCGGTGCCCGGCCGGCTGGTCCGTCGCCACCAGGAGGTGCGCTGCTCGGCCAGGAAGGTGTTGACCAGCACCCTGCGGGCGTAACCGTCCAGGTTCTCCATGCGGCCTGCCCGCGACCAGTTCACGTACAGCTTGGTGATGGTCTCCTGGACCAGGTCGTCCGCGCGGTGCCAGTCCCCGCACAGCAGATAGGCGACCTTGCGCAGCCAGCCGCTCCTGGAAGTCACGTACTCCGTGAACTCCTCGTCGCGTGCCTGCTTCGCCATCTGCGCCCCCCTTCTCCCGCGTACCGTCGGCGCTCGTGCGCGCCGTCCACCCCCCTAATGCGGGCACCCGCCCCGAACGTTGCATGCGAAGTGCGCACGTAGGCTTTCGGGCATGCCCAACGGCCGGTACTCGCTCCATACAGCCATGACTCCTCTGGGTCACGACCGCGTGCTGCTCGGGGAGGAGCGCTTCAGCTGCGCCCCCGGGGCGGCCGGCTGGCGGTACGTCTCCAAGACCTACGCGCCGGACGGGCGGGTGATCGGCAGCGTCGACCTCACCCTGGACTCGCGGGCCCGCCCGCTGCGGATGGAGCTGCGGGCCGGTGGCTGGCAGGTGCGCGGCGGCGCGGTGGACGGCGTCGCCTGGGTCCGGACGGACGCGGCGGACCCGGGCGGCGAGCACAGCGTGGAGGGGCACGACCGGGCGCACGGGTTCACCGGCGGCTCGCCGGCCTTCCTGGTCGCCACCGCCCGGCTGCTGCGGCTGCGGGAGGGGGCGAGTGCACGGGTGCGGCTGGTCGCGTTCACCGAACCGGTGCTGGCGCCGCGCACCTTCGACCAGGGGTGGCTGCTGGAGGGGGTCGACACGCACCAGACCGACTCCGGGCCGCTGCTGGTCGAGCGGTACCAGGTCGCGGACCTGGAGACCGGCGAGCAGCAGGTCGTGCACCTCGCGGGGGACGTGGTGCTGGCGGCCGACGGGATCGAACTGGAGGAGCTGGCGTCGCCGCCGAACGCCTGGCCGGCGCAGTTCGGGGAGTAGGTCCGGGCTGAGTGGGTCGGGCGGCGGGCCCGACGGCGCGGTGGGCCTAGGCGGGCGGCGCGAAGCCGGTGCCGGGGGCCGGTGTCGAGGCTGGGGCCGGTGTCGGGGACGGCTGGTCGGCGGTGGGCGGGGCGGGCTTCTCGAAGGAGGGGGCGGCCGGGGCCACGGGCGTCGTCGGGGTCGTTGCCGCGGTCGTCGTCGGGACGCCGAGGACGCGCAGCGGCCCGCCGTCCGTGGTGGGCGGCTGGGGCGAGGGAGCCGGCCACGCGGCGGGTGCGGGGGCCGCGGTCCGCTGCCGCTGCCACTGGGCCTGGGCCCGCGTCCACTCCCGGCGCTGGCGCTCGGTGAGCACCGCGCCCAGGTATGCCGCCGGGTGCAGCCCCTGCGCCACCGGATGACCGGTCCGGGCGGCCAGGTCGCCGGCCAGCCGGGTGGACATCTGGAGCGCCACCGTGGGGTCCAACTGGCCTATGCGGCCAAGCAGTTGGCGAATCGCCAGCCAGAGTGGCTCCGGCACGGCGGACAGGTCCATCGCGACCAGCTCCCGGCCCATCGTCTGGAGCAGGTGCGGGTGCACGGGCGGCAGCGGCGGCGTCCCCCCGCCCGGGGTGCGCTCGCGGACGACCACCGTCCCGGCGAAGATGTCGCCCAGCCGCTTGCCGTCCACGTTCACGGCCGAGGTGATCACCGCCGGCACGCCGGTCATGGCGACCAACTCCATGAAGCCGACCAGCCCGCGCACCAGCGAGTGCCGGAACCGCACCGGGCCGCCGTCGGTGCGCACCACCCGCAGGCCGAGCGCGGCCTTGCCGAGCGAGCGCCCGTGGGTGAAGGTCTCGACCATCACCGGCACGGCCACCAGGAAGAACACCAGCAGCCCGATCAGGGTGGCCGCCAGCGCCGCACCGTCCAGTCCGATCAGGGCGACGCTCAGGGTGAGCGAGACCAGGAACAGGGCGGCGAACTCCACGAGCAGGTCCAGCGTGATCGCCAGCGCCCGGCTGGGAAGCTTCGCCGTCTGCAGGTCGAGGACGACCGCCTCACCCGTCACCAGGTCGCTCAAGACACCTGTCCGTTCACGTTCGTGGAGCCGTACAGCTCACTCATGGAGGCCGCCGAGGGCGGCACGGACGAGGGGAGGGGCGTCATCCGGACCGGCCCCCACGACCTGCTCTCCGCAGTCTGATCCGCAGCCGCAAACATACGGCGCCCGGTGGTCGCACGGGAAGTGAGATCCCGGCGGTCGGGGGGCCCACCGCTGCTGGCATGCTGGGCCGCGCGTATCCGTACGTACCCGCCCGTCCACCCGCCCGCGACCGGGCCCCCTCGCGCCCACCGCCGACCATGGAGCCGCCGAATGGACCTGGACGTCTTCGTCGCCACCCACCAGGGGGAGTGGGCACGGCTGGACGCCCTCGCCCGACGGCGCCGGCTCAGCGGAGAGGAGGCCGACGAACTGGTCACCCTGTACCAGCGCGCCACCGGCCACCTGGCCAAGGTCCAGGCCGCCGCACCGGACCCTGCCCTGCTCAGCCGGCTGACCGGCCTGGTCTCGCGGGCCCGCAGCGCGGTGACCGGATCGCGCAGCAGCGGATGGCACGACGTCGCCCGGTACTACACGGTGAGCTTCCCGGCCGCGCTGTACCGCGCGCGCCGCTGGTGGGTGCCGGTCGCGGTCGTCTCGCTGCTGGCCACCGCGGTGCTCGCCTGGTGGATGGCCACCCACCCCGAGGTCCGCAACAGCCTGGTCGCCCCGGATCACCTGCGGGAGATGACCCGCCCGGGCGGGCAGTACGAGTCGTACTACTCGGACCGCCCGGCGAGTTCGTTCGCCGCGCAGGTCTGGACGAACAACGCCTGGATCGCCGTGCAGTGCCTGCTGTTCGGGATCGCGCTGGGTCTCCCGGTGCTCTGGGTGATGTGGACCAACGTGGTCAACCTCGGTGTCGGCGTCGGGCTGATGGCCTCCGCCGGGCGACTCGACGTCTTCCTCGGCCTGCTCATCCCGCACGGCCTGCTGGAGCTGACCGCGGTGTTCGTGGCCGGCGGCCTCGGTCTGCGCCTCGGCTGGACGGTCATCGACCCCGGCCCGCGCACCCGTGGAACGGCCCTGGCCGAACAGGGCCGCTCCATCATCGGCATGTCCATCGGCCTTGCCACGGTGCTGGCCGTTTCCGGTGTGCTCGAAGCGTTCGTCACCCCTTCCGGGCTGCCCACCTGGGCACGCATCTCGATCGGAGTGCTGGCCGAGGCGGCATTCCTTCTCTACGCGCTGGTGTGGGGCCGAAAGGCCGCCGAGGCCGGCGAAGTCGGTGATCTGGACGCGGCCGATCGGGCGGATCTGCAACCCGTCGCGGCCTGAGGCGAGGTGATCGACATGCCTCTGACCTGGTAGTCTTCTCGCATCCCGACCAAACCATTGACGTGGTGAGGGTGGGCTAGTAGGTTTGAACGGTTGGGACAGACTGGACAACGGTCAGTCCCGGGCGTTAGTGTCTACGACACCGCCAAATCGAGGTGAGCGCGTTTTATGAATGCGCGTCCTTCGACGAAGCAAAATTCCGCGAACTGAGCACATCGAAAGCTTTGATAAGCTTCGGAGCGAAGTTCGAAGGAAATCCCGCCAGCGGGAATTCGGAGAAACGAAGCCGGTAAGAACGGCCGCGAGGATCTGATAAGCTGGAAACACGAAAGAACGAAGCGCCCGGAGGGCCCGCTGGAAGGCGGTCCGAAGGAAGTGCCCGTTCCTTGAGAACTCAACAGCGTGCCAAAAGTCAACGCCAGATATGTTGACATCCCCGGCCTCGATCGTTTGATCGGGGTTGGAGATTCCTTT
>NZ_JBWKEQ010000060.1:0-47663 GCF_056435365.1 Kitasatospora sp. NPDC043949 | reverse complement strand
GTCTTTTATTTTCTCGGAGGAAAGGGTGGGAGGGGGAGGGCGGGGGGTGGTTTGTCCCCGGGGGGGGGTGGGCGCCGCTGCGCCCCCCCCCCCCCCCCCCCCACGCCGGTTGGTTCACTGGTCGGCGTCGGAGCCCGGGGCGTCGGAGCCGGCCGGTGCGTCGGCGTCGGCCGGTGCGTCGGCGTCGGCCAGGGCGGGGCCGATGGCCGCGGTGAGGTCGCGGACCGTGGAGGAGTCGAAGAGCAGCTCGATGTCGAGCGAGCAGCCGAGTTCCGCCTCCAGCCGGGAGACCAGTCGCAGGGCGCGCAGCGAGTCGCCGCCCAGCTCGAAGAAGTCGTCGTCCAAACCGACCTCCGGCAGTGCCAGGACCTCGCGGAACAGCCGGGCCACCAGCGCCTCGTGGTCCGCCGTGCCGCCCGGCCCGCCGCTCGGCGCGGCCTCGTCGGCGAACCCGGCCGGGGTGGGCAGGGCGAGCAGGTCGGTCTTGCCGGCCGGGGTGAGCGGCAGCTCGGCGAGGACGGTGACCGCCTCGGGGACCATGTAGGAGGGCAGCGAGCGCCGCAGCCCGGCCTGGACCCCGGGGGTGTCGAGCGGGGCGCCCCGGTCCGCGGGCACCACCCAGGCGACCAGGCGGCCCTCCCGGACGGCGACCGCGGCGGCCGCCACCTCGGGCAGGGCCAGCAGGACCTGCTCGATCTCGCCGGGCTCGATCCGGTAGCCGCGCAGCTTGAGCTGGCGGTCCATCCGGCCGAGCAGTTCGATCCGCCCGTCGGGCAGGCGGCGGGCGTGGTCGCCGGTGCGGTACATCCGGCCGCCCGTGAACGGGTCGGTGACGAACCGCTCGGCCGTCAGCTCGGGCCGCTGCCAGTAGCCCTGGGCCACGCCGTCGCCGCCGATGCACAGCTCGCCGACGCAGCCGACCGGCAGCAGTTCGCCGTCCACGGTGTCCAGCACGTGCAGCACGGTGTTGGCGATCGGGCGGCCGACGGTGACCCGGGTGGTGTCGGCGGTGATCCGCTCGACGCTGGAGTACACGGTGGTCTCGGTCGGCCCGTACATGTTCCACACCGACTCGCCGCGCTCGGCCAGCGGCGCCGCCAGGTCCGCGGGGAAGGCCTCGCCGCAGCTGTAGAGCCGGGGGCGGCCGGCGCCCTGCCAGTCGGAGTCCAGCAGCGCCCGGTAGCGGGACGGGGTGGCCTGGAGCGCGGTGATGCCGTGCTCGACGCTGTAGCGGTCGAGTTCGCGGCCGCTCAGCCCGAGGGCCTGGCCGCCGACGTGCACCGTCGCGCCGACGGCGAGCGGCACCAGCAGCTCGGCCAGCGAGGTGTCGAAGCCGAGCGTGGTGAGGGCGAGGAAGCGGGTGTCGCCGTCGAGGCCGGGGTGACGGCGGGCCAGGCTGTCCACCAGGTTCGCCAGTGCCCGGTGGCCGACGGCGACGCCCTTGGGGCGGCCGGTGGAGCCGGAGGTGAACATCAGGTAGGCGAGGCCGTCCGGGGCTGCGCCCGGCAGCTCGGCGGCGGCGGGGTCGGCGGCCTCCTGGAGCATCAGGTCGAGGTCGGCCAGGTCCAGGGAGGCCAGGTCGACGGCGGTGCCGTCCCAGCCGGCCAGCGCGGGCGCGCCGGTCGCGTCGGTGAGCACCACGGCCGGGGCCGCGTCCGCCAGGACGAGGCCGATCCGCTCCACCGGGTGGGCCGGGTCGAGCGGGACGAACGCGGCCCCGGCCCGGGCGACGGCCAGCACCGCGGTCACCAGGTCGGCGCTGCGGCCCAGGCAGACGCCCACCCGGTCGCCGGGGCGCACGCCGCGCGCGGCCAGCTGCCGGGCCAGGGCCTCGGCCCGCCGGTCGAGTTCGCGGTAGCTGTACCGGGTCTGCTGGTCGACCACCGCCGGGTGGTCCGGGCGGCTGCGGACCGCGTCGTCGATCAGCCCGGACAGCAGGGCCGACGGCTCGCCGCGGTCGATCTCGCTGCCGTTCCAGGTGTCGAGCTGGCGGGCGCGGGCCGCCTCGGGGACGGCGAGCAGCTCGCGGACCGGGCGGCCGGGCTGCGCGGCGATGCGGGTCAGCACCGCGACGACGTGGTCGAGCAGCGCGCCGGTCTCCTCCGGGGTGATCCGCCCGGCGTCCACCACCGCCTGGAGCTGCATCTCGGCGGCGGCCCGCACGACCAGGGTGACCGGGTAGTTGGTCCGCGTCTCGTAGCGGACGTCGCTGACCGTGACCGCGCCGTGGGAGAGCACCGCCTCGGTGCGGTCCGGGTAGTTCTCGACCACCACGACGGTGTCGAACAGCGGCACGCCGGGCGCGGTGTCGGCCCAGCGCTGGATGTCGGTCAGCGGGGTGTGCTGGTGGTCCAGCAGCGGGTGGCGGGTCGCGGCGTGGCGGGCCAGCCACTCGTCGCCGGGCAGCTCCCGGTCGATCCGCACCCGCACCGGGACGGTGTTGATGAACATCCCGAGCATCCGGTCCGCCCGGTGCAGGTCGACGGGGCGGCCCGAGACGGTCACGCCGACCACCACGTCGTCGCGGCCGCTGTGGCGCGCGACCGTCCCCGCCCAGGCGGCCTCGACCAGGCTGCTGAGCGTGGTCGCCTTGCCGGCGGCCAGCCGCCGCAGCGCGGTGACGGTCTCGGCGGGCAGCTCGGCCCGCACCGTGCGGAAGTCGCCGGACGGCTTGGCGCCCGGGCGCACGCCGGGCAGGCTCAGCGTCGCCGGCTCGCGGTAGCCCGCCAGGTAGCCGGTCCAGAACGCGCGGTCGCGCTCGGCCTCCTGACGGCCCAGCCAGGCGATGTACTCGCGGAAGGCGGGCGGCGCGGGCGGCTCGGCGGCGTCACCGGACAGTCCGGCGGTGACCTCGGCCAGCAGCAGCGCGGCGGACCAGCCGTCCAGCAGCAGGTGGTGGTACGTCCACACCACCAGGTGCTCGTCGGGCAGGCGCAGCACCAGCAGCCGCATCAGCGGCGGCCGGGCCAGGTCGAAGCGCTCGCGGGCGCGCTGCTCCAGCTCCTCGGCGACGGCGCGCTCCCGGGCCGGCTCGTCCAGCCCGGACAGGTCGCGGAACTCGATCGGCAGGTCCGCCTTGGGCAGCACCACCTGGTGCGGGGTGCGGATCCGCTCGCGGACGAAGGCCGTGCGCAGCACCGGGTGCCGGGCGATCGCCCGCTGCCAGGCTGCTCCCAGTTCCGTCAGGTCCAGTTCGCCGCGCACCCGGAAGGTGGTCAGCTCGACGTACAGGCCGTGCTCGGGGGAGGTGGTGCTGTGGAAGAGCATCCCCTCCTGGGTCGGCGAGAGCGGGTAGATGTCCTCGATGTCGTTCACTTGGTGTCCTCTCCTGACCGGAACAGGGCGAATACCCGGGCCAGGTCGTCTTCGCTGAGGTCCGCGTCCGAGAACGCCTCGCCCGCCCCCTTCGCGGGGGCCGGATCGGGCTCGGTGGGAGCGGTGGGCGGGGCGGGGGTGTCGGACGCCGGGGCGGCGGCGGGCGTGCGGTCCGCGCGCAGCCGGGCGGCGAGCTGTCCGACGGTGGGGTGGGCGAAGAGGTCGCCGGGGGAGACGGTCAGGCCCTGCCGCTGGAGTTCGGCGGTGATCTGGACGATCAGCAGGGAGTCGCCGCCGAGTTCGAAGATGCTGTCCTCGGGGCCGATCCGGGGGACGCCCAGCAACCGGGACCAGACCGCGGCGATCTGCTCCTCCAGCCCCTCGGGGCCGGTCGCCGGTGCGGACGCCAGGGCGGCCTCCGGCGCGGCCTGCGATGCGGTCGGGACGGGCGTGGCCGGCCCGGCCGCGCGGGGGCTGACCAGCACGTGCGGGAGGTGACGGTTGGCCAGGATCCGGTCGAAGGCCAGCAGGCCCTCCCGGGTCGGGATGCCGCCCTGCTCGGGCCCGGCGGCCGCGGCGTGCCCCGCGTCCGGGCCGGGGGCGGCCGGGGCCGGGCGCAGCACGAAGCCCTCGACGAGCACGGCCGGAGCGCCGTCCGGCCCGGCGACGACCACGTCGACGACCAGCGTGTCGCCCGCCCCGGCGTCACCGGAGCGGCGGTCGACCCGCACCACGGCCTCGGGGCCGAGCGGGCCGAGCACCACCAGGCGGCGGTAGGCGACCGGCAGGTGGCTGCCGGTGCGGGCGGTGACGGCGCCGGTGGCGGTGTCCAGCAGCGCGGGGTGCAGCGGGTGCGCGGCCAGGTCGCCGTGGAACGCCTCGGGCAGGCGCAGCCGCAGCATCGCCCCGCCGCGCCCGTCCTCGCGGACCTCGGTGACGCTCTCCCAGCGCGGCCCGGTGCGCAGCCCGCTGGCGCCGCCGGGCCGCTCCCCGGCGGCGGCGGACACCGCGACCTGCGGCACCGGGGCGCAGCGGGCCGCGAGGCCGTCGAGGTCCAGGCGCTCGGGGGAGTCGCCCCCGTACGGCGCGATCCGGCCCTGGGCGTGCGGCCTGGACGGCACGGCGGTGGAGCGCACCTCCCACAGGTGCCCGCCGTCGGGCGCCGGACGCAGCCGCAGGGTGACCTCGGGCGGGGCGTCGGCGGGCATCCGCAGCGGGTGGGTGAAGACCGCGTCCAGCTCGACCGGCCCGTCCCCGACCGCCAACCGGTGCCCGGCGACGGCGAGTTCGAGCAGCGCGGTGCCGGGCAGGACCGGGACGTCGCCGATCCGGTGCTCCTCGGCCGGCCAGGCGCTCTGCCCGGTGCGGCGCAGCCGCAGCTCCACCGTCCCGTCCGGCTCCGCCCGGCGGGCGTCGAACAGGGCGTGGTCGAGCACCTCGCCGCCGTCGAGCCAGTCGCGCCGGCCGGACCGCAGCGCCATGCCGGTCTGCGACCAGCGGTCCCAGCCGATCGACACGGCGGCCCGGGAGCCGGCGGCGAAGCTGTCCAGGAAGGCGTTGGCGCCGGTGTAGTCGGCCTGGCCGACCGCGCCGGTGACCGCCAGCACCGAGGAGCAGAGCACCAGCACCGGCCGGTCCACGGCCGTCAGCCGCTCCAGCAGGACGGTGCCGAGCACCTTGGGGGCGAGCACCCGCGCCATCTCCCCGGCGCTGCGCAGGGCGGTGACGCCACCGCCGGGCACCCCGGCGGCGTGGACCACCCCGGCGATCGGGCCGTACGCGGCCCGGACCCGGTCGAGCGCGGCGCCGAGCGCGGCCTCGTCGGTGACGTCCGCCTGGACGAGGCAGAGCCGGGCGCCGTGCGCGGTCAGCCCGGCGAGGGCCTCGGCCAGCTCCGGCGGGCAGCTCGCGGCGGGCGCCGCGTCCTCGGGGCGCAGGCTCCGCCAGCCGGCGCCGTCGGGGACGGCACGGCGGGTGAGCAGGACGAGCGTCCGGTCGGCGTCCTCGGCGAGGTGGCCGGCCACGGCCAGACCGATCCCGCCCAGGCCGCCGGTGACCAGCCACACGCCGGACGGCGCGGCGGGCTGCGGCCCGGCCGGGTCGGTGAGGACGGGCCGCTCCGGGGCCGGCACCAGGTGCGCCCGGCCGCGGACGGCGGTCAGCGGCGCCGCAGCGTGCCCGGCGCGCAGCTGCGCCACCACGGTCTGCGCCGCCAGGGCCAGTTCCTCGGGTTCCCGGGTCGGGCAGTCCAGGTCGAGGGCCTGGACGGTGACGCCGGGCAGCTCCTGCGGCAGCACCCGCACCGCGCCCAGCCCGGCGGCGGCCTGCGGGGTGCGGGCGGGCTGCCCGTGCACCCCGTGGGCGGCGTCGGTGACCAGCAGCATCCGCAGCGGCCGGCCGGGGAACGCCTCGCCCAGGGCCCGGGCCAGCTGGACCGGGACGGTGAGGGCGCGCAGCGCGCCGTCGGCCGCCTCGCCCGGGGTGGCCGAGCGCAGCGGCGGGGTGTCCAGGGCCCAGCAGGAGAGGACGGCGTCCGGCGCGGTGCCGCGCGCGGCCAGGGCGGCGGCCAGCGCGGGGAAGGCGGCGGGGTCGTCGGCGTCGAGCGTGAACGGGGTGCCGTGCGTGAGCGCGGTGGATGCCCCGGCGCGGACCAGGCTGACCTGGGCACCGGCGGCGGCGAGCTCTCCGGCGACGGCCTCGGCGAGGCCGGACTCGTCGGCGAGCAGGAGCACCGACGGCGGGAGCGGCCCGGTGCCGGACGGCGGCAGGGCCTGCGTCCAGGACACGACGTGCAGCCAGTCGTCCACGCCGCTCGCACCGTCGGAAACCTGCGCGGGCCCGGCGGGGCCCTGGGCGGTGACGGCGGCGGGTTCGGCGGCGGTGGGCTCGAACCAGTGCCGGGTGGGCTCGAACGGGTAGCCCGGCAGCGAGACGTGCCGGCGCCCGGCGCGCTCGCCGAGGGCGGACCAGTCGACCTCGGTGCCCCGCTCCCACAGCCGGGCCAGCGCGGTGAGCCGGGCCGGCGGCTGGTCCGGGGCGGGCGCGGCGCCGCCGAGGGTGGGCAGCGCGGGGCGTCCGGCGCCCAGGGTCCGTACGGCGAAGCCGCTCAGCCCCCGGCCGGGGCCGAGCTCCAGCAGCGGGCCGTCGCCCGGCAGCGCGGCGAGCGCGTCGGCGAAGCGGACGGTGTGCCGCAGCTGGCGCGCCCAGTACTCCGGTGACGCGGCCTCCTCGGCGGTGAGCTCACGCCCGGTCAGGCCGGAGACGAGCGGCACGGCGGGCGCCTGGACCGGGACGGTGGCGACCAGCCGGGCGAACTCCTCCAGCAGCGGTTCGGCGTCCCGGGAGTGGAAGGCGTGCCGCACGGCCAGTTGCCGGGCGGCCACACCGCGCGCGGCCAGCCGCTCGGCGAGCCGCGCGACCGCCTCGGGGGCGCCGGCCACCACGCAGCGGTCGGGCGCGTTGACGGCGGCCAGCTCCGGCCCGGCCGGGTCGTCCAGCAGGGCGCGCAGCTCCGGCTCGGGCAGCGGGACGCTGAGCATCGCGCCGGGCGCCATGGTGCCCATCAGCCGGCCGCGTTCGGCCACCAGCCGGGCGGCGCCGGGCAGGTCGAAGACCCCGGCGGCGCAGGCGGCCGCGAACTCGCCGACGCTGTGCCCGGCGAGTGCGACCGGCCGGACGCCGAGCCCCGTCCACCACGCGGTGAGCGCGTACTCCACCGCGAACAGGGCCGGCTGGGCGGTCTCGGTCCGGTCGAACAGGTCCGGGTGGGCCGGGTCGAGCAGCAGCTCGCGCAGCGGCGCCGTGGTCCACGGCCGCAGGGCGTCCAGGCAGCGGTCGAGCGCGGCGCGGAAGAGCGGCTCGGCGCGGTACGGCTCGGCCGCCATGCCGGGGTGGCCGGCCCCCTGCCCGGGGTAGAGGAAGGCCACCTTCCGACCGGTTCCGACGGCCTGGACGGCCTGGGCGGCGGGGGACGCCTCGCCCGAACGCCCGGTCAGGACGGCGCGCCGCCACGGGTGGTGGCGCCGCCTGGTCTGGAGGGTGAACGCGGCGTCGCCCGCGCCGGGCGCACCGGGGGCGGCCAGCGCCGTGCCGATCCGCTCGGCGGCCCGGTCGAGCGCCCGCTCGCTCCTGGCGGACAGCGGCAGCAGCTCCCACTGCGCGGGCTCGGCGGCGGGCGCGGCGGGCAGCGGCGGCGCGTCCTGGAGGATCAGGTGGGCGTTGGTGCCGCCGATGCCGAAGGAGCTGACGCCCGCGATTCGGGCGCCGTCGCGGCCGGACCACGGCTCGGCCTCGGTCAGCACCCGGAACAGGCCCGGGGCCAGTTCGGGGCTGGGGCTCTCGAAGTGCACGGTCGGCAGCAGCGTGCGGTGCTGGAGTGCGAGCACCGTCTTGATCAGCCCGGCCATCCCGGCGCAGGTGTCCAGGTGGCCGACGTTCGACTTGACCGCGCCGAGCACCCGGCGGGAGTCCGGGGCGTCCGCGAACACCCGCCCCAGCGCGGCGAGTTCGATCCGGTCGCCGAGCGCGGTGCCGGTGCCGTGCGCCTCGATGCAGGAGACCTCGCCGGGCGTGACCCCGGCCACGGACTGGGCCGCCGAGACGACCCGGACCTGTCCGTCCAGGCTCGGCGCGGTGAAGCCGACCTTGCGGTTCCCGTCGTTGTTGACCGCCGAGCCGAGCAGCAGGGCCCGTACGGTGTCGCCGTCGGCGACCGCGTCGGCCAGCCGCTTCAGCACCACCACGCCGACGCCGCTGCCGAAGACCGTGCCGGTCGCGTCGGCGTCGAAGGGGCGGCAGTGCCCGTCGGCGGAGAGGATGCCGCCCTCGGCGTGCAGGTAGCCGAGCCCCTGGCCGATCCCGGCGGAGACGGCGCCGGCCAGCGCCACGTCGCACTCGCCGCTGAGCAGCGCCTCGGCGGCCAGGTGGACCGCGAGCAGGGCGGAGGAGCAGGCGCTCTGCACGCTCAGGCTCGGGCCGGTCAGGCCCAGCCGGTAGGAGGTCTGGGTGGCGAGGTAGTCCTTGTCCCCGGCGGCCAGCCACTGGACGTCGGCCCGGTCGGCCAGGTGGGCCGCGTTGGGCAGCAGGTGGTGCGTCAGGTAGGAGTTGAAGCCGGCCGAGGCGTAGACGCCCACGCCGCCCTCGACGCCGTCGGTCAGCTGCCCGGCGTCCTCCAGCGCGGTGACCGCGCACTGCAGGAACAGCCGGTGCTGGGGGTCCATCAGCTCGGCGTCGCGGGGCGGGATGCCGAAGTACTCGGCGTCGAACTCCGCGAGGCCCTCCAGCACGCCGCCCGCCCCGACGAACCGGGGGTCGGCCAGCCGTTCGGCGGGGACGCCCAGGGCCGCCAGCTCCTCGGGGCTCCGGAAGGTGACGCTCTCGCGGCCCGCGACCAGGTTGGCCCAGAAGGCCCCGGCGTCGGGAGCTCCGGGGAACCGGCAGGCGAGGCCGGTCACGGCGATCGCGTCCGGCAGGTCCGGCGGTGCGGCGGCCGGGCCCCCAGGGGCGTGGGTGGTCATCGGGCTTTCTCCTCATGGGTGGTGATGCGACGCGGCTCGCGGGGGTCCGGCGGCCGACACCCGGCACGGGGTGCGGGGTGTCGGCCGCCGGCCGTCGGGGTCAGCCGGTCGGGCCGGTGCCGGAGCCGCCTCGGCGGGCGGCGCGGCGCCGTTCGTGGTGCTGCCGGCGGTCGCCGCCGGCGGGCTGCGCGGTGTCGGATGCGGCGGTGTCGGGTCCAGCGGTGTCGGGTCCGGCCGTGTCCGAGGCGGGCTCGGGTGCCGATGCAGCCGGTACCGCCTGCGGCGCCGGGGCGCCGGCCGGCCGGTCCAGCAGCTCGGCCAGGTGACGGATGGTCGGCCGGTCGAACATCTCGACCACCGAGAGCTCCTGCCCGAAGTCCTCGGCGATCCGCCGCTGGACCCGGACCAGGTGGATGGAGTTGGCGCCGGCCTCGAAGAAGTTGGTGTCGACGCCGACCTCCGCCCCGTCCATCACCTCCCGCCACAGCTCGGTGAGCCGCTCCATCGCGCCGAGCGCGCTCGGCCCGTGCGCCGCCGCTCGCGCCACCGGTGAAGCCGGGGCCGCCGCGAGGGCGGGGGCGACGGGGACGGCGGAGACGACGGCGGGGGCGGGCACCGCGGCGCCCAGCCGGGCGAGCGCCGCCCGGTCGACCTTGCCGTTGGCGGACAGCGGCAGCGCCTCGACCGCCCGCACCCGCTGCGGAACCATGTAGCCGGGCAGCCGCTCGGCGAGCGCGTCGCGCAGCGCGGCCGTCCAGTCGGTGCCGGAGCCGGGCTCCTCGGCGGACGCGTTCAGCGGTCGGCCGCCGACGAGCGTGTGCAGCACGCGCTGGCCCTCCTCCAGCCGCAGCGCCTCGCGCAGCGGATCCGGGAAGACGTCGCCGATCGGGCAGAGCGCCACCGCGCAGTCGGCGGCGCGGTGGCGCAGCAGCTGCGCCATCGCCCCGGCCTCCAACAGGCAGAAGCGGTCGGCGAGTTCGCCGTACACCGGGGCGATCGCGGCGGTCCGGGAGACCAGGAAGACGGCGAAGCCGGCCTGGTCGAGCAGCGGCCCGTTGGCCTCGCTGTAGAGCGCCCGGTCCAGCGCCCGGGCCGAGCCCGGTGCTCCGTCGAGGGCGACCAGCGCCGGCCCGGCCGGGTCGACGTAGTAGGTGCCGGCCGGCAGGCCCGCCACCCTGCCGGGGGCGACGGCCAGGTAGGTCTGCACCGGGTACAGGCCGCCGGCCGAGCCGTAGGCGTACCGGGGCACGCCGTCCTCGTCCTGGCGGGCGAGCACGGTCAGCAGCGCGTGCAGGTCGGCCAGCCGCACGGGGGCGTCGGCGAACCCGGTGGCGGCGCCGCGCAGGGCGGCGGCCCGGCGCAGGTCCAGGGTGTCGGTCGGCAGGGCGAAGGGCAGGACCTCACGGCCCGCCAGGTCGGCGCGGCGGCCGGGCTGGCGCAGGCGCGCCTCCAGCCGGCGGACCCGCTCGGCGTCCAGGGCCGGGGCCGCCGCGGGAGCGGGGGCGGCGGGCTGCGGCCGGGCGGCCTCGCGGACCACGAAGGCCGCGAGCCGGGCGCCGAGCCCGTTGCCCTCGACCAGCGCCGCCGCCTCCCGGACGCCGTCCATCCGGACCAGCGCCGATTCGATCTCGCCCAGCTCGATGCGCATGCCGCGCACCTTGACCTGGCAGTCCTCCCGGCCGAGGAACTCCAGCTCGCCGTCGGGCAGCAGCCTGGCCAGGTCGCCGGTGCGGTACAGGCGCTCCCCGGTGACCGGGTGGGTCGGGAACGCCCGGGCGGTGAGCTCGGGGGCGTTGCGGTACCCGACGGCCAGGCCCACGCCGGTGATGAACAGGGCGCCGGCGACGCCGACCGGGCGCGGCCGGAAGGCCTCGTCCAGGACGACCATGCCCTGGTTCCGCATCGGCCGCCCGTACGGGATGCTCGGGCGGCCCGGCTCGACCGCGCCGATCGGGTGCAGCACGGACCAGATCGACGCCTCGGTGGCGCCGCCCAGGCTGATCACCTCGGCCTTGGGCGACAGCGCGCGGACGTGGTCGGGCATGCCGACGGGGATCCAGTCGCCGCTGAGCATGACCAGGCGCAGCGACTCCAGGTCGGCGGCCGGGTTGCCGCCGGCGTACGCGAGCAGCATCTCCATCAGCGCGGGGACGGAGTTCCAGACGGTGACGCCGTGCTCGGCGACCAGCCGGGACCAGCGCGCGGGGTCGCGCTCCTCCCCGGGCCCGACCAGCACCAGCGCGGCGCCGGCGGCGAGGGTGCCGAACAGGTCGTAGACCGAGAGGTCGAAGCCGAGCGAGGAGAGGCCGAGGACGCGGTCGGCGGGGCCGACCCGGAACCGGTCGTTGACGTCCACCACGGTGTTGAGCGCGCCGCGGTGGTCGATCATCACGCCCTTGGGGTCACCGGTGGAGCCCGAGGTGTAGATGACGTACGCGAGGTCCGCCGGGGTGGTGGGCGCCGGGGCCGGCTCGGCGTCGGCCGGGGCGGCCAGCGCCTGTTCGAAGCCCAGCAGGGTGACCCCGGCCGGCACCGCGCCGGCCGCGTCCCAGGACTCCCGGGCGAGCAGCGCGGTGGCGCCGGCGTGTTCGAGCGAGCGGGCGACGCGGGCGGCCGGCAGTCCGGCGTCCAGCGGCAGGTAGGCGCCGCCGGCCCGGATCACGCCGATCGCGGCCGCGACCTGCTCCCAGCCCCGGTCGGCGCGCACGCCGACCAGGTCGCCGGGGCCGACGCCGGCCCCGCGCAGCGCGTGGGCCACGGCGGCGGAGGCGCGCTCCAGCTCGCCGTAGGTCACGGTGCCGGTGGCGGAGACCACGGCGGTCCGCTCGGGGGCGGTGCGCGCCTGGGCGAGGAACGGCTCGTGCAGCAGACCGTCGGGCCGCGGGCCGTCCGTGGCGTTGAGCGCGCGGTAGGCCTCGGCGTGGGCGGCGGGCAGGGCGGCCAGGTACGGGTCCGTCCAGGCGTCGGGCCGCTCGGCGAGGGCGGTGAGCAGGCCGGTGTAGGCCTCGAACATCGCGTCGAGCAGGTCCTCGGGGAAGAGCTCCTCGACGGCGTCCCAGGTCAGCCGCAGCCGGCCCTCGTCCTCGGAGATCTGGTGGTCCAGCCAGACCTGGGGGGTCTGGGTGATGGTGTGGGCGACCTTGGCGCCGAGCTCCCGCAGCACCCGGCTGCCGCCGACCTCGCCGGCGCCGAGCTCGCTGGTGAAGACGACCGGCATGGCGGCGTCGGCCACCCCGCGTCGGCGGGCCAGGTCGCCGCCGACCCGCACGCCGCTGACCAGCTGGTGGTCCAGGTCCTCCCAGAGCCGGTCCTGGAGCCGGCGGGCCCGCTCGGCGAAGGAGCCGGCGGTCGCGCCGTCCACCTCGAAGAGGCTGAGCGCGGTGAAGTCGCCGACCATGGCGGCCAGGTCGGGGTGGTCGCCGACGCGGTTGAACAGCGTCAGGTTGAGGGTGAAGCGGTCGGCCGCCGCCCAGGTGCCGAGCACGGTGGCGTAGGCGGCCAGGGCGAGCGCCGAGGGCGTGACCCGGCCGGCGGCGGCCCGGCTCTTCAGCCGCTCCCACAGCTCGGCGGGCAGGTGCGCCTCGCGGCGGTGGAACCTGGTCTGCGTCAGCTCCTCGGGACGCCGCGCCAGCGGCAGCGCGGGGGCGGGCGGCAGGGTCTCCAGGCGGCCGTGCCAGTAGTCGAGGTCGCGCTGCAGCGCGGGGCCCTCGCGGCGGGTCCGCTCGGCCAGCACGTAGTCGCGGAACGAGAGCTCCATCGGGCGCGGGTCGAGCGAGCCCTGGTAGATCGCCAGCAGCTCGCGCAGCAGGATCTGCACGCTGCCGCCGTCGGCGATCAGGGTGTCGATGCTCAGGTGCAGCCGGGCGTCGGTGCCCTCGGTCCGGCTGGCGTGCAGCTCGAACAGCGGCCAGGTGTCGGCGGGCAGCACCTGGTGCGACATCCGGGCGCGGGTCCCGGCGAGGGCGGCGGCCCGCTCGGGCTCCGGCAGCCCGCGCAGGTCCTCGACGGCCAGCTGGTACGCGGGCACCTCGGGCAGGATGCGCTGGGTGCCGTCCTCGGCGAAGACCAGGCGCAGCGCGTCGTGCCGCCGCACCAGGGCCTGCCAGGCGTCCTGGAGGCGCAGCGGGTCGACGTCGGCGACGTCCACTTCGAGGTAGAGGTGGCAGGCGACGTCGCCGCCGACGGCGCCGCTGCGGCCGATCCAGTACGCGCGCTGCACGTCCGTCAGCGGGAAGGGCTCGTGGCGGTGGGCCGGGTCGGGCAGCAGCTCGACCGGTTGGGCGGGCGCCGCGGTGGCCCCGTCGGCGCCCAGCGCGTCCACGGCCCGGGCGAGGGCGGCGACGGTCGGCGAGTCGAACAGGGTGCGCAGCGGCAGCTGGACGTCCAGGTCGCGGCGGATCCCGGCGACCATGCGGGCGGCCAGCAGGGAGTGGCCGCCGAGCTCGAAGAAGTCCTCCTCGGTGCCGACCTCGTCGAGCGTCAGGGCCTCGCGCCAGATCGCGGCGATCCGCTCCTCGGTCGGCGTGGCGGGCGCGGTGCGGTCGCGGCCGGCGGCGGGGACGGTCTCGGGGGCGGGCAGCGCCGCGCGGTCGACCTTGCCGTTGCCGGTGAGCGGCAGCGCGTCGAGCGGGATGAACCGGGACGGGATCAGGAAGCCCGGCAGCTGCCCGGCCAGGGCGGCCCGCAGCTCGGCCGGGGCGGGCGGCGCGGCCGGGTCCTCGGGCACCAGGTAGGCGGCCAGCGCGGCCCGGGCGGTGCCCAGGCCGTAGGCGGTGACCACGCACTGGCGGATGCCGGGCAGCGCGGTGAGCGCGGCCTCGACCTCGCCGGTCTCGATCCGGAAGCCGCGGATCTTGACCTGGTGGTCGTTGCGCGAGAGGTACTGGAGGCGGCCGTCGGGCAGGGTGCGGACGAGGTCGCCGGTGCGGTACAGCCGGGCGGCGGGGTCGGCCGAGCCCGGGCCGGCCGACTCGGAGCCGGCCGACCCGGGGCTTGCCGAGGCGGGGTCGGTCGCCTCGGGGTCGGCGACGAAGCGTTCGTCGGTGAGCCGGGGCAGCCCGAGGTAGCCGGCCGTCACCCCGGCGCCGCCGATCAGGAGTTCGCCCGGCACGCCGACGGGCACCCGCCGCCCGTACGGGTCGAGGACGCGCACGGTGGTGCCGGCGATCGGGCCGCCGATGGTGACCAGGCCCTCGGCCGGGTCGACCACGGCGGTGGTGGACCAGACGGTCGTCTCGGTCGGCCCGTACATGTTGCGGATCGGGCCGCCGAGGTGCTCGGCCAGCCGGCGCACCAGCTCGGCGTCGAGGGCCTCGCCGCCGAGCAGCAGCTGCCGCAGGCCGCGCAGGGCCTGCGGGTCGGCCTCGTCGAGCAGGGTGCGGGCCCGCGAGGGGGTGCACTGCAGGTGGGTGACGCCGTGGGCGCGCACCAGCGCCGTCAGCTCGGTGTCGGCCGCGACCGCGAGGGCGGCCGGTGCGGCGGCCGCGGTGCGGCGCAGCTCGGCCAGCCGGGGCAGGGCGGCCAGCGCGACGTCGGTGTCGACGCCGAAGTCGACCAGGCAGCCGATCTCGTCCACGCCGGCCGCGGCCAGCCGGTGCACCAGCGGCAGGCACTCCTCGGCGGTGCCGATCAGCGAGCCGTGGCCCAGGTAGCGGGCGCAGGCGTGGTCGAGCAGGGCCTCCTGGTCCTCCGCGGTGAAGTCGTTGCTGCGCACGTCCATGCCGAGGCCGCGGGCCAGGTTCTCGATCAGGCCGACCGAGCTGCGCAGGTAGTCGCGGAACGGCTGCCAGGCGTGCGCCCGGACGTCGGCGGCGTCCGCGCCGACGTAGCTGTGCAGCATCAGGGTCACGTGCGGCTCGCCCGGGTGGCCGGCCTCGTGCCAGGCCTCCCGGTAGAGGGCGATCTTCTCGCCGAGTTCCTCGACGCTCTGGCCCAGCAGGTGGGTCAGCAGCCGGGCGCCGACCCGGCCGGCCGTCCGGCAGGTCTCGGGGTTGCCCGAGGAGGTGAGCCAGTACGGCAGCTCGGCCTGGACGGGGCGGGGCAGCACCTGGACGTCGACGGTGCGGCCGCCGGGCCCCTCGAAGGGGAGCCGCTCGCCGCGCCACAGCCGGCGCACCTGCTCGATCCCGCTGACGGTGAGCGCCTGGCGGTCCTGGTAGGCGTCCTTGGCGAGGACGAAGTCGTCCGCGTGCCAGCCCGAGGCGAAGGAGAGCCCGACCCGCCCGCCGGACAGGTTGTCGACGACCGACCACTCCTCGGCGACCCGGACGGGGTGGTGCAGCGGCAGCACCACGCTGCCGGCCCGGATCCCGATCCGCTGGGTGGCCTGGGCGATCGCGGCGGCCAGCACCGAGGGGGCCGGGAACGGCCCGCCGAAGGCGTGGAAGTGCCGCTCGGGCAGCCAGACGGCGGAGAAGCCGTTGGTGTCGGCGAAGCGGGCGCCGTCCAGCAGCAGCCGGTACTGGTCGGGGCCGGGCTCGGCGCCGGCGGTGTCGCTGGCGAAGTAGAAGAGGCTGAACTCGGGGACGGCCGGGGCGTCCTGCGAGGCCGGTGCGGCCGGGGTGGGGGCCGCCGTGCCGGGGTCGGGGTTGACCACGACGCGGTGGCCCCGGCTGAGCGTCCAGAGCAGTTCCAGGACGGAGATGTCGAAGGAGACGCTGGTGACGGCCAGCCAGGTGGCGGGCTCCCCGTCGTCCGCCAGCACGCGGTCCATCGCCGCCAGGAAGGCGGTGAGGTTGCGGCGCAGCACGACGACGCCCTTGGGGCGGCCGGTCGAGCCGGAGGTGTGGATGACGTACGCGGGGGAGTCCGGATCCACGGGTGCGGCTGTGGGCGCGGGTCCGGCGGACTCGGCCGGGGCGTCGAGGTCGAGCAGCGGGGCGCCGGCGGGCGCGGCGTCCCGGGTCGCGGCGTGCACCACGACCACGGCGGGCTCGGCGTCCTCGACCACGTGGCGCAGCCGGGCCGCCGGGTAGTCCGGGTCGAGCGGCAGGTAGGCGGCGCCGGCCCGGAGCACGGCGAGCATGGCGGCGGGCAGGTCGGTGCCGCGGCGCAGGCACAGGCCGACCCGGTCGCCGGGGCGCACCCCGGCGGCCTGGAGGCGGGCGAGCAACTCGTCGACCCGGGCGTCCAGTCGGGCGAAGGTGAGGGCCAGCTCCGGGCGGCCGCCGGGCAGCACGGCCTCGGCGTCCGGGCGGGTGCGCACGGCCTCGGCGAAGGCCGTCACGACGTCCGGCGCGTCCGCGGGCAGCGCCGGGCCGTCGCCGGCCGAGGCCAGCAGGGCCTGCTCGACGGGGGTGAGCGCGAGCAGTTCGGAGAGCCGCAGTCCGGGGTCGGCGGCGCCGCGGGCCAGCACCCGCTGAAGCGCCTCGGTCAGCGTGCGCACGGTGTCGTCGTCGAACAGGTCGCCGCTGAACTCGCAGACGCCTGCCGTGAGTTCGCCGTCACGGGCGAGTTCCAGGCTCAGGTCGGTGCGACACAGGCCGTTGTCCAGCTCGACCAGCTCGACCGTGACGCCGGGCAGGGCGATGTCGGGGGCGGGGACGTTGCGGTAGCCGAACTGCACCTGGTAGAGCGGGGCGTGGCTGAGGTCGCGGTCCGGGCGCAGCTCGCGGACCAGGCGCTCGAAGGGCACCTGGGCGTGGGCCAGCGCGCCGAGCGAGGTCTCCCGCACCCGGCCGAGCAGTTCGCCGAAGGTCGGGTCGCCGGAGAGGTCCGAGCGCAGCACCAGGCTGTTGACGAACATGCCGACGAGCCCGGCGAGTTCGGGCCGGTCGCGGCCCGCGGTGGGCACGCCGACCACGACGTCCTGCTGGCCGGAGTGGCGCATCAGGACGGCTTGCCAGGCGGCCAGCGTGACCATGAACGGGGTGGCCCGGGCCGCCCGGGCCGCGCCCTCCACGGCCTCGGTGGTGGCGGCGTCCAGGGTGAAGTGCACCCGGCCGCCCCGGTGGCCGGGCACGGCCGGCCGGGGCCGGTCGGTGGTCAGCTCCAGGACGTGCGGGGCGCCCTCCAGCCGCTCGCGCCAGTAGCCGAGCGGCTCGGCCAGCGCGGTGTCGGTGAGTTCGCGGCGCTGCCACTGCGCCCAGTCGGCGTACTGCACGGCGAGCGGCTCGGGGGCCGGGCCGCCCTCGCGGAAGGCCCGGTAGCGGGCGCAGAGCTCCTCCACGAGCACTGCGCGGGACCAGGCGTCGCCGACCAGGTGGTGGTTGACCACGACCAGCAGGGCGCGCTCGGGCGCGGAGCGGATCAGCAGGGCGCGCAGCAGCGGGCCGTGCTCCAGGTCGAACGGCAGGGCCGCCTCTCGCTCGGCCAGCGCGCGCTCCTCGGCCTCGCTCCAGCCGGCCTCGCCGCCGGCCGGCTCGACCACCCGCAGCACCGGGGCGGTGCGCTCCAGCACCCGCTGCACCGGGCCGTCCTGGCCGGCGGCGATGACGGTGCGCAGCGCCTCGTGCCGCTCCACCAGGCCGTCCAGCGCGGCCTCCAGCGCGGCGACGTCCAGCGGGCCGCTCAGGCGCAGGCCCACGTACTCGTTGAACACCCCGAGCCCGGGGGTGAGCTGCTCCAGGAACCAGAGCCGCTCCTGGCCGAAGGACAGCGGCGCCGGCAGCGCCGGGTCGCGCGGCGGCACGGCGGGGGCGGTGGCGGCGGGGCCGGCCGTGGCGGCCGGGGTGGTGCCTGCGCGGCCCCGGGCGCGCGCCTCGAAGGCGGCGCGCTGCTCGGGGGTGAGCCGGGCGAGGCGGTCCTCGCGGCGGCCTGCGGGGTTGGTCACTGGTTCTCCAGGTCGGCGAGGATGCGGTCTTCGATCTCGGTGGCGAGGTCGGCGACGCGGCCGCCCTCGAAGAAGACCCGGGCGGGGACGTCGACCTCGAACTCGGCCCGCAGCCGGGCCGCGATCTGGGCGGCCAGCAGCGAGTGCCCGCCGAGCTCCAGGAAGTCGTCGTCCACCCCGACCCGGTCGAGGCCGAGCAGTTCGGCGTAGATCTCGGCCAGGCGCTCCTCGGTCGGGGTGGCCGGGGCGGTGTACGGCGTGGCGAGCTCGGGGCGGGGCAGGGCCGCCGTCCGGGGGGCCTCGGCGGCCGGGGCGGCGGAGGTGCGCAGCGTGCCGTCCGCGATCGCGGCGCCGGCCCGGGCCACCACGGCCCGTCCGGGCGGGCCCTCCAGCAGGGCGGCGAAGGCGCGGGCGCCCTGCTCGGGGGTGAGCGCGCCGGCCAGCATGTCGGCCTGGAAGGCCCGCAGGGCCTCGGGGACCTCGGCCCGGCTGGCCATGCCGACGCCGGCCCACATGTCCCAGTCGACGGCCACCGCGTGGCGCTCGCCGCGCGCGGCCTCGGCCTCCGCGACGGCGGCGAGGTAGGCGTTGGCGGCCGCGTAGTCGGCCTGGCCGTAGGTCGGGATCAGGGTGGCGAGCGAGGAGCAGAGCACCAGCACCTCGGCCTCCCCGGGCCGCAGTGCGGCGAGCAGGTGGCGCAGGCCGGCGGTCTTCGGGGCGAGGACCGTGCGCATGCTGTCGTCGGAGCGCAGCTCGATGGAGCCGCCGCCGGACACGCCGGCCGCGTGGACGACGCCGTCGATCCGGCCGAAGGCCGAACGGGCCTGTTCCAGCGCCCGGTCCAGCGATTCGGCGTCGGTGACGTCGGCCTGGACGGCCAGCACCTCGGCGCCGCTCTCGCGCACTGCGGCGAGCGCGGCCTCGTCGGCGGCGCGGCGGCCGAGCAGGACGAGCCGGGCGGCGCCGGCCCGGGCCAGGGCCCGGGCGAGGGTCAGGCCGATCCCGCCGAGGCCGCCGGTGAGCAGCCAGGTGCTGCCGGCCCGCACCCGGGCCGGGGCGGTCGGGACGGGGCGCTCGGCGGGCTCGACCACGCGGGTGAGCAGAGCGCCCTCGCGCAGGGCGAGCAGCCGGGCCGGGCCGGTGAGCACGGCGCGCACCACCGCGTCGGCGGCGGCCTCGTCGAGCGCGGCGCCGACGGCGAGGTCGACCTGGGTGCAGCGCAGGTTGCGGTACTCCTCGCCGAGCACCTGGACCGGGCCGCTGAGCAGGGCCGCGGCGGGCCGGGGCTGCTCGCCGGGGGCGGCCGGGAAGGCCCCGGCGGTCACGACGCCGAGCCGGACTTCGTTCAGCACGCTCTCGGCGGACATCGCCCGGGCGAGGTGGACCAGGCCGAAGTAGCCGGCGGTCTCGTCCGGCGTCTCGTCCAGGCCCCAGGCGTACAGGACGGCGGTGGGCGTGCGGACCAGGCCGCGCAGGTCGGCCAGCAGCTTCGCGTACTGGGCCGGGTCGGCGGGGTCGAGCTCGTAGACGCCGCGGCGCACCCGGCGGTAGGCCGGGCCGGGCCGGACGGTGGTGACGATCTGGCCGCGCGCGGTCAGCAGCTCGACCAGGGGCTGGGCGGCGGCGGCCCGGTCCAGCAGGACCAGCCAGGTCTGGCGGCGGCCGGCCAGCGGGTCGTCCCCGGCGCTCTCGCCGAGCGGGCGCCAGTCGACGGTCGCGTGGACGGCGTCCAGGTCCGCGGCGGGCAGCGCGGTGGCGGGCGCCCGGCCGGGGACGGCGGGCTCGATCCAGTGCGGGAGCCGCTCGAAGGGGTAGCCGGGCAGGTCGGCGGGGCGGGCGTCGGCGTCGACGGGCTCCCAGTCGACGGCGGCGCCGTGCGCCCACAGGCTGCCGAGCGCGAGGACGGCGCTGCCGGGCTCGTCCTCGGCGCCGCGCCGCCCGCGGGTGGGCAGCGGCGGCAGGGCGAGCCGCGGCCCGGCGGTGCCCTCGGCGGCCGCGCGGGCCAGGTCGGTCAGCACGCTGCCGGGGCCGGTCTCCACCAGCACCATCCGCTCGTCGAGCGCCGCCAGGCGGGTGAGCCCGTCGTGGAAGCGCACCGGGGCGAGCATCTGGCGCACCCAGTAGCCGGGGTCGGTGGCCTGCTCGGGGGTGATCCAGTCGCCGGTGAGGTTGGACAGGAACGGCACGGTGGGCTCGTGCAGCGTGACCTTGGCGAGCTCGGCCGCGAACTGCTCGGCGGCGGGCGCGCACAGGGCGCTGTGGAACGCCCGTTCCACCGGCAGGCGCAGGGCGCGCAGGCCCCGCTCGCCCAGCTCGGCGGCGGCCCGCTCGACGGCCTCGGCGCTGCCGGACAGCACCGAGGCGCCCGGTCCGTTGACGGCGGCGAGGTCCAGGCCGTGCGCGGCGGCGAGGTCGGCCGCGGCCGCCTCGTCCAGCGGGACGGCCAGCATCGCGCCGGGCGCGGTCTGCTCCATCAGCCGGCCGCGGGCGGCGACCAGGGCGAGCGCCTCGGGCAGGTCGAGGACGCCGGAGAGCAGCGCCGCGGTGTACTCGCCGAGGCTGTGGCCCAGCAGCGCCGCCGGGCGCACGCCCCAGTGCCGCCACAGCGCGGCCGTGGCGTGGCCGACCGCCAGCACGGCGGGCTGGGTGACGGAGCTGCGGCGCAGCAGGTCGGCGTCGCCGCCGCGCAGCAGCTCGACCAGGTCGAGGCCCAGGTGCGGGCGCAGCAGGTCGGCGGCCTCGTCCAGGGCGGCCCGGAAGACCGGGTGCGCCCGGTGCAGGCCCAGGGCCATGCCCGGGTACTGCGCGCCCTGGCCGGGCAGCAGGAAGGCGACGGGGGCGGCGCCCTGCCCGGCGCGGGCCCGGACCGACTCCCGGCGGCCGGCGCCGCGCAGCGCGGCCACGGCGGCGGCGGTGTCGTCCGCGACCACGACGCGGCGCTGGACCAGCTGGCGGCGGCCGGTGCGCAGGGTGCGGGCGACGTCGGCCAGCGGGCGGTCCGGGTGGGCGGCGAGGTCGTCGGCGAGCCGTTCGGCGGCGGCGTCCAGCGCGGCGGCGGTGCGGGCCGACAGCGGCAGGGCGACGGGGACGGCGTCCGGTGCGGCGGCCTCGCGCGGGGCCGGCTCGGGGGCCTGCTCAAGGATCACGTGCGCGTTGGTGCCGCCGATGCCGAAGGCGCTGACGGCGGCCCGGCGCGGGCCGTCGGCGACCGGCCAGTCGGTGAGGCCGGCCGGGACGAAGAACGGGCTGTCGGCGAGGCCGAGTTCGGGGTTGACGGCTTCGGCGTGCAGGCTCGCCGGGATGCGGCCGCCGCGCACCGTCAGGATGGCCTTGATCAGGCCGGTGACGCCGGCGGCGGTGTCCAGGTGGCCGAGGTTGGACTTGACCGAGCCCAGGCCGCACCAGCCGGTGGCGGACCTGTCGTCGGCGTCCTGCTCGGCGCGGAAGGCGGCGGTGAGCGCCTCGACCTCGATCGGGTCGCCGATCGGGGTGCCGGTGCCGTGCGCCTCGACGTAGCCGATGCTGTCCGGGGCGACGCCCGCGACGGACAGCGCCTCGCGGATCACGGCGGTCTGGCCGGCGACCCCCGGGGCGGTGTAACCCGCCTTGTTCGCGCCGTCGTTGTTGACGGCCGAGCCGAGGATGACGGCGTGCACCCGGTCGCCGTCGGCGAGCGCGTCGGCGAGGCGCTTGAGCACCACGACGCCCGCGCCGTTGCCGAAGACCGTGCCGGCCGCCTCGGCGCCGAAGGGCCGGCAGTGCCCGTCCGGGGACTCGATGCCGCCGGGCACCGGCAGGTAGCCGGAGCGGTGCGGCACGGTGACGGTGACGCCGCCGGCGAGCGCGAGGTCGCACTCCTCGGACAGCAGGCTCTGCACCGCGAGGTGCACCGCGACCAGCGAGGTCGAGCAGGCGGTCTGCACGCTGACCGCCGGGCCGCGCAGGTTGAGCTTGTACGCGGCGCGGGGGGCCAGCTGGTCGGGCTGGTTGCCCTGGAAGAGCATCGGCACGCCGAGGGAGTCCCGCAGGTCGGTGCGCGGCAGCAGGTTGTGGATCAGGTAGGTGCTCAGCAGCGACCCGGCGTAGACCGCGATCGGCCCGCGCGCCCGGTCGGGGTCGCAGCCGGCGTCCTCCAGCGCCTCCCAGGCGCATTCGAGGAAGATCCGCTGCTGCGGGTCGATGACCGAGGCCTCCAGCGCGTTGTAGCCGAACAGCTGGGAGTCGAAGCCGGCGACATCCGCCAGCACGCCCTTGGCGGCCACGTACCCGGGCTTGCCGGCCTCGCCGTCCGGCACCCCGGCGGCCCGCAGCTCCTCGGGGCCGAACCGGCTGATCGCCTCGGTGCCGGAGGCCAGCAGCTCCCACAGCGCGTCGACGGAATCGGCTCCGGGGAAGCGGCCCGAGAGGCCGACGACGGCGACCCGGCCGTCGGTCTCGGCCTCGTCGGGAATGACCGGCTGTGCGTTCAAGGTGTTCTCCGTGGGTGAGGTGGGCTCCGCGCGCGGCGGGGCGGGCAGGACCGGGTACGCGGCCGGGGCTCAGACCGCCATGGGGTTCAGGGCCGCCGTGCGGCTCAGACCGCCATGAGGTAGCGCTGGAAACGGGGCATCAGGAACTCCAGGGCCCGGACCTCGACGGGCGTCAGCTCCGGGTGCCAGACGTCCCAGAGCAGGACGGCGCGCTGCTGGGTGCCCTTGTTCCAGGCCTCGTGGATGAAGCTGTCGTCGAAGAGGATCACCTTGCCCTCCTCCCAGCCCCGCTCGTCGTCGCCGACCTTGATGGCGCAGCCGGGCGGCACGATCAGCGGCAGGTGCGCGGTCAGCAGCAGGTTCACGCCGCCGGTGTGCGGGGTGATGTGCACGCCGGGGTTGAGGATGGTGAACATGCCGTCGCGCGGCCCGTGCGGGCTCGCCGAGACGGCGGCGTGGGTCTCGGGGCAGCGCTCCAGGACCTCGTCGCGCCAGCTGCCGTTGCGGTACAGCTGGTAGGTGTCCCAGCCCTGCCAGCCGAGCTCCTTGGTGTACAGGTCCTCGTACGGGGCGAAGCGGGCCTGCTCGGCGCGCAGCTCCAGGAACTCGGCCTTGATCCGGTCGTACGCCTCCTCCATCCGGGCCACCCAGGGCAGTTCGGCGGTGTCGTGCCAGGGCAGGGCGCTGATCCCGGGGAAGAACAGCCGGGTCGGCTCCTGGTCGTCGTGCAGGTACTCCGGGGCCTGTTCGCCGGTGAGGATGCGCAGGCACTCCTCGACCCGCTCCAGCCCCTCGGTGCCGAGGATGCCGTGCAGCTCCGTCATCACGCCCTGAACGTCCATGTCAGTCCCTCCCTGTCGGTGCGGTCCGGGTCGTCGGCCCGGCCGGTGTGTGCTGGTCGGCGGCCGGGCCCTCGGCCCGGTCCCGGGCCTCGCGGCGGGCCCTGGCGCGGGCCCGGACGGCGCTCTGGCGGCGTTCGCCGCGCGGCTCGGCGGTCCCGGCGGCGGCTCGGCCGTCCGGGGCGGCGCCCTCGGTGAGGCCGGCCGCGAACTCGGCGATGGTGGGCCGCCCGAAGACGTCCACCAGCCGGACCGGCCGCTCCAGGCGGCGGGCCAGCTCCAGCTGGAGCCGGGCGGCCAGCAGCGAGTCGCCGCCGGCCTCGAAGAAGTTGGTGTGCCGGCCGACCGGGCCGCCGCCCAGCAACTGGCGCCAGGCGTCGGCGACGAGCTGCTCGACCCCGGCCAGCGGGGCAGCGTCGGCGGGCCGGGCGGCGGCCCCGGGCAGCGGCAGCCGGGCCCGGTCGCGCTTGTTGGTGCGCGTCCTGGGCAGCGCGTCCAGCAGCAGCACGGTGTCCGGTACGACCGCGGCCGGGAGCCGCTCGGCCAGGTGCGCCCGCAGCTCGGCGCCGGTGACCCCGGGCGCCGCGACGGCGTAGCCGACCAGTCGGCGGGCCCCGCCCTGGCCGTGCGCGGCGGCGGCCGCTTCGCGGACCCCGGGGTGCAGCTCCAGCAGCGCCTCGATCTCCTCCAGCTCGATCCGGTTGCCGCGGATCTTCAGCTGGCTGCCGATCCGGCCGACGAACGCCAGCTCGCCGTCCGGGAGGCGGCGGCCCAGGTCCCCGGTGCGGTACAGCTGGCCCCCGGCCTGCCAGGGGTCGGCGACGTACGCCCGGGCGCTCTCCTCGGGCCTGCGGTGGTACGAGCCGGCCAGGAAGTCGCTGCGCAGGTGGATCTCGCCGACCACGCCGACCGGGCAGAGCCGGCCCCGGCGGTCCAGGACCACCGCCTCGCGGCCCGGGATCGGGCTGCCGATCGGTACCCCGGCCGGGAACTCCTCGCCCGGCGCCAGCTCGCGGTGCGTCGCCAGCACGCACTCGGTGGGCCCGTAGAGGTTGTGCAGCCGCGGCCGGTCGGGGCGGTGCGCCCAGGCGGCGGCCAGGGCCACCGGGAGCACCTCGCCGGCCATCAGCACGTGGGCGAGGTCCGGCAGGTGCGATCCGGTGGCGTCCAGCGCCTCGGTGACCAGTTGGAAGAAGGCCGGGACGGTCTGGATCTGGGTGATCCGCTCGGCCCGCAGCCACCCGGCCACCGCGAGCGGGTCGCGGCGCAGCCCCTGCGGCGGCAGGCAGAGCACCGCGCCCGAGCAGAGCGCGGCGAACACCTCGGTGTACGCGGCGTCGTAGGTGAACGGGGCCCACTGGGCGATCCGGCTGTCCGACCGGATGCCGAAGTGCTCGCGCTGCCAGTGGGCGAACTGGGCGAGCGCCGCGTGCGGCAGGGCGATGCCCTTGGGCGTGCCGGTGGAGCCGGAGGTGTAGACCAGGCAGAGCGGGTCGCCGGGGCCGGCGGGTGAGGCGGCCGGGGCGGGGCCCGCGGGCTCGTCGGCGGCCGGTACCCGCGGGTCGACGGCCTCGACCGGGACGTCGGCGAAGTGCCCGACGCCTTCCCGCAGTTCGGGGTGCAGGGCGAGCGTGCTCTCGGCGGCCAGCAGGCACACCGGTTCGGCGTCGGCCAGCAGCGCGGTCAGGCGGGCGTCCGGGTCGGCCGGGTCGAGCACCGCGAAGGCGGCCCCGGTCTTGGCGACGCCGAGGATCGCGGCGCTCTGCACCGGGCCGGCGGGCAGCAGCACCGAGACGAACCGGCCGGGGGCGGCGCCGCGCTCCAGCAGCCGGGACGCGATCCGGTCGCTCCAGACGTCGAGCTGCCGGTAGCCGACCGTCACGCCCTCGGCCCGGATCGCGGGGGCGTCCGGACGGGCGGTGGCCCGGGCCCGGAACAGCTCGGACACCGAGACGGCGTGCCCGGCGCGCGCCTCGCCCGCGGGGCGGGCCGGGCGCGGGGCGGGCAGAGCGGGGTCGGTGAGCTCGACGGCGTCGAGGGGGGCCTGCGGCGAGGCCAGGGCGGCCCGCAGCAGGACGTGGAAGTGCCGGGCGAAGCGGTCCGCGAACTGCGGGCCGAAGCGGTCCGTGGCGTACTCCAGGGCGCCGGCGATCCGGTCGGCGCGCTCGTCCAGGGCCAGGGTCAGGTCGTACTTGGCCGCCCCGGTGGGGACCTGGCGCAGCACGCCGGCGGCCGCGCCCAGCCGGACGTCGGCCGGCGGCGCGTCCTGGAACACCAGCGAGGCCTGGACCAGGGTCGGGCGGCCCGGGTCGCGGGGCAGGCCGAGGCCGGCCACCAGCCGGTCGAAGGCGACCAGCGGACGGCCGAGGTCGCCCGCCAGCGCCCGCCCGGTGCGGGCGGCGAGTTCGGCGAAGGACGGCGCCCCGGCCAGGTCCACGCGCACCGGCAGGGTGTTGGCCAACGAGCCGACCAGCGACTCCAGTTCGGGCCGGTCGCGGTTGGCGACGGGCACGCCCACCAGCACGTCGTCGCTGCCCGCGTAGCGGCCCAGCAGCGCCGCGTACACGGCGAGCAGCAGGGTGAAGGGCGTGGTGCGCAGCCGGGCGGCGCCCTCGCGCAGCGCGGCCGTCAGCTCCGGGGCGAGCGCCACCGGCAGGGTCTCGCCGGCTCCCGTCGGCCGCGCCCGGGTCGGTGCGTCGGCGGGCAGGTCGAGCACGCCGGGGTGCCCGTCGAGCCGCTTCAGCCAGTACTCCAGGTGTTCCTGGCGCAGCCTCAGGCCCGCCTCGTCGGCGCAGTCGGCCGCGTAGCCGGCGACGTCCAGGTCGAGCGCGGGCGGCGGCTCGGCCAGCCCGAGGCGGGCGGCGTACAGCGCGGCCAGCTCGCGCACGGCCACGCCGATCGACCAGCCGTCGACCGCGAGGTGGTGCGCGGTGCACAGCAGCACCGAGCGCTCGGGGCCGGTGCGCACCAGGGTGAGCCGCAGCGGCGGCTCACCGGCCAAGTCGAAGGGGCGCACCGCCTCCGCCCGGGCCAGCTCGGGCACCTCCTCGGGCGCCGCGTCCAGGACGGCCAGGGCCGGTGCGGCGGGCGGCGCGAGGACCAGCACCGGGCCGTCCTCGCGCAGCTCGCAGCGGGCGGCCAGCACCGGGTGCCGGGCGGTCAGGTCGCCGAGTGCCCCGGTCAGGGCCGCCTCGTCCACCGGGCCGGTCAGGTCGAGCGCGGCCGGCAGGTGGTAGGCGGGCGAGTCGGGGGCCAGGCGGTGCAGCAGCCACAACTGGCGCTGCTGGTCGGTCATCGGGACGGCGTCCGGGGCCGGCCCGGCCGTCCGGACGGCGGGCGCCGGGGCGGCGGGCCGCACCCGCGCCAGGGAGGCGGGGGTGGGGTCGGTGTAGAACTCGGCGAGCGAGGGCGCGGCGCCGAAGCGGGCCCGGACCCGGCCGAGCAGCCGGGTCGCGGCGATGGAGTTGCCGCCGGCGGCGAAGAAGTCGTCGGTGGTGCCGACCCGCTCGGGCGGCAGGCCCAGGACCTCCGCCCAGAGCGCGACGGCGGCCCGCTCGGCCTCGGTGACCGGTGCGCTGCGCCGGGCGGCGGAGAGCTCCCCGGCGCGCAGCAGCAGCGCCGGCCGGTCCACCTTGCCGCTGGTGTTGAGCGGCAGCGCGGGCAGCGGGGCGATCACCCCGGGGACGGCGGCGGCGGGCAGCCGCTCGCGCAGGTGCCGGCGCAGGCGGTCGGGCAGTCCGTCGTCCCCGGTGCGGGCGGTGACGAAGGCGACCAGCCGGGGCCCGGCGGGCTGCCCCCGGTCCACGACCACCGCCGCCTGGCGGACCTCGGGGTGGGCGGCGAGCAGGGACTCCACCTCGCCGACCTCGATGCGGTGACCGAGGATCTTCACCTGCTGGTCGGCCCGGCCGAGCACGACGATCCGGCCGTCCGGCAGGTGGCGGGCCAGGTCGCCGGTGCGGTAGACGGTGCCGCCGGCCGGGTCGACCGGGTCGGCGACGAAGGCGGCGGCGGTCAGCTCCGGGCGGTTGCGGTACCCGGCGCTGACGCCGGCCCCGCCGATCACCAGCTCGCCGACGGCCCCGCGCGGCACCGGCCGCAGCCGCCGGTCCAGGACGTAGCAGACGGTGCCGGCCACCGGGCGCCCCACCGTGACGCCCTCGCCGGGCAGCACCCGCCCGACGGTGGACCAGATGGTCGTCTCGGTCGGCCCGTACAGGTTCCACAGCCCGGCGCAGCGAGCCAGCAGCCGATCCGCGAGGTCGGCGTCCAGGGCCTCGCCGCCGCACAGCGCCCGCAGCCCGGGCCGGCCCGCCCAGCCGCCGTCCAGCAGCCCGCGCCAGAGCGAGGGGGTGGCCTGCATGACGGTGGCGCCGCTGCGCTCCAGCAGCGCGCCCAGCGCCTCGGCGTCGCGGACGCTCTCGCGCGGGGCGACCACGACCCGGCCGCCGGCCAGCAGCGGGGCGAACAGCTCCAGGACGGAGATGTCGAAGGTGATCGAGGTGACGGCGAGCAGGGTGTCGTCGGCCCGCAGGCCCGGCTCGACGCGGACCACGCTGTGCAGCAGGTTGGCGACGCAGCCGTGCGGCACCGCCACGCCCTTGGGCAGCCCGGTGGAGCCCGAGGTGTACATCAGGTACGCGAGGTCCTCGGGGCCGGCGCCGGGCAGCGGCTGCCCGGTCCCGGCGTCCGGGCCCTCGTCGAGCAGCGCGGCCGGGTCGGCGGCGGGCAGCCCCTCGGCGGGGTCGCCGATCAGCAGGCGGGCGCCGCTGTCGGCGAGCACGTGCTCGGCCCGCGCGGCGGGCATGGCCTCGTCCAGCGGGACCAGCACGGCCCCGGCCCGCCAGATGCCGACGATCAGCGGCACCAGCTGCGCGCCGCGCTCGACGCGCAGGGCCACCCGGTCGCCGGGCGCCACGCCGTACCGGGCCACCAGCCGGCGGGCGACCAGGTCGGCGGCCGCGTCGGCCGCGGCCCGGTTGAACGCGCGGCCGGGTGACTCGACGGCCGGTGCGGCGCCGTCCTGCCGGGCGAGTTCGCGCAGCGCCTCGGGCACGGTGGCCCAGGCGCGCTCGGCGTCGGGCGCCCGGTTGAAATCCACCAGGACGCGCCGGCGCCGGCCTTCGGAGAGCACCGGAAGCTCGGCCAGCGGCCGGTCCGGGTCGGCTGCGGCGGCCTCCAGCAGGCACAGCAGCGAGTCCGCGAAGTCGGCCGCCGTCTCGGGGGCGAGCAGCGCCGTGCGGTACTCCAGCGTCGCGTCCAGCGCGCCCGAGGGGCGCGGGCGCAGGAAGAAGGTCAGGTCGTACTTGGCCGTGCCGCTGTGCGAGGGCGCCGGGGCGGTGGTGACGCCGGGCAGCTCCAGGGTGGTGGTGGGGCCGCTGTGGAAGGAGTACATCAGCTGGAACAGCGGCGTGCGCCCGCCCGCGGCCCGGCCCAGCCGCTCCAGGACCAGGTCGAAGGGGGTGTCGCGGTGGCGCAGGTCGGCCTTCAGGTGCCGGCGGGTGCGGGCCAGGGCCTGCCGGAAGCTCGGCTCGCCGCCGAGGTCGCTGCGGTGGGCGACGAGGTTGAGCAGCGGTCCGACCACGCCGGCGAGGGCGGTGCGGCCGCGGGTCGCCACCGGCATGCCGACCACCAGGTCGTCCTGGCCCGTCCAGCGGGCGGCGGTGGCGCAGAAGGCGGTGAGCAGCACGGTGGACAGGCTGGCCAGTTCGCCCCGGCCGAAGGCGCTGAGCCGGGCGGCCAGTTCGGCGGGGACGGTGAAGTGGTGCAGCGCGCCGGCCGCCGGGTCACCGCCGGGGCCGACGTCGGACGGCAGGTCGGCGGTGGGCAGTTCGCCGCCCAGCCGGGTCTGCCAGTGATCGATTCCGCCGGCGTGGCTGGTGTCGCTGTCGTCGCCGCGCTGCCAGGCGGCGAAGTCGCCGAAGTCGGGTCCGGCGGCCGGTTCCTGGGCCGGGTCCGGGGCCTCGCCGCCGAGTTCGGCGGCGTAGCAGGCGGCCAGCGACTCCAGGAAGACGCCGAAGCCCCAGGCGTCGACCACGATGTGGTGGGCGGTGAACAGCAGCAGCGAGCGGCCGCCGCCCAGCAGGAACAGCTGGGTGCGCATCAGCGGGGGCCGGGCCAGGTCGAAGGGCACGGCCACGGCGCGGGCGGTGAACTCGGCGAGCCGGTCCGCGCGCTCGCCCTCGGGGACGCCGGTCAGGTCGACGGTCTCGACGGCGGGGCGGACCAGGTCGGCGAACAGCTGCCACGGCTCGCCCGCCCCGTCGGCGGCGACGGCGCAGCGCACCACCTCGTGCCGCCGGGCGACGGCGGCCAGCGCCCGTTCCAGGGCGGCCACGTCCAGCGGGCCGCTGACGTGGAAGGCGGCGCTCTCGTTGTGCAGGGCGGTGCCGGGCAGCACCTGCTCGGCCCGCCAGATGGACCGCTGGGCGTAGGACAGCGGCGCGCGGGCGCGGTCGCCGCGCAGCGGCAGGGAGGTGTCGCGGCTCATCGGCGGCCGCCCTCCGGCGAGGCGTCCGCGCGGCCGGCGGCGACGGCCGCGGCCAGCCCGGCGACGGTCGGGTCGCCGACGTACACCCGCAGCGGCACCTCGACGCCGAAGCGGGTGCGCAGTCCGTCCAGCAGGCGGGCGATGCCCAGCGAGTCCCCGCCGAGCAGGGCGAAGTCGTCGTGCCGGCCGACGGCGGGCACGTGCAGCAGCTCGCGCCACAGCTCGGCGATGCCGGCCTCCAGGCCGTCCAGCGGCTGTTCGCCGGTGCGCCCGGCCAGGGCGGCGGCCGGGCTGGGCAGCGCCCGCCGGTCGGCCTTGCCGCTGAGGGTGCGCGGGATCGCGGCGAGCCGCAGGTACAGGGCGGGGCGGGCGGGGGCGGGCAGGCCCTCGGCGGCGTGCGCGCGCAGTTCCTCGTCGGTGGCGCCGTCGGCGACCAGGTAGGCGCAGAGCACCGGTTCGCCGTCGGCCTCCTCGACCAGGGCGGCGCAGACGTCCGCCACCGCGGGGTGGCGGCGCAGCAGGTCCTCGATCTCGCCGAGTTCGACCCGGGCGCCGTTCACCTTGACCTGCTGGTCGCGGCGGCCCAGGACCTCCAGGGTGCCGTCGGCGCCGAGGCGGCCGAGGTCGCCGGTGCGGTACCGGTCCGGTGCGGCGAAGCCGCCGGCCGCGTCGCCCAGGTAGCCGCGCAGCGGGAACGGGGTGCGGATCTCGATCTCGCCGATCGCGTCCACCACCGGGCGTCCGCCGAACAGCACCGCGATCTCGACCCCGGGCATCGGGTGGCCGGCCGGGACGGTCTCGGCCTCGGCGTCCTCGGCGGTGAGCCGGCGGAAGACCTTGGTCATGGTGGTCTCGGACGGCCCGTAGAGGTTGACCAGTTCCTTGCCGTCCCCGAACAGGGCCCGCCACCAGGCGATGTCGGCGGGGCGGACCGGCTCCCCGGCCATCAGCACGCTGCGCAGCCGCGGCAGGGAGTCGGCGGCCAGCCCGGCGGCGCGCAGGGTGCGGAACACGGTGGGCACGCAGTGCAGCAGGTCGACCTGCTGCTCGGTCAGCCAGCGGGCCAGGGCCGCGCCGACGGGGATGGCGCCGGGCGCCGGGAGCACGGCGGTGCCGCCGGCGCACAGCGGGACGAGGGCGTCGCGCAGGAAGGCGTCGAAGCCGGGGGAGGTGAGCATGGAGATCCGGGTGCCCGGGGCGATGCCGAACTCGGCGATCTCCCAGTCCAGGAAGTGCGCGACCGCCTCGAAGCTGCCCCGGATGCCCTTGGGGCGGCCGGTGGTGCCCGAGGTGAAGTAGACGTAGCCGGCGTCGGGGCCGCTGATGCCGGTCCAGTCGTCGGCCGCCCAGGGCAGCGGGGTGATCGACTCGGCGGCGAGCAGCGGCAGTTCGCCCTGTCCGGCGACGGCCAGGTGCTGCCCGGCGACGGTCGGGCCCGGCCCGGCGGCGGCCAGCGCGGAGCGGCCGGCGGCGTCGGCGAGCACGGTGCCCGGCCGGAGGTCCTCCAGCAGGGCCGTCCAGCGGGCGGCGGGCTGGCGGGTGTCCACCGGGGCGAACGGGCGGCCGGTGGCGGCGCAGGCGAGGATCGCCGCGACCACCGGGACGGGGTCCGCGCAGGCAACCAGGACCGGGCCGGTGCCGGTGGCGAGGCGGTCGCGCAGGCCGGCGGCCAGCCCGGCCAGCTCCTGGTGGCTCCAGACCCGCTCGGCGGTGGCGAGGGCGGGGGCGGCGGCTCGGCGCTCGACCTGGTCGGCCCAGCGGTCGAGGATGCTCGTGTGGCTCACAACTCTCCGTTCATGATCCGGTGGGCCACGACCGTCAGCGGGTCGAGGGAGGGCAGGGCCTCGCTCAGACCGGCGTCCTCGATCGCCCTGGTGACCAGGTGCAGCTCGGTGCAGGCGGCGACGAAGGCCCGCACGCCGTAGCGGGGCAGGGTCTCGCGCAGGAAGTCGATGGTGCGGGCCGGGTCCTCGCCGCGCTTGAGGCGGTGGATCTCCCGGTGCAGCGCCTCCTGGTCCGGTGGGCGCAGCGCCACCAGCTGGCCAGCGGCCCGGGCCCCGGCGGCGCCCGAGGTGAGGATGCCGGCCCGGGCGGTGCCGGAGGAGCAGAGCAGCAGGTGCGGTTCGCCGGCCGCGGCCAGTTCCTCGTGCACCACGTCGACCAGCGAGACGCAGCGCGCCGCGAGGTCGGCCGGCAGGTCGCCGAGCACGTGGTGGGCGGTGATGCAGGCGATCACCACGCGTTCCGCGCCGGCGGCCAGCAGGCCGCGCAGCGAGGACTCCACGGCGCGGCGCAGCTCGTCGAGTTCGCCGCTGCCGATGGCCTCGGTGCGGTCCACCACGGCCGGGTCGGACCAGAGCAGCACCCGGGGGGTGTCCTGCTCGGGGTGGAGCCGGCAGGCCCGGTAGACGGTGCGCAGCAGTTCGACGGAGGCCAGCGGGCCCATGCCGCCGACCACCCCGACCAGCGGGTGGCGCGGGCGGGTGCCGGGGTCGGCGATCGGCCCGGCGGCTGTGGCGGTCATCCCAGGCACGGCAGATCGAACTCCTCGACGAAGAGGGCGAAGGTCGCGACGAGCATCAGGTAGTCGGTGTCCAGGTGGGCGTGCACCTGCTGGCCGTCGCCGCGCTGACGCTGCGTCAGGGCGGCGACGGTGTCCGGGTCGAAGTAGCCCTGGCGGCGGACGGTCGCGGGGGAGACCAGCTCCTCGAACCAGTCGGCGCCGGTGCTCAGCAGGTGGCTGCTGGTCTGGCCGCGGAATCCGTACTTCTGCCGGCTGAGCACCTCGCCGGGCACCAGCCCCTCGGCCGCCCGGCGCAGCACGGCCTTCTCCCGGCCGTGGGCGAGCATCAACTCCGGTGGCAGCGTGGTGGCGTGGTCGACCACCGCGTTCGCCAGGAAGGGGAAGCGCAGCTCGACGCCGTTGGCCAGGGCCATCCGGTCGCCGTGGTCGCCGAGCAGGTGGTCGGCGAGCCGCAGGTGGTAGTCGAGGTAGGAGCGCTGGTGCAGCGGGTGGCGCCCGGACAGCCGCTCGGGGTCGACCAGGCGCTGGTTGGTGACGGAGAACTCGTCCAGCCCGTAAGCCAGGTCCTCGGCGTACAGCTCGCGGCGGAACTCCTGGGCGGGCAGCTGGTCCTGCTCGTAGCCGAGGTCGACGCCCCACATCCGTTCGCGGATCTCGCGCTCCAGCCGGGCGTCCAGGCCGGTGAGCCGGCTGCCGCCGAGCCCGGTGGCGTCGAAGCGGTAGCCGGGGTAGCCGCCGAACAGCTCGTCGGCGCCCTCGCCGCTGAGCGCGCCGACCGTCCCGGCGGCGCGGACGGCCTCGGACAGCGCCAGCGAGCAGACGTTGTACGACTCGCGCACGGGTGCCTCGGCGTGGCGCACCATCGCGGTGATCCGCTCGGCCACCTCGTGCTCGCCGACCGGGACTTCGTGGTGCTCGGTGCCCAGCTTGGCGGCGACCAGCCGCTGGTGCGGGCCCTCGTCGAAGTCGCGGCCGGGGAAGGTGACGGAGAAGCTGGGCCAGGCGTGGCCGGGCCGGGCCCGGGCCATCAGGGCGCCGATCAGGCTGGAGTCGAGGCCGCCGCTGAGGTACATGCCGATCGGCACGTCCGCGAGCAGCCGGCTGCGCACGGCCCCGTCGAGCAGTTCGGCGGTGCGGTGGGCGTACCGCTCCAGCTCCCGGTCCAGGGCCTCGGGGGCCACCGGGTCGAGGTCGGCGGCGAGCGGGAAGTCGAGGTCCCAGTACCGTTCGGTGCGCACGCCGGAGCGGTCGGCGATCAGCCGCTCGCCGGGGCGCAGGGCGCTGATGCCCTCGAACATGGTGCGCGGGCTGACCAGTCCGGGCAGCGTCAGCACCTGGTCGAGGCCGCGCAGGTCGACCCGGGCGCTGACGGCCGGGTGGCGCAGGATCGCCTTGATCTCGGAGGCGAAGATCAGCTGGCCGTCGGCGACGGTGTAGAAGAGCGGGACGATGCCGGCCCGGTCGCGGGCGAGCAGCAGCCGCTGTGCGGTCCCGTCGTGCAGCGCGAAGCCGAACTGGCCGTCCAGGTGGGCCGTCAGGTCCTCGCCGTACTCGCGGTACAGGTGGAGCAGCACCTCGGTGTCGTTCTCGGTGCGGAACCGGTGGCCGCGGCGGCTCAGCGCGGTGCGCAGCTCGCGGTGGTTGTAGATCTCGCCGTTGCAGACCGAGACCAGGGTGCCGTCCTCGGTGCGGTGCGGCTGGTTGCCGCCGGCGAGGTCGTTCAGGGCCAGCCGGCGAAAGCCCAGGCACAGGCCGTCCGTGGCGTAGTGGCCGTCGTCGTCGGGGCCGCGGTGCACCAGGCACGCCGTCATCTCCCGGACCACGGCGGCATCGGCCGGGCGACCGCCGCCCAGGACGAATACGCCGGTTATTCCGCACATTCTGTCCGCCCTCTCCCGTCGTGCGTTCGGAACTCGTCGTCGGAACTCGCCGATCGAAATACTCTGGAAATATCCGAAAGAAACCCGGACGAGGAGCACCGTAACAGAGCTCGGTGTTCCGGGAAAGACTCAAGATCCTTATGCGCCAACCAACTATTTCAGGGCACAACTGAGCTGCGGCATCGCCCGGTTGGACCTTCTCGGGGCATGCCGGAATACGGGCTGGACCAACCCGTGAATTACCGCATAAAGTCGTGCGGGAGGCCTGTTCAGGCTTCGCGTAATTGACTGGGGAAGAAAAAGGAGCAGCGATGACCGGTTCGTCCGCCGTACAGCACGACGAGGTGGCCCGATGGACGCCGTGGCACCGGGACGCCGCGCCGAACGGGCGGTCCGGGCCCGTGCGCGTCTACTGCCTGCCGCACGCCGGCGGCTCCGCGAGCGCCTACCTGCCGTGGGCCCGGTCCGGCGAGCAGCCGGGCCTGACGATCGTTCCGGTGGAACTGGCGGGCCGGGGCACCCGCCTCGCCGAGCCGCCGTCGGCCGTCATGGACGAGGTCGTCGACGGCCTGCTCGCCCTGCTGGCGAGCCGCCCGGCGGACGAACCGTTCATCCTCTTCGGCCACAGCATGGGCGCCCGGATCGCCTACGAGACGACCCGCCGGCTCGCCGCCGAGGCGCGGCCGCTGCCGCTGTCCCTCGTGGTCTCCGGCGGCCGGGCGCCCGGCACGCCGGACGTCACCCGGCTGCACGGACTCACCGACGACGAACTCCTGGAGCGCATCGTCGGCCTCGGCGGGACCCCGGCCGAGGTGCTGGAGTTCGCCGACCTGATGCAGATGATCCTGCCGGTGCTCCGGGCCGACGTCACCCTGCTGGGCGAGTACAACGACCGGATCCGGCCGACCGTGCTGCCCTGCCCGGTGCTGGCGCTCGGCGGCGCCGACGACCTGATGGCCGGACCGGAGTGGATCACCGGCTGGCGGTCCACCACGGCGGCCGGCTTCCGCCACCGCATCCTGCCGGGCGACCACTTCTTCCTGCACCAGCAGCGGGCCGAGGTGCTCGCGGAGCTCGCGGCGCAGGCCCGGGCGTGCCTGGACACCGCGGACGGCCCCCAGGAGGGCCGGGCGCCGGGCGCCTGACCCCGGCCGCCCGGTTCCGTACGACGGGGCCGGGCGGCGGGTGGCGGTCCGTCCGGAACGCTCCGGACGGACCGTCATCGCCGGCCCTCGTCGGCCCGTCGCAGGACGGCGGCGACGACCCGGGCGATCTCGTCGATCGGCCCGGCGTCGGCGAGGTCCAGGTGCCGGGCGGCGAGCGGGTGGTCGGCCACCGGCCCGGTGGTGTGGGCCGACCAGACGGCCACCGTCTGCTGCGGCCGGTGGTCGCCGGTCGCGGTGAAGGTGGTCAGCGGCGCGTCGAGCACCCCCGGGGTCCACGCCGCCATCAGCCCGGCGTGGTAGCGGCAGGAGTCGAGGAACACCGCCAGCTCGTCCTCGTCGCGCGGCGCGGCCTCGCGCAGCGCCACGGCCAGCCGGTCGAGGAGTTCCGAGGGCTTGGGCCGCCACTGCTGCGCCAGGACGGCCGCGACCTCGGCGGCGGGCGCGCCCGTCGCCGTCAGCAGCTCGGCCAGCACGGCGGTGTCGGTGACCTCCCCGGCGTCCGGCGGCGCCGGATGGCTGTCCAGCAGCGCGACCAGGTCGACCTGCTCGCCCTGCTCGCGCAGCAGCACGCCGATCTGGTGCGCGACCAGCCCGCCGAAGGACCAGCCGAGCACCCGGTAGGGGCCGTGCGGCTGGACGGCGCGCATCCGCGCCAGGTACTCCCGCGCCAGGCCGTCCACGTCGGCCGGCCGCTCCCCGCCGCCGACCGTGCCGATGCCCTGGAAGGCGTAGACCGGCTGGTCCGGGTCGAGCCCGCGCAGCAGGCCGATGAAGCCGAGGCCGTCGCCCGTCACCGGATGGACGCAGAACAGCGGTGCCCGGCCGCCCGCGGCCCGCAGCGCCAGCAGCGGTTCGAAGGGGGCGTCGGCGCGCCCGGGCCGCTGCCCGGTCAGCCGCTGCGCCAGCGCGGCCGGGGTCGGCGCCTCGAACAGCGTCTTCACGGGCAGGTCGACGCCGAACTCCGCGTGGATGCGCTCGACCAGCCGGATCAGCAGCAGCGAGTGGCCGCCGAGCAGGAAGAAGTCGTCCTCCGGGCCGACCGCGGGCACGCCCAGCAGCTCGGCGAAGACCGCGACCAGCGTGCGTTCGGCCGGCGTGCGCGGCTCCCGGGCCCGGCTCTCGACGTGGGTCTGCGGCTCGGGCAGCGCCCGGCGGTCCAGCTTGCCGTTGGCCGTCACCGGGAGCGCGCCGAGCAGCACGTAGGCGGTGGGCACCATGTGGTCGGGCAGGTGGCCGCGCAGGTGGGCGCGCAGCGTGGCGGCCGTGGGCGGCTGCGCGGCGCCGTCCGGCACCACGTACGCGACCAGCCGTACGGCGCCGGCCCGGTCCTCGCGCACGGCGACGGCGCAGGCCGTGACCGCCGGGTGCTCGCCGAGCCGGGTCTCGATCTCGCCGAGCTCGATCCGGTGGCCGCGCAGCTTCACCTGGCTGTCCACCCGGCCCAGGTACTCCACCACGCCGTCGGGGCGGTGGCGGGCCAGGTCGCCCGTGCGGTACATCCGGGTGCCCGGCGCGCCGTGCGGGTCCGCGACGAAGCGCTCGGCGGTGAGCGCCGAGCGGCCGAGGTAGCCGTACGCGAGCTGCTCGCCGGTCAGGTAGAACTCGCCCGGCACGCCCGGCGGGACGGGGTTGAGGGCGGTGTCCAGGACGTAGCCGCCGGAGTTCCAGACCGGCCGCCCGATCGGCACCGGGTGCGCCTGCTCGTCCGCCGGGCCGCACTCCCAGGCCGTCACCTCCACGGTGGCCTCGGTGGGCCCGTAGAGGTTGTCCAGCCGGACGCCCGGGAGCACCTGCCGGAACCGGCGCACGGTGGCCGCGGGCAGCGCCTCGCCGCTGGCCACGACCAGGCGCAGCCCGGTGCACTCGGCGGCCCGCGGGTGCTGGAGGAAGACGTCCAGCATGGACGGCACGAACTGGGCGACGCTCACGCCCTCGCGCTGGATCAGCTCCGCCAGGTAGGCCGGGTCGCGGTGCCCGTCGGGCTTCGCCAGCACCAGGGTGGCGCCGGTGATCAGCGGCCAGAAGAACTCCCACAGCGAGATGTCGAAGCTGGCCGAGGTCTTCTGCAGGACGCCGTCCCGGGCGCCGAGCCGGTACTCCTCCTGGCCCCAGCGCAGCCGGTTGGCGATGGCGTGGTGCGGGACGAGCACGCCCTTCGGCCGCCCGGTCGAGCCCGAGGTGTAGATCACGTAGGCCGGGTCCCCGGGGCCGGGGGCGGTCGGCGTGACGCCCTCGGGCGCCGGCAGGTCCTCCGGTGACAGGCACGGCACGCCCTCGGCGGGGCGCAGCGCGGCGGCCTGCTCCGGGGCGGCGATCACCGCGGCCGGGCGGGCGTCCGCCAGCATGTACGCGAGCCGGTCGGCCGGGTAGTCCGGGTCCAGCGGCAGGTAGGCGCCGCCGGCGCGGTGGACGGCGCACAGCGCCACCACGAGCTCCACCGAGCGGGGCACGGCCACCGCGACCCGGCTGCCCGGGCGGACGCCGACCGCGGCGAGCCGGCGGGCCAGCGCGTCGATCCGGCGGTCCAGCTCGGCCGGGCCGAGTTCCCGGCCCTCGAACACCAGGGCGGGGGTGTCGGACGGCGCGGCGAGCCCTGCCGACACCAGGGCGGCCAGCGTGGTCGGCGCCAGCTCCCGCCGCTCGCCGGCGGAGCGCTCCAGCAGCCGAGGCCGCTCGCCCTCGGCGGACAGTTCGAGCCGGGAGATCGGCCGCTCGGGGTCGGCCGCGGCCGCGCCGAGCAGCCGCGTCAGGTAGCCGGCGATCGCCTCGACCGTGGCCCGGTCGAACAGGTCGGCGCGGTACTCGACGGCGCCGGTCAGCTCGTCGTCCGGGCCGGCGGGCGTGCCCAGGGTGACGGTGAGGTCGAACTTGGCCGGCGCCGGGCCGGCGGTGAGCAACTCGCTGTCGAGGCCGGGGATCTCCACGGCGGCGCCCGCCTGCTCCATCACCAGGGCGACCTGGAAGAGCGGGTGGCGGCCGGGGGAGCGCTCCGGGTTGACCAGCTCGACGATCCGCTCGAACGGCAGGTCCTGGTGGGCGTAGGCGGCGAGGTCGGCGTCCTTGACGCGGCGCAGCAGCTCCCGGAAGCCCGGGTCCCCGTCGGTGTCGGTGCGCAGCACCAGCGTGTTGACGAAGAAGCCGACCAGGTCGTCCAGGGCCTCGTCGGTGCGCCCGGCGATCGGGGTGCCGATCGGCAGGTCGGTGCCCGCGCCGAGGCGGGTGAGCAGCGCCGCCAGACCGGCCTGGACGGCCATGAAGAGGCTGGCGCCGTCGGCCCGGGCGAGCTCCGCCAGGGCGCGGTGGTCCGCGCCGCTCAGCCGCAGCGGCACCCGGCCGGCCTCCTGGCCGGTCTCGGCGGTGCGCCGCCGGTCCACCGGCAGCGCGATCTCCTCGGGCAGGCCGGCCAGCGCCCCGCTCCAGTACTGCCACTGCCGGGCGGCGGTGCTGCCCGGGTCCTCGTCGTCCCCGAGCAGGGTGAGCTGCCACTGGGTGTAGTCGGCGTACTGGACGGGCAGGGCGGTCCACTCGGGGGCCCGGCCGGCCGTCCGGGCCTGGTAGGCGGCGCCCAGGTCGCGGGCGAGCGGGCCCATCGACCAGCCGTCGCAGGCGATGTGGTGGACCGTCAGCAGCAGGACGTGCCGCTCGGGGGCGAGGGCGAAGAGGTGGGCGCGCAGCGGTGGCTCCGACGCGAGGTCGAAGGGCTGGGCGGCGGCGGTGCGCAGGGCCTCGGCCAGGCCCTCCTCGGTCACCGTGGCGGCGCCGGAGTGCCGTAGCAGCGGCGGGAGTTGCTCCGGGGCGAGGATCCGCTGGTGGGGAGCCGCGTCCTCGCCGCGGGGGAGCGGGAAGACGGTGCGCAGGGCCTCGTGGCGCGCGGCGCAGTCGTGCAGCGCGGCGGCGAGGGCGTCCCGGTCCAGGGCGCCGGTCAGGCGCAGGGCCAGCGGGATGTGGTACGCGTCGCTGTGCGGGTCCAGCTGCTGGAGGAACCAGAGCCGGCGCTGGGCGTGCGAGAGCGGGATCCGCTCGGGGCGGGCGGCGGCCGTCAGCGCCGGGCGACATCGCCCGGCGTCCACCGCGCGGGCGAGCCCGGCGGCCGTCGGGCTCTCGAAGACCGCCCGGATGGGCAGTTCGGCACCCAGGGCGGTGCGCACCCGGCTGACCAGCCGGGTGGCGAGCAGGGAGTGGCCGCCGAGCGCGAAGAAGTCGTCGTCGGGGCCGACCTCGGCCACGCCGAGGACCTCGGCGAGCAGCGCGCACAGCGCGGCCTCGCGGGCGTCCCGGGGGGCCCGGGAGCGGCCGGTGGCGGCCCGCAGCCCGGGCTCGGGAAGAGCGGAACCGTCCAGCTTCCCGCTGGAGTTGAGCGGGAGCCGGGCCAGGACGGCGTAGGCCGCCGGGATCATGTAGTCGGGCAGCTGCCCGGCCAGCAGCTCGCGCACCTCGGCGAGGTCGGGGGCGTTCCCGTCCTCGGTCACCAGGTAGGCGGCGAGGTGGCGCTCCTCGGCGCCGGCGCCCCGGGCCAGGACGGCGGCCTGCACGATCGCGGGGTGGCGCAGCAGCACCGCCTCGATCTCGCCGGGCTCGATCCGGAAGCCGCGGATCTTGATCTGCCCGTCGGCCCGGCCGAGGTACTCCACCTGGCCGTCGCGGCGCATCCGGGCGAGGTCGCCGGTGCGGTACATCCGGGCGCCGGGCGGGCCGTACGGGTCGGCGACGAAGCGCTCGGCGGTCAGGGCGGGGCGGCGCAGGTAGCCGCGGGCCAGGTGCGGCCCGGACAGGTAGAGCTCGCCGGGCACGCCGAGCGGGACGGGGCGCAGCAGGTCGTCCAGCAGGTACGCCCGGGTGTTGTCGAGCGGGCGGCCGATGACGGGGGTGCGGCTGTCCGCCAGGGAGCAGGCGAGCGCGTCGACGGTGCACTCGGTCGGGCCGTAGTAGTTGAACACCGCGACGTCCGGCAGGGCGGAGAGTTCGGTCCACAGCGCCGGCCCGACGGCCTCGCCGCCCAGCATCAGCACGGCCGGGCGGTGGTGGCCCTCGGCGAAGAGGCCGGCGGCGGTGAGCGCCGGGACGTACGTCGGGGTGAGGTCCAGGAAGTCGAGGCGCTCCCGGCGGACGTAGCCGACCAGGGCCTGCGGGTCGAGCCGGACCTCGTCGCTCAGCAGGTGCAGCGGGTGGCCCTCCAGCAGCCAGAACAGCGGCTCCCAGGCGGTGTCGAAGGTGATCGAGGCGACCAGGCCGAGCTGGAGCCGCCGGCCCTGCGGGCCGCCGGACGGGCGGACCATGCGGGTGCGGTGGTGGTGCATCAGGCTGCTGAGGCCGCCGTGCGGGATCACCACGCCCTTGGGCACGCCGGTCGAGCCGGAGGTGTGGATGACGTAGGCCGGGTCGTCCGGGCCGGTGGGGCCGGTGCGGTCGGCGTCCGTCAGGTTCCCGCCGGGGTGGGCGGCGACGGCGGCCCGCGCCCCGGGCTCGTCCAGCACCAGGACGGGCGCGCCGTCCGGCAGCCGGCCGGCGTCGGCGGCCGTGGCGAGCACGCAGACCGGGGCGGCGTCGGCGAGGATGCCGGCCAGCCGCTCGCGCGGCATGGCGGGGCTGACCGGTACGTAGGCGGCGCCCGACTTGATGACGGCGAGCAGCGCGATCAGCAGGTCGGTGGTGCGCGGCAGCGCCAGGACGACGTAGCGCTCGGGGCCGGCCCCGCGCCGCACGAGCTCCCGGGCGAGCCGGTTGGCGCGCTCGTTGACCTCGGCGAAGGTGAACCGGCCGTCCTCGGCGACGAGGGCCGTGACCTCGCCCTCCAGGGCGGCGCGCTCCTCGAAGGCGCCGTGGTACGTCACCGCGGGGGCGCCGTGCTGGGTCGCGGTGAGGGCGCCGTCGTGCGTCATCGTGGCGGTACCGTCGTGCGGCACCGCGGGGGCGTCGTCGTGCGGCACCGCGGGGAAGGGCAGGGCGGGCCCGTGGGCGCGCTCGAACAGGTCGAGCCGCTCCTCGGCGCCGAGCAGGTCGTACTCGCCGATCCGCTGGTCCGGGTCGGCGGCGGCCGCGGCGAGCAGCCGGCCGAGCCGGGCGGTCAGGGCCTCGGCGCCCGCGCGGGTGAACAGGTCGGTGCTGTACTCGACGAAGCAGCCGAGCCCGGCCGGGGCGCCGTCGGCGTCGTGCACCTCGCGCATGTTGAAGGACAGGTCGAACTTCGCTCCGCCCGGGCCCGCCTCGGCGATCTCGGTCTCGATGCCGGGCAGCGCGAGGGAGGCCTCGGGGGTGTTCTGGAAGGCCAGCATCACCTGGAACAGCGGGTGCCAGCCCAGCGAGCGGTGCGGGTTGAGCGCGGTGATCAGCCGCTCGAACGGGAACTCCTGGTGGGCGAAGCCCTGGAGGTCGGTGCGGCGCACCCGCTTGAGCAGCTCGCGGAAGGTCGGGTCACCGGAGGTGTCCAGGCGCAGGACCAGCGGGTTGACGAAGTAGCCGACCACGTCGTCGTAGCGCTCGTCGGTGCGGCCCGCGATCGGGCTGGCGATCGGGATGTCCGTACCGGCCCCCGACCGGGTCAGCACCGTCGCCAGCGCCGCCTGGAGCACCATGAACATGCTGACCCGGCAGGAGCGGGACAGCGCCAGCAGCTCGCGGTGCAGCTCGGCCGGGAGGTCCCACGGGAAGTACTCGCCCCGGTGCGACATCGCGGCGGGGCGGGGGTGGTCGGTGGGCAGCTCCAGGAAGTCCGGCAGGCCCGCCAACGCCTGGCGCCAGTAGGCGAGTTGCCGCCCGCCCTGGCCCTGCGGGTCGTCCAGGTCGCCGAGGTTCGCGTGCTGGCGCACGGCGTACTCGGCGTACGTGCCGGGCAGCGGGGACCAGACGGGCGCCCGGCCCTGGCTGCGGGCCAGGTAGGCGGTGCTCAGGTCGCGGGCCAGCGGGGCCAGCGACCAGCCGTCGCCGGCGATGTGGTGCAGCACCATGAGCACCACGTGCTGCTGCGGGCCGAGCACGAACAGGTGCACCCGCAGCGGGGCCTCGGCCTCCAGGTCGAAGACGTGCCCGGCCCCGGCCTCGATCAGGGCGGGCAGCTCCTCCTCGGTGACGGGCACCACGGTGAGGACCGGCGGCAGCTCGGCCATCGCCAGCACGTGCTGGCGCGGCACGCCGTCGCGCTCGGGGAAGACGGTACGCAGGGCCGCGTGCCGCTCCACCACGTCGGCGAGGGCGCACCGCAGCGCCTCGTGGTCGACCGGGCCGGTCAGCCGCAGCGCCACCGGGACGTTGTACGAGGCGTCGCCGCCTTGGAGGCGGTCGTTGAACCAGAGCGCCAACTGTGCGTACGACAGCGGTGTCTCCGCGGGCAGGCTGTGTTCGCCCAGCACGGGGCATCCCTCCAGGTGGAACCGCCCCGCCGGCCGGGTGGGTCGGGCGGGCCGGACGGTGGTTTCCGGTGGCTCTTGGCCGTTGTGGGCCCCGGCCGTGGTGAGCCGTGGTGAGTTGCGGCCACGGTGAGTCGCGGGGCGTCGTGGGCCCCGGGGCCGTCGGGGGCCGCGGCCGTGGTGAGTTCAGGCCGTGGCGAGCCCCGCCGTTGTGATGAGCGGGCCGTGGTGATGAGCGGGCCGTGGTGATCTGCGGACCGCGGTGATTCACGGACCGTGGTGGTGTGCGGGCCGCCGGGGGTCCCGGGGCCGTCGCGGGCCCCCGGCCGTGGTGGCCTCCGGGGGTCCTTGTGGGCTCCGGGGCCGCGGGGGCCCGCCGACGTCCCTCGGCGGGGGGGGGTACCGGCTACCGCGCTGTGCGGGCGGGAGTCACGCGGTCCAGCGGTAGGTCATGTCCGGCTCGTTCTCCTCGTTGCGGCTGCCGTCGTTGGTGTCCACCACGACGAAGCCGTGCCGCTCGTAGAAGGCGCGCGCCTCGGTGTTCTTCTGGAAGACGTGCAGCGAGAGCTCCTGCGGGCTGGCCGACTTGACGGCCTCCAGCAGCACGGTCCCGATGCCGCGGCGGCGCACCTCGGGGCGCAGGTAGAGGTGGTCGAGCAGGTTGCCGTCGAGCGAGGCGAAGCCCAGCACGGCCCCGGTCCCGGCCTCCTCGGCCAGCCACACCCGGGTGTCCGGGAGCACGACGTGGGTGATCCAGCTCAGGGTGGCCTCGTCACTGTGCAGACGGGGCAGGTACGGCATGGTCGCGGTGCGGGAGGCCAGGAAGACCTCGGTGACGACACCGGCGTCCTCGGCTACCGCGGCCCGCAGGCGGACGTTCGCGGTGAGCGGTCCGTCGGACTGCATCCACATCTCCTCGGTCAGGTGTGTGAAGGGGCGGTGGTGCCGCGGGTGACGACCGAAGGAGGAATACGTGATCGGCACCCGTCGCACACCGACGCTACGGTCGCGAACTACGGGCGATGGAGCCGAATTTCCCCCCGGATGGGCCGACATAGTGCGTCCCGGCGGCATTGATCTTCGAGCAACCTAACACCTGGTCATGGACAGGGGAACCCCCGAAAGCAGGTTCCTGACAAGTCGATTCTGCGGTTAGATGATCGCGCGGGCCCGGCCCCCGGGGAGCGAGGATTTCGGCGCACCGGGCGGTGACATTCCCCGACTTCCCTTGTACCTTCCCCGACGCCGAACTTCCCCTGGCTTCGCCCGACTTCCTCCGCCTTCCCCTCGTCTTCCCCCGCACATCCCCTGCACATCCCCTGCGCTTCTCCTGCCTTCCCCGACTCCCCGAAAGGAGCGCCCGCGTGGACACTCCTGCCGTCCGAATCAGCGGCGCGGTCAAGACGTTCGGTGCCACCACCGCGGTGGGCGGCCTGGACCTGGAAGTGCCGCCCGGCATGTTCCTGGGCCTGCTCGGGCCCAACGGCGCGGGCAAGTCCACCACCATGCGGATGCTCACCGGGCAGACCCGCGCGGACGCGGGCACCGTGGAGGTGTTCGGGCACCGGATGCCGGAGGACTCCCGCCGCGCCCGCTCCCTGGTCGGCGTCGTCCCGCAGCACGACAACATCGACCCCGAACTGACGGTGCGCCAGAATCTCGACGTCTTCGTCCGGTTCACGGCCCTGCCGCGCGAGCGCTACCGTGAGGCGGTCGACCAGGCGCTGGCCGCCGTCCGGCTGACCGACCGCGCGAACACCCGCGCCGACGCGCTCTCCGGCGGCATGCGCCGACGGGTCCTACTGGCCCGGGGCATCGTCAACAACCCGCGGCTGCTGCTCATGGACGAGCCCACCGTGGGCCTGGACCCGCAGATCCGGCAGGACCTGTGGGACGTCATCGACGGGATGCGCGAGAGCGGCACCACGGTGGTCATGTCGACCCACTACATCGAAGAGGCGGAACGGCTCGCCGACGAGGTGGCCGTGGTGACCGGCGGCCGGGTGATCGCCCGGGGCACCCCCGCCGAACTGCTGCGCGCGCACGCGGGCGCGCAGGCCGCCGAGTACCGGGGCGACGCGGCCCGGCGCGAACTCGTCGAGGCCGAGGCCGCCCGGGCCGGACTGCCCAGCCGGCGGACCGGGCCGGCGGTCTCCGTCCTGCGCGCCGAGACGATCTCCGCGCAGCTGCGCGAGCGTCTCGGACCGCCGGACGTGCTGCGCCCGACCTCCCTGGAGGACGTGTTCGTCGCGCTGACCGGAGAGCTGTTCGGCTGAGCCCGGGCCGGCCGCTCCCTCGCCCCCCTGGCCCACCGGCCGCCTGCCCGCCCGCCTGCTCGCCCCCACAGAGAGGACACCCGATGACCACGGCGACGCCCATGCCCCGCACCGAGGCCCAGACCGGTCCCGCCCCAGGCCTCCCGCCCGCCCTGTGGCCGACCATGCGGGCGGTGTGGCTGCGCGAACTGCTGCTCTTCCGCCGCTACTGGCCCGCCATCACCTTCGGCTCGCTGATCGAGCCGCTGGTCTACATGACCGGGTTCGGCATCGGCTTCAGCCGGCTGATCGACTCGGTCCAGGGGCACCCGTACCCGCAGTTCGTCGGCGTCGGCATGGTGGTCACCTCGGTGCTCTTCGCCTCGGCCTTCGCCGGGATGTTCGAGAGCTTCAACCGCCGCAAGTACCAGAAGATCTACGACGCCGTCCTGTGCCAGCCCGTCGACGTCTGGGAACTGGTCACGGCCGAGGCGTCCTGGATCGCCGTCAAGTCCTCCGTCTACGGCACCGCGCCGCTGCTGGTCTGCCTCGCCATCGGCCTGCCGCCGGGGCCGGAGCTGCTGCTGGTGCCGCTGGTGGCGCTGGTCTCCGGCTTCGCCTTCGCCCTGCTCGGCATGTGGGTGTCCTGCCTGGTGCCGGCGATCGACTGGCTGCGGCTCGTGGTGTCCGGCGTGCTCACACCGCTGGTGATGGCCGCGGGCGTGTTCTTCCCGCTGGACGGGCTGCCCGACTGGGTCCAGGGGGTGGCGGCCGTCAACCCGATCTACCACTGCACGCAGCTGGTGCGCCACGCCGCCTTCGGGACGCTCGGGGCGGGCGACGCCCTGCACGGGGCCGTCCTGGCCGCATTCGCCGTCCTCGCCTGGTTCCTGGCCGTCCGCGGGATGCGCCGCCGGCTCGTCGACTGAACGGCTCCCGGACCTTCCCGGACCTCCGGAGCAACACGAACACCACGCAGCACACAGCACGCAGCACGCAGCACGCAGACCGAGGAGAACCACCCCGATGACAGCCCGCGTCGCAAGCCAGCGCCGTTTCCTGATGTGCCGGCCCAGCCACTTCGGCGTCAGCTACTCCATCAACCCCTGGATGCACCCGGAAAAGCCGGTCGACGGCGCACTCGCGCTCGCCCAGTGGACCAGGCTGCGCGACCTCTACCGCGAACTCGGCCACACCGTCGAGGAGATCGACCCGCTGCCCGGACTGCCCGACATGGTCTTCGCGGCCAACGGCGCGACCGTGGTCGACGGGAAGGTCCTGGGCGCGCGCTTCCGCCACGCCGAGCGCACGGCCGAGGGCCCGGCCTACCTGTCCTGGTTCCGCGAGCAGGGCTGGTCCGAACTGCTGTGGCCCGAGCACATCAACGAGGGCGAGGGCGACTACCTGCTGGCCGGCCGTCGGCTGCTGGCCGGCACGGGCTTCCGCACCGACCCGAGGTCGCACGCCGAGGCCCAGGAGTTCTTCGGCGTCCCCGTGACCAGCCTGACCCTGGTCGACCCGGAGTTCTACCACCTGGACACGGCGCTCGCCGTCCTCTCCGACGACGAGATCATGTACTACCCGGAGGCCTTCACCCCCGGCAGCCGGGCGGTACTGCGCGAACTGTTCCCGGACGCCATCCAGGCGACCGCCGAGGACGCCGCCGTCTTCGGCCTCAACGCGCTCTCCGACGGCCGCCACGTCCTGCTCCCCGAGTCGGCCACCCACCTGATCGGCGAACTGCGCCGACGCGGCTTCGAGCCGATCGGCGTGGACCTCACCGAACTCCTCAAGGCGGGCGGCAGCGTCAAGTGCTGCACCCTGGAACTGCGCGGCCGCTGACCACACCGGCAAGCTCACCGGTTTTCACCAAGCACGAGAGGACGACGTGGTGACGAATCCCTTCGACGACCCCGACGCCGACTACCTGGTCCTGGTCAACGGAGAGGGCCAGCACTCACTCTGGCCCGCCTTCGCCGCCGTGCCCGAGGGCTGGAGGACGGTGTTCGGCGCGGCGCGTCGGCAGGCCTGCCTCGACCACATCGAGCAGACCTGGCCCGACATCCGCCCCCGAACCCTGACCCACGACTGACCGCCGCCCCGCCCCGCTGCCCCACGGGATGGCAGAGTTCCTGCTGAGGCCGCTGCGCGACGAGTTCGACGAATCGGCCGATCAGGAAGCGTGCTTGGCGCTGCCGGAGGGGCCCCGGGAGTGGCCGGCCGCGCCCGGTTGAGAACCTTTGGGGTGGGACGTTGTACACGGAGAGGCCGGTCAGGGAATCGGCGCGGGTGATGTGGGAGCACAAGGCGCTGCTGCTCCTGCCCGGGATCGCCGGCGTGGTGCTCGCCGGGTTGGTCGGGGCGCTCGCCTTGGGGGTGACGGGGCTGTGGTCGGGGGCCGTCCTGGGGAACGTGGCCTTGGTGGTGGTCGCGATCCTCGTCGTGGCGGTCTGCGCCACGTTCTTCAACGCGGTGCTGGTCGTCGCGGCGGATGACGCGATGCAGGGGCGGGCGGTCGGGATCGGGGCCTGCTACGGGCGGGCGCTGCGGCGGCTGCCGGCGATCGTGGTGTGGGCACTGGTCGGGGTGGTGGTGATCTTCTTCGGGTCGCTGCTGCTGGTCGGGCTCTCGTGGGCGATGGCCTCCTACCTGGTACTGCCGGCGATGATGATCGACGGCATCGGGGTCCGTGAGGCGATGCGGACTTCCCGGCAGGCGTTCCGGGCCCGCGGCGGGGACACCGCGCGCAGTTCGACCTGGATCGCTCTGCCCGTCTTGTTGTCCTTCCTTCCGTCGGTGGCGGTCTTCGGCCTGGGCCTCACGGCGGTCGACCGGGTCTTCGGGGTGCTCGCCATGGCGGGCGCTGCCCTTTGGCTGGCGGTCGCCGTGACGGTGACGGCGAGCCTGTCCGGGGTGTTCCGGGTGCGCCATTACCGCGAGTTGACGGGACGATCGGCCACGGCCCCAACGCTTCCCGCGCTGCACGTTTCGCCGGTGGAGTAGCGGGGGGGGGGGGGGGGGGGGGGGGGGGGGGGGGGGGGGGGGGGGGGGGGGGGGGGGGGGGGGGGGGGGGGGGGGGGGGGGGGGGGGGGGGGG